>NZ_JBWKQM010000009.1:0-302302 GCF_059418745.1 Rhodoferax sp. GW821-FHT07F03
CAGTAGCTGCGCTGGGGGGTGTTGCCCTGGGTGTTGCGCAGGAAGGGGCCAACTTCGTCGCTCCAGCGCCAGGCGGCGACGGCCTGGTAGCTTTGGAAGACGGCGTCCACGATCTGGGTGGTGGACATGTCTTGCCAGACCCGGCTGCTGCGCGACTGGCCCAGCAGCCAGATCCAGGGTGCCACGCGCAGGTGGTAGCGGGCCAGGCCGCCGAAGCTGCCCAGCTGGGCGGCTTGCACCACCAGGCCGGTGAAGGGGGTGCGGCTGCCGTCGGACAGGCTGGTCTGCAGGCTGGCGCGTTGGCCCAGCAGTTGGTCGGTGGCGATGTCGGCCTGGGTGCTCAGGGCGATGATGTCGCGGCTGCCTACGCTGTGCAGCGACTCGCTGGCCGCGAAGGCTTCTACCAGCAGGCTGGGGGTCTTACTGGAGGCGGCTTCTGGCGCGCCCAGTGTCAACTCGTACAGGCGGCTCGTGCTGGTGAATGCTTGGAGCAGGGCGGTCAAATCGGTGGGCATGGGGTGGGCGTGGACCTTGTGGAGGGCCGCAGTTTGCCGCGAAATGCGCCCCTATCCCGTGCGCCTAGGCAATTTACGAAAGCAGCTGTAACCGCTTGTCCTGCAAATGAAGGAGATTTGTGTGCAACGGGCCGCATGCGGGCCGTTTCATACGCGGGTTAAACCACAAGCTGAGCACAGGGTGAACACGTAAGCTTGGCATAGGGCAGCGTCGCTAAGATGCGCAGGTGCCCCACCCGCTAACGCCATCGCCGTGAAAATCTTCCAGCGCGAACAACGCTCGCTTTTCGGCGAAATCCTGGACTGGATGCTCACGCCCTTGCTGTTGCTGTGGCCGGTCAGCCTGGCGCTGACCTGGCTGGTGGCCCAGGGCATTGCCGGCAAACCGTTTGACCGGGCGCTGGAATACAACGTGCAGGCGCTGTCGCAGCTGCTGGTGGTGGCCCAGCCCGACCACGCGCAGTTCAACCTACCGCTGCCGGCACGCGAAATCATGCGCGCCGACGACTCCGACCAGGTCTACTACCAGGTACGTGGCGTGCGTGGCGAACTGCTCAGCGGCGATACCGACCTACCGCTGCCGCCGGCCGATGAAAGGCCCGCTGAAGGCCCGGTGCATCTGCGCGACGACGAGATGCGCGGCCTGGACGTGCGCGTGGCCTATCTGTGGATCAAGCTGGACATTGCCGGTAGCCAGCTGGCCCTGGTGCAAGTGGCCGAAACGCGGGAAAAGCGCTCGGTGCTGGCGGCCGAAATTATCAAGGGCGTGATGCTGCCGCAGTTCGTCATCTTGCCGCTGGCCGTGCTGCTGGTGTGGCTGGCGCTGGCGCGCGGCATCCGCCCGCTAAAGCGCCTGGAGGACCGCATCCGCGCCCGCACCTCGGACGACCTGAGCCCGCTGGACGAAAAGGCCGTGCCACTGGAAGTGGCGCCACTGGTCTCGTCGGTGAACGACCTGCTGACCCGTCTGAAGGACTCCATCGCCACGCAAAAGCGCTTTCTGGCCGACGCCGCCCACCAGCTGAAAACCCCGCTAGCCGGGCTGCGCATGCAGGCCGACCTGGCGCAGCGCGAAGGCACCAGCACGGCCGAGCTGAAACGTTCGCTACAGCAGATCGGCCGCTCCAGCATCCGCGCCACCCACACCGTGAACCAGCTGCTGGCCCTGGCCCGGGCCGAGAACGGCGGCGTCAGCCTGACGCTGCAGGACTGCGACCTGGCCCGGCTGACCATGGAGGTAGTACGTGACTGCGTGCCCCGCGCGCTGGAAAAACGCATCGACCTGGGCTACGACGGCGCCGAAGCCGGTAGCCCCGGCCTGCAGATCCAGGGTAACCCCACGCTGCTGAAAGAGCTGGTGCGCAACCTGGTGGAAAACGCCATCCACTACACCCCGTCCAACGAACCGCACACCGGCATCATCACCGTGCGCGCTCTGGCCAACGCCGGCCAGGGTGCCGAGCTGCAGGTGGAGGACAACGGCCCCGGCATCCCCGCCGCAGAGCGTGCGCTGGTGTTCCAGCCCTTCTACCGCGCGCTAGGCAACGAGGCCGATGGCTCGGGCCTGGGCCTGTCCATCGTGCAGGAGATTGCGCGGCAGCACAACGCCGAGGTGCTGCTGGAAGATGTGCATCCAGATGCCGTGCCGCTAGGGCTGCGGGTGACGGTACGGTTTCAAACCTGAAAACGGGCCCGTACTGCGCATCACTTGCGTCCGGGCAACATCGCCAGCAAAACCCCGTCTTTCAAAAACACGTGGTGAAAGATGGCCGCAGCGGCATGCAGGCCGGCCAGCCACATGATGGCGTCGCCCAGGAACTGGTGCACATCGCCCCAGTCAGCCAGTCCGGCGATGGCGGAGTCGGCAATCCAGGGCATGTGATCGACGCGGATGCCGCCGAGCAGCGTCAGAGGGTGGTTCTCGCTGCCCAGGGCCAGGAGGGCCGTAACTGGCAGTGCCAGCAACAGCACCCACAAGGCAATGTGCCCGAGTTTGCTGGCCAGGTGCATGGCCCCGCTCATCTCGAACTGTGGCGCGGCCGGGCGAAAGGCAACCCACAGCAAGCGCAGCAGGGTGAGCACCAGCACCAGAATGCCCAGGGACTCGTGCCAGACGATATCGATTCGCGTTGCGGGATCGACACCCTGGCGCATCATGCGCCCGAAGCCGCCGGGGCCGAGAATGAACGCGATGGTCACGACGATAGCCGTGAGCCAATGGAAAGCCTGGCTGAGACGGTCGTAGCGAGGTGTGGCTTGTTGGATCATGTTGTTTTCCTCAAAGTGAGACTATGCGTCCAGGGGTAGGTCATAGTATGGGTTTGGATCAAATGTGTGTGAACCATGGATGGCGTTCCATGGCTTCGCCGAAGGTCCGGCCAAGGCGGCGGTGAAGTCCATCCCGGGCATCCCTTGTCAGTTGTACGGAGCCAAGCAGGCATTGGATACCCCTCACATGAAGATAAGCTGAAGAAAGTCGCCGTGGCCGTTTGGATTCAGGCTGCATTCATATTCACCGCTTGTAATCCATTGCCATCGCAAGCCCTGCGCAAAGCCAGCCAAGAAACCTGGTCCTAACCATGCTGCGCACCCGGCGGCCTTTTTTTGTTTGTAATGCTCCTCTTTCCACCCAAGGAATTTCATGCGGCATATTGAACGACACAGAACCCAGCACATTGGCTGGCTGCGGGCATCCGTGCTGGGTGCCAACGACGGCATCGTCTCCACCGCCAGCCTGATCGTCGGCATCGCCGCGGCGCAATCCAGCATTGGCAACATTCTGATGACCGGTGTGGCTGGCCTGGTCGCCGGAGCCATGTCCATGGCAGCAGGAGAGTATGTGTCGGTGCACTCCCAGGCAGATACCGAGCGGGCCGACCTGGCGCGGGAACGCGCTGAACTGGAAGCCGACCCTGTGGCCGAGCGGCGCGAGCTGACGGCCATCTACACCAGCCGAGGGTTGACACCCGAGCTGGCCCGCGAAGTTGCAGAGCAACTCATGGTGCACGATGCCATCGGCGCCCATGCGCGCGACGAACTTGGCATTTCGGAAATAGCCACGGCGCGGCCTCTGCTAGCGGCCTGGGCATCGGCGGGCAGCTTTGCCGTCGGCGCGGTACTGCCTCTGGCCGTCGCAGCACTGGCGCCTGCACAGGGGCTGACGTTATGGATCGCAGGCATGTCGCTGCTCTTCCTGGCCGTGCTCGGAGCGGTGGCGGCCCGCGTGGGCGGGGCCCATCCCTGGCTGGGCGCATGGCGTGTCACTTTTTGGGGTGCGCTGGCCATGGCGGTGACGGCCGGGGTGGGTAGCCTGTTTGGTGCGGCGGTGTAGCGCCTACCAAAACCAGCAGCGCTTTAAGTAGCTGGCAGGGTGCGCACGAAGCGCTGCTCCACCACCGGCGTGCCCCATTGCTGCCCGGACCATTGCTCGGCCAATGCAAAACCAAAGGTCTCGTACAGCTTGCGCGCAGCGTCCAGCCCCTGGAAGGTCCATAAATGGGTTTCGGTAAAAGCCTGGCGGTCACAGAAGGCCATGGCTTCGGCCAGCAGTTGCCGGCCCGCGCCCAGGCCGCGTAAGCCGTCGTCGACGATGAACCAGCGCAAATGCGCCTTGTTCGACCCCAGGTCTTCACCATCCACCGCTACCGAACCCACGATGCGCCCCGCCTGCAAGGCCAACCACAGGCCGTTGCGCGGCTGCTCCAGGCGGGCACTGAACTCGGCCAGGCCACTGGCCACCCGGGCTTCGAAATAGGCGCCAAAACCCACGCTGCGGCTGTAATAGCGGGCGTGCATTTCCGTGATACGGCCTATCGCGCCGGGCTGGTAGCCCTGCACGATCTGCAAAGCCGAACCCGCTACCACCGGTATGCCCGTGCGCCGCGCCTGCAAGGCCTGGGCATAGGCCGCCAGGCCCTCGGCCACCGCCTGCTGCTGGGCTTCGGTGAGTTGCGCCAGCGCGCCCAAGACCTGCTTGCGGCCGTAGGCATGGATGGACTTGAGGCTGCGTTTGCCCTGTGCCGTCAGCGCCAGGTATTTCACCCGGCCATCGTCACCGCTGGCGGACTCCTGCAGCTCGCCCGCATCCACCAGCTTGCGCACCATGCGGCTGACGCTGGACTTCTCCAGACCCAGCACCTCGCCCAGCTGCACCGCCGTCAGCGTGCGCTGGGCACCAATCTCCAAAATAGCGTGCACTGCCGACGGTGGGTAATCCGTGGCCGCCAGAGTGGACTGCATGAAGCCGAGTTCGCGCACCATCAGGCGCGCAGCGCTGCGGATATGGTCAACGAGAGAAGCGGGGGTGCTGGATGTGGCGGGCATGGCTCAAGTTCGCTATTTCAATATAGTTGCATCATACAACCACATTAAAGCCACTCAACTTAGCAGCTTGATCAGCGCGTCCGGGTGGATACCCAACCCCACCAGGCCCGACACGCCCATCAACACACCGAACCCCGCCGGCACCAGGCTGAGCAAATACAGGCTGCTGAGCTGCGTGAGCGAGGCCACGGCCAGCATGGAGATGGCGATGGCAATCAGCGCGTCACACAGGTCGAACTGGTCGTCGCGGAAATTCAGCGCGTCGTAGCTCTTCTGGTCTTGCTCGGCCTGGGTTTTGAGCTCGTCCTTCTTCTGGTTTTCTTTCTGCGCCAGCGCCGCATAGGCGCTGATCTGCTGCTGGTAGGCGGCCTGCTGGGCAGGCGCGGTCACGGCCATGGCCTGCAGGCGCAGCTGGGCCAGCGTGGCGTTGGCAATCTCTTCGCGCATATTGCGCGCCTGGTAGAACTGCCAGTGGTCCAGCTTGTCGGCCTGGGCCTGCTGCATGCCCTGCACGATGTTGTCGTCCTTGACCTTGCAGATGCCTAAAAAGGTGGCCAGCAGCGCCACGGTGATAGCCACCGCCGGGTTCAGCCAGCGGCGCTTGGTAGGCCTTCTGGCGGGTTTGGCGTGGTCAACGATGTCTAGCGGGTCCAGTTCCATGGCGATACTCCTGTAGCGTGCCCGCCACCGAAGGGTGGCCAGGCGATACAGGCTTGTAACAGCTAAGCCCTTCGGTTTCTTAGCGCAGGCTTAAAGCTCCAGCCCCACGGCAAACGCCAGCGGCATAGCCCGCGCCAGCCAGTGATTTTTCTTACAGTGGCATCAGCCCGCTGATGCATTCGAGGGCACGGGAATACGGTGCGTGGACTTTATTTTCTGCAGGGAAATATTGGTCTGCACCGTCGCAATTCCTGTCAGTTTGCGCAGGACGCTGTCCACAAAGTTGCGGTAGTCATCCAGGTCCACGGCGATAACCTGCAGCAAATAGTCGGCCTCGCCCGTGATGCGGTGGCACAGCAAAACATGCGGACTGTTTTGTATGACCTCTTCAAACAGCCCGAACGCATTGGCGGTATGGCTCTCGAAACGGACCAGCACAAAAGCGTGGATCTTCCAGCCCAGCTTGTCCAGGTTCAGATTGGCCTGGTAGTCCTCGATATAGCCACTGCTCTCCAGCTGCCGCACGCGGCGCCAACACGGCGTCTCGCTCAGGTGCATCTGCTCTGAAAGCTTGGCATTGGATAAACGCCCGTCTTCTTGCAGGGCTTTCAAAATAGCCAAATCAACTTCATCAATACCACTCATGGGTGGAGTCTTTCTATTTCAATGTGGTTATTGGTGGTTTCCACCAAAATCTTAGGGCTGACAGGCCCCTAAAAGCAAGCACATTTCAGCGCGGCGCAAGCACAATTTGGCGGCTTTTCACCCTTGCCCCACCACCCCACCATGCTCCAACACCAACCCCTGGCCCGCCACAATGTCCAGCACATCCAGGCCTCTCGTATCCGCGCTGTGGCCGACGCAGCCGCACACCGCACGGACCTGTTGCCCTTCTGGTTTGGCGAACCCGACCAGGTCACCGCCCCCTTCATCCGCGATGCGGCCAAGGCCGCGCTGGATGGCGGCGATACCTTCTACACACCCAACCTGGGCATTCCCGCGCTGCGCCAGGCCATCGCGGACTACCTGACCCGGCGCCACACGCCGATTGGGGCCGAACGCATCGCCATCACCTCCGGTGGCATTTCCTCGCTGATGCTGGCCGCACAGCTGGTCATTGAAGCTGGCGACCGCGTGGTGGCCGTCACCCCGCTGTGGCCCAACCTGGTGGAAATCCCCCGCGTGCTGGGCGCGCAGGTGGACACGGTGGCGCTGCACCTGGACGCGCAGCACGGGTGGACGCTGGACCTGGACGCGCTGCTCACGGCACTGACGCCGGGCACGCGCGCCGTGCTGGTCAACTCGCCCAACAACCCCACCGGCTGGGTTATGCCGCCCGACCAGCAGGACGCGCTGCTGGCGCACTGCCGCCAGCATGGCATCTGGCTGATTGCCGACGACGTGTATGAACGCCTGGTGTTCGACCGCAGCGCCGACACACCGCCCCAGGCACACAGCTGGCTGGCCCGCTGCACGCCAGACGACAGGCTGATCTCCGTACACAGCTTCTCCAAGTCCTGGCAAATGACCGGCTGGCGCCTGGGCTGGATGGTGGTGCCGGAACGCCTGAGCGCCGACCTGGCCAAGCTCATCGAGTTCAACACCTGCTGCGCCCCCGGCTTTGTGCAGCGGGCGGCTGTCACCGCCATAAGCGACGGCGAGCCGCTGGTGGAGCAGTTTGTGCAACGCCTAGCCACCGCCCGCGACTACCTGCATAGCGCGCTGTCCACCATGGACGGGCTGACAGTGTCCAAACCCCAGGGCGCCATGTATCTGTTCTTTCACATGGACGCCGCAGCAGACAGCCTGGCCTTCTGCAAGGACCTGGTGCAGGCCACCGGGCTGGGCCTGGCGCCGGGCCGCGCCTTCGGGCCGGAAGGTGAGTCCTGCCTGCGCTGGTGCTTTGCCAGCAATACGCAGCGCCTGGCAGACGGTGTGCGGCGCTTCCAGCACTTCCTGCACAGTCGGCGTTGAGACACTCCAGACGCTATTGATTCAATAGCTACTTGCGCAGTATCTACCTGCGCTACAGCCCCATTTAGGCCTCAGCCCCCAACGCCTGCAGCATGTGGCTGATGAAGCGGCTGAGCTTGGGCAGCTGGCGCCGGTCCGGCAGGTACACCAGATGCGCCGGCCGGGCTGCGGGCACGCAATCGGGCAGCACGGCCACCAGGCGGCCGCTGGCCAGGTCGTCGGCCAGCAACACCTCGGGCTGCAATACCAGGCCCAGGCCCTGCAGCGCAGCGATACGCAAGCTGTCACCCTGGTTGCAAACAAAGCGCGACTGATCGGGCCAGTCCACGGTTTTGCCGTCCTCGCGCAACAAACAATCGGCACGGCTATGCCATACCGCGTGGCGCAGGCAGGTGTGCTGCACCAAGTCGACGGCACGCTGCGGTCGGCCGTGCCGCTGCAGGTAAGCGGGTGCCGCGGCAATCACCATGCGGTAGGGCTGCAGTGGCCGCGCCACCAGGCCTTCGTCGGCCACCGGGCCGATGCGCACCGCCACGTCGATGCCATCGCCGGCCAGATCGACCAGCCCGTCGCTGAGCTGCAGGTCCACCCGCACTTGCGGGTTGTCCAGTAAAAACCCGGCCACCAGCGGAGCAACCACCTGGTTGCCCAAGGTGGTGGGCGCGCTGACCCGCAGCAGGCCTTGCGGCGCGGCCCGGCTGCGCTCTACCGCCGACTCGGCCCAGCGCACCTGTTCCAGTACGCGTTTGCTGTCCTCGTAGAAGCTGCGGCCCACGTCGGTCAGGCTGTGCTGCCGGGTGCTGCGCTGCAGCAGTCGGGCGCCCAGGTGCGTTTCCAACGACTGGATGTGCTTGCCCACCATCACCGCCGAAATGTCCAGCTGCCGGGCTGCAGCGGCGAAGCTGCCGCCTTCGACCACAGCCACCATAACTTCCATGTTGCGGAATTTATCCATCGCTATTCCAAACCAATGCTTAGTAGATAGCGAAGTATTAACTACTTTATGTAGTCCTGCATTTGCAAAACAATCCAGGCTTCTTAACTTCTAAACCCAGGAACACCCCATGAAAATCCTCTTGATCGGCGCCAACGGCACCGTAGGCCAAGCAGTGAAAGCCAATCTGGCCGCCCGCCACACCATCGTCAGCGTCGGCCGCAACAGCGGCGACTACCAGGCCGATCTGGCCCAGCCCGCCAGCCTGGAGGCCCTGATGGAGCGCGTGGGCAAGGTGGACGCCATCGTCAGCGCCGCCGGTAATGTGCACTTCGGCCCGTTGAGCCAGATGACGGCAGAACAGTTCAACATCGGCCTGCAAGACAAGCTACTGGGCCAGGTGCAGCTGGCCTTGCTGGCCCAACGCTACCTGAACGACGGTGGCTCGGTCACGCTGACCAGCGGCATCCTGTCCACCGAGCCGATCCGCTATGGCGCCAACGCCACGGCGGTCAATGCAGGCATCGAAGGCTTTGTGGCCGCTGCCGCCATTGAGCTGCCACGCGGCCTGCGCATCAACGCCGTCAGCGCCACAGTGCTCACCGAATCCTTGCCCACCTACGGCCCCTATTTCGCGGGCTTCGAATCGGTGCCCGCGGCGCGCGTGGCT
Source organism: Rhodoferax sp. GW821-FHT07F03 (assembly GCF_059418745.1). NCBI lineage: Bacteria > Pseudomonadati > Pseudomonadota > Betaproteobacteria > Burkholderiales > Comamonadaceae > Rhodoferax > Rhodoferax sp. GW821-FHT07F03. Next base: position 9,077 of record NZ_JBWKQM010000009.1, read on the forward strand.
ATGGCCTACCAGCGCAGCGTGGAAGGCGGGCAAACCGGCCAGGTCTACCGGGTGCTGTGATACCCGCAGTGCGTGTGCAAAGCCAAGGCCCGCTCACAACCTATGCAGAACGTGCCACTAGGCTGTTGGCCGACTGGCCTGCTGGTGGCCGTGGAATCAGCGGTAATAGGCTTCGACCTTGCCCTTGATCTTCATCAGCAGCGGGCGGCCATGGCGGTCGCGCGTCTTGCCGGAGGGCACCTTCACCCAGCCTTCGCTGATGCAGTATTCCTCCACGTCCGAACGCTCCTTGTCGTTCAGGCGGATGCCGATGTCATGCTCGAACACGGCAGCCACGTGGAAAGGGCTGCGTGGGTCGGCAGACAGGTGGTCGGGCAGGGCGGGAGCGGAGCTAGCGGCGTTGGTATCAGCGGTGGCGTTGTTATCGTTGGTATCGGTCATGGCATGGGCTGTGGAAAAAATCAAATGGCCCGCATTGTCCCGGATTTGCTGGCCCCGCCTACTGCGCGAGGATCTGCATCATCCGCTCTGGCTTGGCCAAGGGCTCAAAGCCGAACTGCGCATACAGCCCATGCGCATCGGCCGTGGCCAGCAGAAAGCGGCGCAGGCCCTGCAGTTCCGGGTGGGCCAATATGGTTTGCACCAGCCATTTCGACAGGCCCTGGCCCCGGTGCGCCTCCAGCACATACACATCGGCCAGATAGGCAAAAGTCGTCTTGTCGGTCACCACCCGCGCAAAGCCCACCTGCTCGGCGCCGTGGAACAGCCCAAAGCACAGCGAGTTCGCCGCCGCGCGCTGCACCCGCTCGAACACAATACCCGGCGACCAGTAGCTGCGCGTGAGGTAGGCATGGACGGCCACCATGTCCAGGCTGGCGGGGTCGGTAGCTATGCGGTAGGCACCGCGTTGGACGTTGACGTGCATGTTCTGCGGCTCCGGGTAAACAAGGCTGTGGCGCAGATAGTACCTGCGGGGGTAGCTATGAATTCAGTAGTAATTGGACAGCGATGGCATGCACAGGATCTGTAGTATTTGCGAAATATTTACTATCAAACCGGTACAAGCTGCAATGAAACGTGAAATCCCAAGAGTAAGCGCGTGTTGCATGCACACCGATCCCCTGACCCAATACGTCAATCAAAGCTGGCGTGGTTCGTCATCACCCGGCTCGTCCTGCTCAGGCTCGACAGGTGCACGCAATCTTCTGAAGCGCAGATATGCCAGCAACGCCAGAACAATGCCACCAGTGATGATCATTAAGGACTGCCGGAGTGACTTGATTGGCACAGTTGGTACGGGCTCAGACACATCTTCTGGCCAAGGTGCATGTCCGACCAAAGGCGTTCCAGCCTTTACAGCGCATTGACCGACGTACCACGGATCGTCGTACCAAGTGACGGGTTGAATATGACCCTGCAAGCGCAGGAAATAGGGACGAGCGCGCATTGGGTCATCCGAAATGCAGGCCAACACGCGCGCAGCATTGATGTTGAAAGCGTCTGGAAAGCGCGCTATGACTTCATCGATAGACGGCTTAACCTGCTCCCACGTAAAGCCCGCCTGCGCCAAAAGCAGGGCTTGTTGCAAACCGGCATTGCGTGCGAGGTGGAGTGCAATCTGTGCGCGCCGCTGTTCGCCAGAGAAGGGGCGGCTCAAAACCATGGCCTCTTCGATAAAAGCCTGCGAGACGGCCTGTGTTCCGCCCCAGACCGGATTCAGGGCTAGGGCCGTCTCCGATGCGATCGGGTCGTAATCGGGATGGCGCTTCAACGCGGTCATAGCCTGCTGATAGATCTCCGTCTTTTCACGCCCTTGCAAATTAGCGAGCTTGATACGCAGCACAGCCCAATGTGGCTCCTCGGCAACGACCTTCGGGAAAGCTCGCCCATGCACATCGACCACTTTTTCAGCAAGGCTAAGATCCCTCTGAAATGCCTGCAGCATTTCGATCGACGGTGCGGAGGGGTAGCCATTACCTCGCACGGCCCAAGCGTGAGAGATCCAATATTGCGCACGCGCCATGGCAGCCATATGAGAAGCAGGCCGTTGCTTCACCCAGCCGGCGGTCGTGCGATCCAAAGCAGACCACAGCGGATGATTGACATCGTCCGGAAACACACTTGCGATTCCGGCATATACCTGCGACCGCTTCCAGCGCCCAGCCACATCACGCGCACTGCCGCTTGCCGCTTTTCTCAGCAGTTGCTCTAGCTCAACAACGTTGCCATCGATCAATAGCGCTGCCGCCGTCGCAGCCGGGCCCGCCTGAACGTCTACCGCCCATTGCTCGATGCCCGCTCCCTTAACGTCCACAAGGTTCGGCCCGGGCCGTATCACGTTCGGATCGGGCTGCGCACCGATTGAGTCACCCACTTCCAAATCCGCAGCGCGGATTGGGGTGCGATCCAACCGTTGTCCCCATGGGTGAATCCGCCAGGCACCATCCGGCAGTGTTTTCAGGTCATGAATCGCTTTGATGAAGCCCGACTGCGGATCACCAGCCGTCGCGCCACTCCAGAAGTCACGACCAACCAGGAAGCTGGTGCCATAGGCGTCCCATGAATCAAAACTCGATTGCGCTAACCGCGCTGTTGGCATGACTAATAGCCATGCTTCACTCTGCGTCAGATAGCCAACTTGATAACCCCACCGCACAAGGTTCACATATCGACTGATGTCATAGGCAAGTACACCGGCCGAACCTAAAAGTGTCCCATCGCGTCCGACAACCTCTGCCCTGTGCTCGTTGCGTGGGTCCAGAAATTCTTCATAACGCGCCCTCAACCACGCTCGCCAATCGGCCGGTTCACGCATACGCATCTGCAACTTTTCGTAGGCCGAATGCATGCCGTGATCACGCAAATCTTGCAACCTGAGCAACAGATCCGCCCGGCTACGCACACCCCATGCCGCACGCAGCTTTTCCAGATAGATCGCTCGAACCCGAATGTCCTGCTGATACTCCCCAAAAGCGTAGCCGGACCCACCAATGTCGATCACGAACGGATCAGCGAGCGACAACGCCCAACTGCGGTCACTCGGACCAGTCACGGCCATGCTTTGCGGCAGTTGCTCCCAGCTCGGGACGTTCGCAACAGCAGGCAAGGTCATGATCGCGAACAGGTACGCTAAAAATACACAGCGAACACGTCCCGCTCTACAAGTTGCGTCGATCAAAATACTCTCTAATTCGTTCGTATTACGTCCCCGGCGCGCCTACGCTTCAACGACGGCCGACAGATGATTCGCCCTTGCCAGGGTGATCCAGCTACCACCGCAACATTTCAGTGGCACCTTTGGAGCAATCTATGTCCAACGGAAGGCCGGGCCGAAAGCATACTCGCAAGAATATGCAGTCCATTTTCTTGTTCTTGAGAGCTACAGGACTTTTGGCGGCTTCGAATGCAGCCTTGTCTTAGCTTTTGTATCAAACAGAATCAGGGCTGCAGCGCAGATATCACCTGCGCCAACTACTATGAATTAAGTAGCAAAACAAAACTACGCCCCGCCCGCAGGAAACAACGCAGCCCCTACCCGGGCCAGCGTACTGGTGGAGCCGCACATCTGCGCCACGTATTGCAGGGCCATGCGGTGCTCGGCTTCGCTGTAGTCGCCCAGGGCGTCGGCCACCATGGTCATCTGGAAGTTGCGCATATAGCCGTCTATGCAAGACACCATCACGCCGTGATGGGCAAACACGCCGCAGACGACCACCTGGTCGCGGTTCATCTTGCGCAGCAGCGGCTCCAGCTCGGTCTGGAAGAAGGCGCTGTGGCGCGGCTTGTGGACCACATATTCGTCCTCGCGCGGCGCCAGGCTGCTGGCAATTTCGCAATCTTGCGGCCGCACATGGGCGGCGTTCAGGCCGTCGCCCCAGACCGCCAGGCCCAGGCCGCGCTCGAAGCGCGAGGGCGCGCGTTCGCCGCGGCAGAACACCACCGGCAGCCGGGCCTGGCGAAAGCCGCCCAGCAGCGCCGCCACATTGCCCAGCAACGGCGCCGGGTCCACGAACAGATCGACCCAGTAGTTCTGCATGTCGTGCACCAGCAGCACGGTGCGCTCCGGGTCCAGCTTCCAGTGGATCTTGTTGTAGGCCTGGCATTCCTCGCCGGGCAGCGCATAGGGTGCAATCGGGTTGCGGGCCAGGGTTCTTTGGGTATCGATCATGGGGCTGGGTCCTGCGGTTTATTTCTTAGCCGCGCCCAGGGCTGGCACGGTGGCAATGACGACCTGCTTGCCGTTCTTCACCTCGACCATGAAGCTGTCGCGGTCCAGGTCGCCCTTGTCGTCAAACGCCAGGTCCATCAACACACCGGGCTGCTGGGCCGCCGTGATCTTCATGCCGTGCAGGGCAGCAGCCACGGCCTGGCGGTCCAGCTTGCCGACCCTCTCGATCGCGGTTTTCAGCACGTACATACCGGAATAACCTTTCATGCCGTTGTGGTCCGATACGTATTTGTATTCGCGCTCGAACTTGACACGAAAAGCCTGGACGGCCGGCAGCGGCGCGTCCACCGTCAGGTTGACGTGGGCGATGGCACCGTTGGCGGCATCGCCCGCTAGCTCGAGCACTTTCTGGGCGGTGAGGGTGCCTTCACCCACAATGGGTTTGCTCCAGCCCTGCTTGCGCAACTCGCGCAGGGCACGGGCCGATTCTTCATCGTAGGTGTAGACAAACACCGCGTCGGCATTGCTCTGCTTGGCGCGCAGCACGGCGGCCGAGAAATCGAGCTGACCGCCTTCGGTGGAGATCTCGGCCACGATTTTGGTGGGGGATTTCTCCAGCGCCTTCTTCAGCATATCCAGCCCGCCTTTGCCGAAGTCGTTGTTCACGTAGATGATGGCCAGGGTCTTCAGCTGGGCTTGCTCGCTGATGTAGTGCGCCACCTGGGGCATGGCGGTGGCCTGGGTGGCCGTGGTGCGGAAGATGTAGGGGTTGCCCTGGGCGGTGATGCTGGCCGCCTCACCACCGGTGAAATTGGGAATGCCGGCACGGCGGCTCTCGGCCATGCTGACCATGATGGAGCCCGAGAACACTGGGCCGAAGATGGCGAACACATCGTTGTCCACCGCCTTCTGCGTCAGGCCCTTGGCCACGCCGGGATTGCTCTGGGTGTCGGCATTGGTGGTCTGCACCTTCTTGCCCAGAATGCCGCCGGCGGCGTTGATCTCTTTCACCGCCAGCTCCACGCCGTTCCTGAAGTTGGTGCCCGCAGTGGCGCCTGAGCCGGACAGCTCAAGGATGTTGGCGATCTGGATGCTCTCCTGCGCGTAGCTGGCGCTGCCCGCCAGCAATGCACTGGCAGCGATGAGCGAAAGGGCGAATGGAAATGCCCGGTGAAATGGCATGCGTGTCTCCAATAACGTATGGGGTCGTGCGGGCCGCGCAAATCCGACCGGCGGAGGGGATTGTGCTTGCGAAGCAAAGGCAACCGTACTAGCCGCTCTGGCTCTTCAAGGTGCGCAACAGGCTGGGCAGCTGGCTCTTGGCACGCACAAGCTCCTTGTTTGAAAGCACAAATTGCGGACAGTCCGTGAGACGCTCCACAACAAGGTCAACGAATGCCCGGGCGCGCGCTGGTTGTGACTGCCGGCTGCCAAAGTACACGAAGTAGCTCGCAAAGTCCGACATATGGTTCAAAAGAATCGGTACCAACTTGCCGCTGCGTATGTAGGGAGCTGCGGTGACACCTGCCAACTGCCCCAGCACTTTGCCGGACAAGACCGCGTGCAGCTCCAGGGTTTCATCGTTGCTGATGATGGCGGGCACCACGGGTTGTTCGAGCAATTGCCCGTCCAGCTTCAAATGCCAGGGTGCGAGTCTTCCGGTGCCGGGGTGCCGAAACACGCTGCAGCGGTGCGCTGACAAAGCGGCCAAAGAGTCTGGCACCCCGTGGCGCTCGAAATACGCAGGCGCGCCACACACCAGCAACTGCAGCGGAAACAACTTGCAGGCAATCACGCCCTCATGGGGTGACGCGCCCAGGTGAAAGCCCACATCGACCCTATCCTCCACCCAATTGCCCACACGATCTTCCAGCAGCACATCGGGCTGGATACCGGGATAACGTTCACAGAACTCTTCTATGACGGGCCAGAGAATGGGCTGGAAGGTCGTGCGGGGGCCGGTAATGCGCAGTGGCCCCGCGATTTCGTCCTTGGTGGCCTGGGCCCGTTTCAGGGCGCGCTGCACCCCCAGCAGCGCAGGCTGAACATCTTCCAGAAGCCGCTGCCCGGCATCGGTCAGGGACATGACCCGCGTGGTGCGATGAAACAGCCGCGCCTGCAGATGCTTCTCCAGTTGGGCCAAGGCCTTGCTTGCTGCCTGCGGGCTGACGTCCAGCGCCTGTGCGGCTTTGCGCAGGCTGCCCAGCTCGGCCGCCTTGATAAATGTGGACACGGAACGCAGTTCATTGATGGCCATGGAGCGTGATCCTTTTGCTGCCAATTATCCCTTTTTGAATGCCAATCAAACAATTGATTTGCATCTATTCAGATGCGAGTTGCCTGCTTAAAGTCTGCTCCATTCGAACTGCACAGGACCACCATGGAAACAGTAACTTTGAACAACGGCGTGAAGATGCCGATTCTGGGATTTGGCGTCTTCCAGATACCGGATGCACAGGAATGCGCACGCTGTGTGATGGACGCCATCCAGACGGGTTATCGGCTCATCGACACGGCCGCCTCGTACACCAACGAAGCAGCAGTTGGTCAAGGCATCCGCCAAAGTGGCATTGCCCGCCAGGACCTGTTCATCACGACCAAGCTGTGGGTGCAAGACACAGGCTACGAGCGCACCCGGCAGGCCATCGACAAGTCGCTGACCCGCCTGCAGCTGGACTACCTGGACCTGTACCTGATCCACCAGCCCTTTGGGGATGTACATGGCTCCTGGCGTGCCATGCAAGACGCGTATCGAGAAGGCAAGCTGCGCGCCATTGGCGTGAGCAACTTCCATACAGACCGGCTGATGGACATCAAGGCCTTCAATGAGATTGCCCCTGCCGTCAACCAGGTGGAGGTCAACCCCTTTCAGCAGCAGCTGGACAGCGCGGCTTTCATGCAGGAAGAAGGCGTACAGGCGCAGGCCTGGGCCCCGTTCGCCGAAGGCCGCAACAACCTGTTCCACAACGAAGTGCTGACGGCCATCGGCGCCCGTTACGGCAAATCCGTGGGACAAGTGATCTTGCGCTGGCTGGTACAGCGCGGCATAGCGGCGCTGGCCAAGTCCGTGCGCAAAGAGCGCATGGCGGAAAACCTTGCCGTGTTCGACTTTCAGCTGAACGAGGCGGACATGGCGCGCATCGCGGCACTGGACACCAATACCAGCAGCTTCTTTTCGCACCGCGATCCGGCCATGGTGCGCTGGATGGCAGGGCGGCGGCTCGACATCTGATTGCACGCCATTTCCATCGCCCCCATGCCTCCACGTGCGTCTTCAAGATAGGAGTTTCACCATGCCCACACGCCACAAGAACACCCCCTGCGCCACAGAACCCCATGGCATGGCGCGCCGCCAATGGCTGGCCACGGCCGCCAGCCTGGGCATAGCGCCATGGCTGCTCTCTGCCTGTGCCAGTACGGCCAACACACCTACGGTCGCTCAAGCCACCACTACGCTTCGGCGCAAACTGGGAGCAGTGGAAGTATTTCCGGTTGGGCTGGGTTGCCAATGGCGGCCGGGGGCCACGCCTGGCGTGGTCGCCGACTCTTACAGCAGCACATTTGACCGGCCTCAAGCGATCCGTCTGGTTCGGCGGGCCGTGGACCAGGGGGTCACGCTGATCGATACGGCCGAGGCATACGGGCCATTCCTCTCCGAAGACATCGTGGGCGAGGCGCTGCAGGGGATACGTGACAAGATCGTCCTGGAGACCAAGTTTGGTTTTGATATTGATCCGTCAACCGGCCAACGCAGTGGTGGCCTCAACAGCCGCCCCGAACACATCAAGCGCGTGGTGGAAGCCCAGCTGCGGCGCCTCAGGACCGACCGCATCGACATCCTGATCCAGCACCGGGTAGACCCAGCGGTCCCGATTGAAGATGTAGCCGGCGCAGTGAAAGACTTGATCGCCGAAGGCAAAGTGCTGCACTTCGGTTTGTCCGAACCCGGCGTGCAAACCATCCGCCGAGCGCACGCTGTGCAGCCCCTCACCGTGATCCAGAATGAATACTCCATGGTGTGGCGCGGACCGGAAGCCCAGGTGCTTCCGATATGCGAGGAACTGGGGATTGGTTTCGTATGCTGGAGCCCCTTGGGCATGGGTTTCTTGACCGGGTCGGTCACGGCCGACACGCGCTTTGCATCCGCTCCGGTGATGGACTTCCGTGCGGTGGTGCCGCGATTCGCCCCCGACACCTTGCCGGCCAATATGGCCTTGGTCAGAGTCGTGCAAACCTGGGCGCAACGCAAAAGTGCCACGCCAGCCCAATTGGCCCTGGCCTGGTTGCTGGCGCAAAAACCATGGATCGTGCCCATTCCAGGCACCACCAAATTGGCGCACATGGAAGAAAACCTGGGCGCGACGGCGATCTCCTTTACGTCAGCGGAACTGCAACAGCTCAATGCAGAGGTGGCCGCCATCCACATCCAGGGTGAGCGCCTGCCCGCAAGAGTCATGCAGATTTCAGGGGTAGAGGCACCTCCCAAGCGCTGAAACGCTGGCTACCGGATACCGCAATGGCTGAGCACTCCATGAAGCGCACGCATTGGTTGCACCAGGCCCGGAAGCTGGCCGGCGGCGTGCTGCCCGTGCTCATGGCCATGCCTTGCAGTGACGCCAGTGAAGTGAGTGCAGCTTCCGCAGACACGGCGGCCGTCTATGCCAGGCAGCAAAGTGGTGCGACGCTGCGGCACCCCCACCTGCGCGCGGACGATAGGCTCGGCGTCCTGCTGAACCATCCTGCATTCAGGGGCTTCAGCCAGCGCATATTGCCGTGGGATGGGCGGACCTATGACGAGTCCATGCCGCTGTCTGACATAGGGAAACTCTTGCCCTATCACAGCCATGTAAGCCCTGCCGTCGTGGTCGGCGCACTGAACCGCATGGTGGACGACGCCAACACTGGCCGCACCGTCTTCTATGACTTTCGTAGCGCAGTCGAGAAACACATCGACCCGGCTTTGGAGCACACCGGCCTGTTCTTCTTTCGGGGTAAGCCCGGCGCCCCCTTCGCAGTCATTGCGCCCGGCGGCGGATTTGCTTATGTGGGCTCCGTGCACGAAGGATTTCCATACGCGGAGGAAATCAGCAAACAGGGGCTCAATGCCTTCGTCCTGAAATACCGAGCGGGCCAAGGTGGGCGCGTGGCTACAGAGGACTTGGCCGCAGCAGTGGCATACATCTTCCACAACGCCAGCGCGCTGCAGGTCAGTACGGCAGGCTATTCCTTATGGGGCAGCTCCGCGGGCGCACGTATGGCTGCAGCCATCAGCTCACACGGCATTGCAGCGTTTGGCGGACAGCCGGTACCAAAGCCTTCCGTGGTGGTTATGGCTTACACCGGCCATTCGGAGGTCACCGCATCCGAGCCACCCACTTTCGCAGTTGTGGGCAATCTGGATGGCATTGCCCCGCCCGCTGCGATGGAAGCGCGGGTGGCTGCACTACGACGCAACGGCACACCCGTCGAATACCGCAAATACCCGAACCTGGGCCATGGATTCGGCACAGGCCAAGGCACCAGCGCCCAGGGCTGGATTGGCGAAGCCATTCAGTTCTGGCAGAAAGAAACCAGGGAACAACCATGAACCTATCCAGGCAAAAAATCGCCCGCATCAGCGCGCTGGTCACGTTGATAGGCTGTGCGCTATTCACGCTTGCCCTGCAGGCGCGAGCGGAAGCCAATCGGGTCACATTCCCCAAGCTCGATGGGCTGGTGCACTACACCACGGTCCGGCGCGGCAACGTGACCGAGCACATCTCCACCACGCGCGAGGCCATTGCGGCGATCCAGAAGGGGCAACCCGTACCGAATGGCACGCACTTCGTACTGGCAGACTACCGGGACGAGAAGATCTACCGCTACTTCGTCATGGAGAAGGGCCCAGCCTGGGGCGTGGACTTCGAGGAGCGCCGCCGCACCGGCGATTGGCAGTTCCAGTGGTACTGGCCCGACCAGAAGGTCAACCTGCAGGAAAACACCGCACGCTGCATGTCCTGCCACACATCACAGAAGGGCCAGGATTACCTGTACACGGCCAACCGCCTGTCGGACTTTCGCGGCAAGCCTGTGGAATAGCCGATATTACAAATGGAGCCGCGCATTGAAGCCTGCTTTCCTGTTCAGACTGGTGTTGGACTTGATTGCCGCCGGGCTGCTGCTGTTCGCTTTTGCATACTTCTGGCAAGGCAATACGGCACATGAACTGGCAGGCATCAGCATGTTTCTGCTGATCGCCGTCCACAACATATTGCATCGGCGGTGGTTTGCCACACTGCCAAAACGAGCGCAAGAGCGACGCGAGAAATTCAACCTTACCCTCACCTTCGTACTCATGGCTGGCATGCTGGCGCTGCTGGCCACGAGCCTGGTGATTTCGGAAACACTGTTTGCTGATCTACGCCTGGCAGACGATTTCACGGCGCGGCAAATCCATGCCGGCATCGCCTATTGGTTGCTGATCATCGTGGCAATCCACCTGGGGCTACGCTGGCCCATGCTGATGGCGGTCACCAGCAAGCTCCTGGGCATCAAACGGCCCAACATGCTCCGCACGGCTTGCCTGCGCTTGATCGCCATCTGCATTGCAGTTCAGGGCACATGCAGCGTGACGGCTTTGAACCTGCGCTCCCGACTGCTATTTCAGATGACGCTGGACTGGTGGAACTTCGATGAATCGGTCGCAGGCTTCTTTGGTCATTGTGCGGCCATCGCTGGCCTATGCATATTTCTTACCTATTACTTGGTGCAATGGCAGCAACGCTATAGGTGTACGGCAGCTGTGTGATGCGTATCGACATGGCAATCAATGAGGTGCCCAGCCTTGAGGCGGTGGCATCAACTCTTGGTTTCATTTGGTGTGTGCAGCGTCCACACTTCCATCTTCAATGTCTGCTTTGGAGAGGAGTGAACGTCGCATTCGGGCCCACAAGAGACATTGCTGCAGCACGGAAGCGGACGTTCAGGAAGTTGCCTATTTCACTGGAAATCCGCATTTTGTGCACACTACGGGGAACTTCGTAGGAACCATAAGGCCAGAAATTTTTCTATACAGCAGAGGTTCACGGCAAGCTGAGCATTTGAGCGTATTACCCCAAATGCCGAAGAAGAAAGGCAGACAAAATGCAGGGATAGCCCATAAAGGCTCGTTTTTAAATAGAGCCAGGCCAATTAAAGCTACAGCGCTAAGAACAAGAAAGCCCAGCAGGAGCGAATATTTCGATTTGGTTGACATCGTTTGAACTTCGTTTCTGGCCGATTCCGCCTAGCGCATTCGCAAACCGAACCATTCGAAAGCGTGCTGCAGGATAAAAAAATACTGCCAAAGCATCAGAACAAAAACCACAAGCAATGCAATAGCTAAGACAAGGAGTACGACACGCGCGAAAGCCGGCATACGATTCCAAGTGGGCCAACTCAAAATGTTGGTTCCCACTGCTTCCAGCAAGAAGACAGTGCCCAGAGCCAAAGGAATCCGAATCATCCAGCCGACAAGTCTTGGGGCAAAAGCCTCAGCATGCTCGCCAGCGAATACGGACAATCCCGCGGCTATGACAACATATACAGCAAGAAACGCTGTCACTATGGTTATCCGACGACGAGTTCGTTGTGCGAAGAGCATTTTTGCCTACTGGGAGAAGTGGCCGAACGTCGGCTCCTGGCCGAGTTCTGCCTCATGCTGGCAAGTCTAAGTGGTTCCAAGGTAGTCAGTGTTTCAGCGGTGCTGACCGAGCCTTGATAAGGCAGTTTTTGAGCGCGGATGCTTTTTCCGGGCTTGTCCCGCGGTCGACTGCTCTTAACCACTTGTCCAGCCCGCATCGAATGACGGCCACACCTTCTTCAGTCAGGTGCGACGACCGGAGCTCGTAACTTGACCAATCTGCAGGCACATCAAATTCAGCGCAAAGCAAACCATTCGCTGATAAAAATTGATGCAAAGTGGAGAACAGTCTCACCTCATCTTCCACTGATATCCCACTGCTGCGCCTGAAGTTTTCCCCTGCACGGATGACCAAGAAGGCCGTCAGTTTCGACTCGATGGAAGTAGTCATTGAGTGCCCAAAAAATGGTAGCCCATAGTCAAAACTGCATCTGGTTGTTCAATGTCTGGTTCTGGCCGGGAGACGACTGTTCAGAACCAGTGTTCATGCATCTGCTGGAAGAATGCGGTATCCAGCGGAACGCCAGACGCTGAGCCTACAACGGCGTCGACCCCGCATTTTGGGCACAAGGCGGTTGTTCCATCATCTGTCCACTCGGCAATCTCTGTTGCGGAGTAGCTTTCAAGGCAGTAGAAGCATCGACAAACCTCACTAGATGCGAGCTGGTCGCGGTGATTGCTGCTGAAGGCGTGGGCAGAAACTACGTTCATAGATATATTCTGGCTCAATATCCGATTTTGGCCGAATTGCGATTTAGGCACTCGCGCCGCCCACTTGTCGCCGAATTACGGTGCCAATAAGCGCGAACCAAGGTAACGCCGCTAGAAATATCTGAAAAAGCAGTGCGACTACCATTCGCCACTGGTCACGCCAAGTCACAGTGTCACGTAGAAACTGAATAAACCCCACGACAGGTAAGCTAAAAAAGAGCAGGACGTGCACCCATGCAAATTCAAAATGGTTGTTTGACACCATTAAAGTCAGTGCAAGTGCAATTCCAACAGGCCAATTCAATCCAAGTGCCCCCAGTAAAACGCGACCGTCCCAATGCTTAGGCAAAACTTCATATAGAAATTGCCAAACTGGTCCATTTGCTGGGTCGTTGGGAGGGAGGTGCATGAAAGTTAGCTCATCACATATAAAGGCGACCATGGGAGGTCATTAAGCTGTCGACGCAAAAGACCGCTTCTGGCCGTATTCCGTCTGAGGGTTTCTTCGCCAATTTTGCTTGTGCTATCGATTGGCGAACTGCTCTAACCCCATTTATTCGCGATGTAGACCAACCAAAGAAATAAGATACCAAGAACCAATCCCGCGGCCCACCAAGGAACGCTTGGGCTAGACCTTGTCAACCTCGCAGTACCCATTCTCTCAAGCCGCTGTGCTCTGCGAGCGGGAGTCATCAGCATCAGCGCACTGACCAAAATTATGGGCAACACAGCTAGAACAAGGCCGATTATGAATAGCAACCCAGCGTGCAGATAAAAACTAAACCAATGTGGTCCATTTTGGGTTGCCAGATAGGCCGCCTGACCTTTGGGATGAATCCATATCTGCTCTGCTACAAACGCATCCCAGCCCGCCAGCGTAAGAAAAAATCCACCAGGAGCAAAGATAACAACGCACAAAATAAGCCGAAAGATTCCTTTGAGGCGTAATTCAGATGCAGCCAATTTAGTCATGATGCATATTCTTCTTGCCGGTCCGCAGCGGCGCGTCTTTAAGTCGTATATTGCCGCAACTTGGGGTTGCTCAAAATTATCTTGATTCGAGACTCTTCAAGTCATACCCAAAAATATGGACAACTGGCGAGCTGGCTTGAACGTCAGCTTCTGGCCGACTGTAGCCGCTCGTTAGGAAGGGGTACGGGCGTTAGACGCTATCTGCACGGCGAAAATAGGACGCGTAGAAGTCGTTTGCGTCGTCCCAATCGTCCTCAAAAGCGTCGAGGCAATGCCTGAAGTATGGCTCTCTTCGCCAATCATTCTTGGCTATCGCCTCTCTGTGAAGCCTCTCAAAGGCCACCTTCACGTTTGTCCATCGAAGTGCGTGCATGCACACCTCCATAAATTCTGGGGGTGCGACCGCCGTCATGTCCAAGAACGTTTTTTCAAAAGCTGCTTGAAGCTCTGGGTGATTGTGAATAATCGACAGAGCTTCCGTGGTGAACTGGAGAACGTCAGGCGCGTCGAACGTCTGGTCTAGCTTTGAGCCTGCAGCCTTGGCTAGCTCCATTACCTGTTCGGGAGGTGACAACTATAGCCTTCCACTGCGAGAAAATTGAACGCCGTCATGCAAAGACCGCTTCTGGCCGAACTACGTCTTTAACGCGTGCCGTCATTTTTCTTCTTTCCTGTAATTGCCGAGCCGACTATTTCGACTACGACCGACAGGCAAAAAACAAGGCCGGCGAATTTGGAAGCCCCGGAAAAAAATAGTCCAATCGCGACAAGGAGACAAGCAATCGATAAAAGATGAATAGCTTTCAAGTTTTCCCCCAAGCTATTTAGAAAAACGCTGCCCCGCATATTAGGTTTGTTAGTGTCAATGGCTGCTTCTGGCGACGATAAAAGCCTCACAAAAACCAGCCCCACTAAAAGCTTACCGCACCCCGGGCGGCGCCGGATGCAGCCGCGCCATGGCATGCGCGTCCACGTACTGGCCATGGCGCAAGGCATAGGCGCGGTGCGTGCCTTCCAGCACAAAGCCGTGGCGTTGGTACAGGCGCTGGGCGGCGGTGTTGTCGGCGTACACGGTCAGCTCCAGGCGCAGCAGGTTCAGCCAGTTGTCGGCCAGGTCGATGGCGGCTTGCAGCAGAGCCGTGCCTACACCTTGGCCCTGCAGTTCGTCGCGCACGGCCATGCCGATGCCGGCCACGTGGGCGCGGCGCGGCTGGGGCACGGGGTGGATGCCGAGGTTGCCCACCACCTCGCCATTGACCACCGCCACCAGCATGCGGTCCAACGGGCCCATGCCGGCCAAGCGTTTCTTCCACACCTCGCGCGACTGCAGCGGGATCTGCATGGTGCCGGCGGCCGCCAGGGGCTGGGCATAGATCAGGGCAATGGCATCGTAGTCGTCTGGCTCGGCGTGGCGGATGGTGGGCTGCATGGGCAGGATTCCTGGAACGGGGAAACCCATGTTAACGGGGCGTATGGCCTGCCTAGTTGGGTGGTGCGGCGCAGGGTTCGTCGCCGCGCACCGCGCCCAGCAGCAATACCCAGAGAGCCTGATGCGATTGGCGGAACCAGTCGAGGTGGCCAATGTGTCGCAGCCCGTGGTCCTGAGGCCGCAACTGGACGGCACGGCCGGGCGCTGCGGGCAATGTCTGCAACAGGTCCTGCACGGTGAAGTGCGTGGCGATGTCATCATCCTCGGCGTAAAACAGGGTGATGGGCGTGCGTACCTGCGCGTGGAAGTCCTGCGCCGAGCCCCGCCGCACAGCATTGGTGGCGTACCCCCCGGCAGCGCACCACTGGCCCCATTGCCGGGCCACACCGGCAGGCAGGTTTTCACCCAGCCCCAGCCAGGCAGTCGGTGCATAGCCCTTGAGTAGGGTACCCAGCGGCACCAGCAGGCGCAGCCCCAGGCGGGCCTTGAGTGCGAACGCGGGCCGCATGCCGCGGAACCAACCGGTGGATGCAGCCACGCCCACCAGCCGGGCCACACGGCCATGGTTGGGCAATAGACCCAGCATCTGCCCACCCGCACTGTGGCCGACCAGCACGGCCTGCGCAGCGCCGCAACGGTCCAACAGCCATTGCAAGGCCGCCACCTGGTCAAGCTGGCCCCAATCGACCAGCTGGGCCGTGCTGGCCGACAACTCTCCGTCCAGCGACAGGCCGACGCCCCGGTAGTCAAACACCAGCACCGCATGGCCCTGCCCGGCCAGCCAATCGGCGAAGCGCCAATAAAACTGCTGGCGCACGCCAGTAGCAGAGCAGATCAGTACCGGCTGCAGCTGGTGGAGGCCCCGGGCTGCAAAAAAGTGGGCTTGGAGCCGCTGGCCGTCGGCACAGTCCAGCATGACCGGCTCGAGCGCCAACGCAGGGGTGAGGGATCGGGTGGCAGTAGGCCGGTCAGACATCTTGGACTCCCAGGGTTTGCACATGCTCCAGCCAACGTGCCACGGTTTGCAGCTCGGCGTCGGTGAAAGAGTTGGTCAGGCGGTCGTTCACGCGGCCCAGCGCCTTGCGCAGTACGGGCATTTGTGCGCTGCCCCCGGGGCACAGCCACACGCGCTGCGTGCGCGCATCGCGCTCGCAGGGCCGGCGCACCAGCCAGTCCAGCTGCTCCATGCGTTGCACCAGGCCGGACACGGCCGAGGGTGCCAAGTCCAGCCCCTGCGCCAGCTGGCCCATGGTGGCACCATCGCTGCGCGCCAGGAGGAACAGCACGCCACCTTGGGCGGGCGAGGGCACGCGCTCGCCCGCCTGGGCAGCGCGCTCCTGTTCGGCGGCCATCCACTGTTGCAGGCGGCGCTGCGCGCTGTTCAGCAGAAAAATAAGACGCGGTTTAGACGCCACAAAGACTCCAATTACTTCGCATACGAAATAATTGCATGCTACTGCAAACCTTTGTGATGCAGCCACGTCCACACTGCCGGACTGCGGCCGCCTTGCCGGCAAATGGCAAGAGATGAGGCCGCCGGCATCAAGGAAATCTATATGCCAAATTGGCCTGTAGCGCAGGTATTACTTGCGCAAGAAGCTACTGAAAACATAGCAAACTAAATTCCGCCCATGATGCACATAGGGCCAGCTGTCTGGTAAAAGACTCGGTCCCCCACAGCGTGAAAGCAAGCATGCCAACCCCCACACCCGCCACGCTGTCTTCCAGCCCCACCCTGCACTGGACCGAGAACGACCAGCCGCAGTCTGCCCATTGGCACTCCGAACGCGGCGCGCCACCACCCAAAAAGGTGGTGCTGGCCGACGACACCATGAACGCCGACACCGCGTACCACCTGGCCTGCGAAGGCACGGCACTGCTGTGGCGTGGCGACTTCCATAACGCGCGCCAACTGCTGCAGGCGATGACGCGGCGCATCGACAAAACCCCGGCCCGCAAGCAGCGCAAAGCCCCCAAGGATGCAGGCACGCTGGCCGATGCCTTCCACCTGCACCGCCAGGCCCAGGCGCAGCGCGCGCGGGTGCTGAACATGCTGCTGGTACCCATGGCGGCAGACTACAGCGTGCCGCTGCGCCGCGCCCCCAAAGTGCACGCCGCCTGCCTGGCCGCCTGGGGCCCGGCGGACGCTGCAGCGGGCCCATCGGTCATCACTCTGCGCGAGCTGCAGGGCCTGACCAGCGCGCACGAATGGCGCCGCGTGGGCATCGAAATACCGGCGCTGGGCGCGGCGCCGCTGAACCGCATCCACCCGCACTACGGCGTGTTTTCGCCGGTACGGGGCGAATACATCGACCTGGTGGCAAAGGCGCCGCTGCCTACCGATACGGCGGTGGCGTTCGACATCGGTACGGGCTCGGGCGTACTGGCGGCCGTACTGGCACGGCGCGGTGTGGCCCAGGTGGTGGCGACCGACCAGGACCCGCGCGCCCTGGCCTGCGCGCGCGCCAATCTGCTGCAGCTGGGCGTGGCGCCCACGGTGCAGGTGGTGCAAACCGATATGTTCCCCGAGGGCCAGGCCCAGCTGATCGTCTGCAACCCACCCTGGCTGCCGGCCCGGCCCGGCTCGCCCATAGAACACGCGGTGTACGACGAAGGCAGCCGCATGCTGCTGGCGTTTCTGGCCGGCTTGAAGAAGCACCTGGCGCCAGGCGGCGAGGGCTGGCTGATTATTTCCGACCTGGCCGAACACCTGGGCCTGCGCACACCCACCGAGCTGCAAGACGCATTTACCCAACACGGCCTGCAGGTGCTGGGCCGGCTGGACGCCAAGCCGCAGCACCCCAAAGCTACGGACGCCACGGCTGCACTGCATGCGGCGCGGGCCGCTGAAGTGACGACGCTGTGGCGGCTGGCGGTGCTGCCTATCTAAGCGATCAGTACAGCACGCGGCGGAACATGCTCAGCGCTAGCTGGTAGCCCAGCAGCTGCAGTTCCGCATCAAAACGCTCGCCTTCGTCGCGCATGAAGGCGTGCACGCCGTTGAACTCATGCCAGGTGAAGTTGACGCCGGTGTCGCTGAGCTTCTGGTAGACCAGGGCCCGGCCTGCGGCGGGGATGTGCGGGTCTTGCTTGCCCCAGACCATTTGCAGCTCGCCCTTGATTTCGCCGGTGCGGCCCAGGCTGTCGTTGCCCGACTGGGATGGCACCATGCCCGAATGGATGTCGGTGGCATAGAAGCACGATGTAGCGGCAATCGCCGGGTTCAGCGCCGCGCGATAGGCCAGGCCGCCACCCAGGCAGAAGCCCATGGCGCCTATGCTGCCTGCGTAGTAAGGCAGGCTGGCGGCGTAGTCGATGATGACCTGGGTATCGCTGTCGTGGGCCTCCAGGGTCTTGGCCACCTTGTCGGCATTGCCCTTGTCGCGGCCCGCGTCGTCGTAGCCCAGCACGGTACCGATGGGGTTCAGCTCATGGAACACCTCGGGCACGATGACGATGTAGCCGTGGCCGGCCATGGTCTGCGCGCTGCGGCGGATCGGGCCGGTCTGCTGGAATATCTCGGAATACAAAATGATGGCCGGGTACTGCCGGGGCTTGGCAACGCCGCCGTCCTTGGGCCGGTACACATAGCAGCGCATGGGGCCGGTGGGGGTGCTCAAATCGACTTCGTGGGCTTGGATTTGCACGGCGGGTTTCCTAGGGTTGGGGGTCGTTGGCAGCAGCCTTGCGCGCCAGGTCTTGCTGGTGGGCCGCCAGGTCGCCTAGGCGTATGTTTTCAGGTGCGGCACGTAGCTTGGCATGGCCCACGCGCTGCGCTTTGTAAATACCGCTATGCCCTGAAAAAAGATAGCTGGCTACGCAGGCCAGTGCTGCGTAAACGCCGATTTCGGCACCAAACAATTCCATGGCCATCAGGGTGGAAGCCAGCGGTGTATTCGCCGCACCGGCAAACACCGCCACAAAGCCCACGCCGGCCAGCAGAGGGAAGGGCAGCTGCAGCAGCGGCGCCAGCGCATTGCCCAGGGTGGCGCCCAGGTAGAACAGCGGGGTCACCTCGCCACCCTTGAAGCCCGTGCCCAGCGAGGCCACGGTGAAGGCGAACTTGCCCAAGTAGTCCGCAATGGCCAGCGGGTGCTGGAAGGCATCCACGATGGTGGGGATGCCCAGGCCGATGTAGCGGTCTGCGCCCAGCCAGAACCAGGCCACGGTAGCCACCACCACGCCGCCCAGGAAGGGGCGCAAGGGGCTATAGGCGATGTGCTTTTTCATGAAAGCACCCAGGGCATGGGTGGCATCGGCAAACAGCTTGCCGGTCAGGCCGAACAGGCAGCCCGCCAGCACCATGGCCAGCAGCGGCCAGGCGGCCACGGGCGGCACCTGCGGCACGACGTAGTGGGTATGGTGCACGCCCCACAGCAGGCCCACCTGGTCGGCCACGATGGCGGCCACCAGACAGGGCAGCAGGGCGTTGAAACGCATGCGGCCCAGGGCCAGCACCTCCAGCCCGAAAATCGCGCCGGCCAGCGGCGTGCCGAACACCGAGGCAAAGCCTGCGCTGATGCCGGCCATCAGTACCATGCGGCGGTCTTCGGCGTGTAGACGGAACAGGCGGGTGAGCTGGTCGGCCAGGGCGCCGCCCATTTGCACCGCCGTGCCCTCGCGCCCTACGGAGGCGCCGAACAGGTGCGACACCACGGTGCCGAACAGCACCAGCGGCGCCATGCGCAACGGGATGGTCGCCTTCGGGTCGTGGATCTCGTCAATCAGCAGGTTGTTACCCGCCTCCACACGCTGGCCAAAGCGCAGGTACAGCCAGCCGACGCCAAAGCCGGCGAACGGCAGCAGCAGCAACAGCCAGCGGTGGGCGATGCGGGTTTGCGTGGCCCATTCCAGAGCAAACAAAAAGAAGGCAGACGCACTGCCCGCCAGCACCGCCACCAGCGTGGCCAGGCCGATCCACTTAGCCAGGTAGATCAGCACGTCCACGGCCTCGGGGCGTTGTAGCGAGGGCATCGATAGACTTAGTTGGCCGGGCAGGCGCGTAGCGGCTTGCCCGCCAACGCGGTCTTCAGGCCGTCGAGCTGGGTCTTCAGCGCCGCGTCCACCGCCGGCAGGCGCAGCTGCAGGCCGTGCTGCTCGGGCCGCTCGACCACCACCTTGGCGGTGCGCACGCCGCGCTGGGCCAGGTCGCCCAGGGATTTATTGGCTGCCGCCTCGTTGTCGAAACGGCCCAACAGAATGCCGGGTTCCAGTGATGCGGGTGCGGCCTCGTATTTGACGTGCAGGCCGCGCAGCTCGGCCTTTTTGCGGTCGGTGAACTCGGCCGTCTGGTAGCGGCCCATATAGACGATCCATCGGCCTGGATCGGTGGCTTCATCCAGTGTCCAGGAACCCGCTGGCAGGGCTGCCAAGGCATCGCTCAACTGCTTGCCACGTGCTGCGTCAAACAGGCCAGCCACCAAGCATTCGGTGGGCTCGTTCGCCGCTATGGCCGGGGCCGAAGCCGGCGCGCTGGCAGCAGAGGCCGCAGCTGCGGCTGCCGCCACGGCCTCGGGCGTCAGCACCACCAGCATCTCGGGGTGGATCTGCTGCTGCAGGCGTTGCGGCTCGGACTGCTGCTCCGGCGCCAGGCCATAGGCGGCCAGCAAGCCATGCGACCAGGCAAAAAACAGGGCGTTGGCCAGCACCAGGGACAGCAGCAACGCGCGCAGCATGGTCTTGCTTCCCATGGTCATGCTCCGGTCGATCCAGGTGTTGCCGGCGCAGCGGGGCGCACGCTGACCTCGGAACTGGTCACGGTCTGCATGCCCGCAGGGGTTTGCAGCAGCAGGCCGCCCTGCGCATCTACACCGCGCGCCATGCCCACGGTGCCGTTGCTCAGGGTCACCGCGTTACCGCACAGCAGGTCACGCCGGGCAAAGCCGGGCAGGAAGGGCGCCAAACCGGCCAATTGAAAGGCCGCCAAGGCCTGCAGCAGCGGCGGCGCCACGCGCAACAGGGCTTCCCCCGCATCCACGTCGGGCAGCAGCTCCTGCAGGCAGGCGGGCGGGGTGGACAGGCCCTCGGATGGACGCGGCGCGATATTGATGCCCACGCCCACCACCACCGAGCGCTGGTCGCCGGCACCGGCGGTTTCGATCAGCACGCCAGCCAGCTTGCGCCCCTGCAACCACAGGTCGTTGGGCCACTTGAGCTGGATGTCCGGGTGCAGACTCTCGGCCACGCTCACGCCCACGGCCAGCGACAGGCCAGCCCAATCCGCCGGCGCCAGCGGCAGGGAGACAGAGAAAGTCAGCGAATCGCCCACCTGGCTGTGCCAGTCACGGCCCAGGCGGCCCCGGCCGGCAGTTTGCTGCTCGGCCACCAGCAAGGTGGGCTCGCAGCGGCCAGCGCGCACGCGGCGCATCAGCTCGCTGTTGGTGGAGGCTATCTGCGGCAGCACCTCGACCGTGAAGTCCGGCCACTGCGGCGACACCGCCTCCCAGATCGCCTCGGCGGGCCAGCGCATCACTTGTGCAGCCTGCTCAGGCGGCGTTTAGGAGCCAACAGCGTGCCGCGGCAGTTGGGGGCACCGCACCAGCAGGGGTATTCGGCCTTGAGCTTGGGGGTGTAGCGCTCTTCCAGCATCAGGCCGTAGTCGTAGTTCAGCTCTTCGCCGGCGGCAATGTCGCGCAGGGCGATGATGAAAATGCGGCCGTCTTGCTCATCGGTTTCGCAGTTCGGCTCGCAGGCGTGGTTGATCCAGCGTGAGGAATTGCCGCCGTAGTTGGCGTCGATCACCCGGTCTGCGTCCACATGGAAGTAGAAGGTGTGGTTGGGCTGGCTGGGGTCGTGCGGATGCCGGTCCTGGGCTTCCTGCCAGGTGATGATTTCACCGACGTACTCGGCCACTACATCGCCGGCGGCGATGTCCTGCAGCGCAAAAACGCCCTTGCCATGCACGCCGGAACGGCGAACCTGGATGCGACGGCCTGGATTTCTAGCGGCTTTCGGTCGGGTTTTGGAAGTCACGGCAAAACTCTGTTAACTTAAATAAGGAGCCCATCCGCGAATTTGTGCGCGAAATGGGACAAAGCCGGATTGTAGAAGTGGCCCCACCCCGGTTGACGCCGCTCAGACAAAGTCCGCACAAATTCAAAAATTGGCAAAGTGAAGTTATGACAAAAACCCTGGTGATTGCCGAAAAACCCTCGGTGGCGCAAGACATCGTGCGTGCGCTCACACCGACCGCTGGCAAATTCGAGAAGTTCGACGAGTATTTCGAGAGCGAAAAATACGTGGTGACCAGCGCGGTCGGCCACTTGGTGGAGATCCAGGCGCCGGAGGAATTCGACGTCAAGCGCGGCAAATGGAGTTTTGCGCATCTGCCGGTAATTCCACCGTATTTCGACTTAAAACCCGTCGATAAAACAAAAACTCGCCTCAACGCCGTGGTCAAGCAGGCCAAGCGCAAAGATGTGACCGACATCATCAACGCCTGTGACGCGGGCCGCGAGGGTGAGCTGATCTTCCGCCTGATCGAGCAGTACGCCGGCGGCTCCAAGCCCCTGGCCAAGCCGGTGCGCCGGCTCTGGCTGCAGTCCATGACCCCACAGGCGATACGCGACGGCTTCAGCGCGCTGCGCAGCGAATCGCAGATGCAAGGCCTGGCCGACGCGGCCCGTTCGCGCTCCGAGGCCGATTGGCTGGTGGGCATCAACGGCACGCGGGCCATGACCGCCTTCAACTCGCGCGACGGTGGCTTCTTCCTGACCACGGTAGGCCGGGTGCAGACGCCTACGCTGTCGGTGGTGGTGGAGCGCGAAGAAAAAATCCGCAAATTCGTCAGCCGCGACTACTGGGAAATCCACGGCAGCTTCGACGCCGAAGCCGGCAACTACCCCGGCAAATGGTTCAACCCCGATTGGAAAAAGCCGCCGCCCGGCCCGGACGGCCAGCCCGACGCCGAGCAGCGCGCCGACCGCGTCTGGAACGCAGCCGAGGCGCAAGCCATTGCCAACGCCGCCCGCGGCAAGCCCGCCACGGTGACGGAAGAAAGCAAACCCACCACGCAGGCCAGTCCCGCGCTGTTCGACCTGACATCGCTGCAACGCGAGGCCAATAGCCGCTTCGGCTTCAGCGCCAAGACCACGCTGGCCCTAGCCCAAAGCCTGTACGAACGCCACAAGGCGCTGACCTACCCGCGTACCGATTCGCGCGCCCTGCCCGAAGACTACCTGCCGGTGGTCAAAGAAACCATGGGCATGCTGGCCAATAGCGGCATGAAGCACCTGGCACCCTTCGCCAAGCAAGCGGTGGACGGCAACTACGTGAAGCCCACCAAGCGCGTGTTCGACAACGCCAAGGTCAGCGATCACTTTGCGATCATCCCCACGCTGCAAGCACCGAGCGGCCTGAGCGAAGCCGAGCAGCGTCTCTACGACTTCGTGGTGCGCCGCTTCTTGTCAGTGTTCTTCCCCAGCGCCGAATACCAAGTCACCACCCGCGTCAGCACGGTGGCGACTGAGGGCAAGAAATACGCCTTCCGCAGCGACGGCAAGGTGCTGGTCAAGCCAGGCTGGCTGGCCATCTACGGCAAGGAAGCCGTCAGCGACGACGATGAAAAAGACGGCAAGAACCTGGTGCTGGTGAAGCCGGGCGAAGTGGTGCAGACCGCCTCGGCCGACCCCAAGGCGCTGAAGACCCGGCCACCCGCCCGCTATTCCGAAGCCACGCTGCTGGGCGCCATGGAAGGCGCCGGCAAGACGATTGACGACGACGAGCTGCGCGAAGCCATGCAGGAGAAGGGCCTGGGAACGCCAGCCACGCGCTCCAGCATCATCGAAGGCCTGATCGCCGAAAAATACATGCTGCGCGAAGGCCGCGAGCTGATCCCCACGGCCAAGGCCTTCCAGCTGATGACGCTGTTGCGCGGCCTGGACGTGGAAGAGCTTTGCCACGCCGAGCTCACCGGCGAATGGGAATACAAGCTGTCGCAAATGGAGCGGGGCCTGATCAGCCGCGCCACCTTCATGGCCGAGATCGCCGCCATGACCGAGCGCCTGGTGAAAAAGGCCAAGGAATACGACCGCGACACCATCCCCGGCGACTACGCCACCTTGTCCGCGCCCTGTCCGAACTGCGGCGGCGTGGTCAAGGAAAACTACCGCCGCTACACCTGTACCGGTGCCGATGGCCACGGCGAAGGCTGCGGTTTCTCGTTCGGCAAATCGCCCGCAGGCCGCACTTTCGAACCGGCCGAAGTCGAACAATTCATGCGCGACCGCCGCATTGGCCCGCTGGACGGCTTCCGTTCCAAAGCCGGCTGGCCGTTCACCGCCGAAATGCTCATCAAGTTTGATGAAGAAACCAAGAACTACAAATTGGAGTTCGACTTCGGCGACGACAAGGCCGGCGAGGAAACCGGCGAGCTGGTGGACTTCAGCGCCGCAGCCAACCTGGGCAACTGCCCCAAATGCGGCAGCCCGGTGCACGAGCACGGTGCCAACTATGTGTGCGAAAAGAGCGTGCCCACCCAGGCCCACCCCACGCCCAGCTGCGACTTCAAGAGCGGCAAGATCATCCTGCAGCAAACGGTGGAGCCCGAGCAGATGCACAAGCTGCTGACCACCGGCAAGACCGATCTGCTGGATAAGTTCGTCTCCATGCGCACGCGCCGCAACTTCAAGGCCTTCCTGGCCTGGGACGCGGAGGCCGGCAAGGTGAACTTCGAGTTCGCACCCAGCAAGTTCCCGCCTAGACCAGGTGCAGCTGGTGCAGCCGCCAAATCGGCGGCGGCGAAAAAAGCCGCGCCGGCCAAGAAGGCAGCGCCCGCTAAAAAGGCCACTGCCAAGAAAACCACGGCCGCCAAAACCCCGCGCAAGACCCCCACCACCGGCGGCCTGACGCCCAGCCCGGCACTGGCTGCGGTAGTGGGTAGCGAAGCCGCTTCGCGCCCGCAAATGGTCAAGAAGATGTGGGACTACATCAAGGCCAACAACCTGCAGGACGCGACCAACAAGCGCAACATCAACGCCGATGCGCTGCTGGAGCCGGTGTTCGGCAAGCCGCAGGTCAGCATGTTCGAGCTGACCGGGCTGATCGGCAAGCACCTGAGCTAGTTGGACACGGGCCAGCGCCCGTTTTCAATCCGCTATTGAATTAATAGCTGCTACCGCAGGTAATGCCTGCGCTAGCAGCTGTTTTTCTTTGTAAGTCAAAAACCGAACAGGGCGGCCGGCGTAGCGGCCAGCACCTGCTGCCGGTCCGCCGCCAGCGGCAGCCAGTGGTTCAGCGCTTCGCGCTCGGCGCTGTAGGTAGTTGTCGATTCGAACAGGGTATGCGGCCAGTCACTGCCCCACAGCAAGCGGTCCAGCCCGAAGGCCGATTGCAACAGCGGCACCGCACGCAGGGCCGTGGCCTCGCCAGCGCCCTGGCTGCCATTGCGGTAGGCGCCCGACAATTTCACCCACACCTGGCGGCTGCGCCCGCGCTCCAGCAGGTACTGGAAGCCGGGGTCGTCCACGCCCAGCTTGGGGTCGGGCCGGCCGAAATGGTCCACCACCACCAGCACACCCGCATCCAGCAGCGGATCGACCACTCCTTGCAGCGCGCCCGCGCTTTGGTGCACCTCCACCTGCCAGCCCAGCCGGCGCACCTGGCTGAGCAGCCCGGCCCAGGGCGCGCCGCGCAGGTCAGGGTTGGGCAGACCCACCAGATTCAAGCGTATGCCGACGATACCGGCCTGGGCCAGGCGGTCCAGCTCGGCCGCGTCCACCGTGGGATCGACCACGGCAATGCCGCGCAAACGCTGTGGCTGCTGCCTCAGGCAGTCCACCAAATAGCGGTTGTCGGTGCCCAGAAAACTGGGCTGCACCAGCACGCCGTGGCTCATGCCGTGGCTGTCCAGCTGCTGCAGATACGCACTCAGGGGCGCGTCATAGCCGCTGGGGGCCCGCCGCCTGTCCGGCATGGGCAAACCGCGGTGGAACACATGGGCGTGGCAGTCTATGGCTTGCACTGGGGAGTGGGACATAAGGTGGGAGCAGGCGGCCAGAGGTGTGACGGCCGTCAGACCCAACACCGTGGTGTTGAAGTCTCTACGCGAGTTCATGCAGCTTGCATTGTCAGCGCACGGCCGCGGGTTTCAGGCAGGCACAACACCGTCACCATGGCCAACCCGTAGGCAATGGCGGCGTCGATACCGATGGCTTCGCCCAGGGGCATAGACTGGCTCATATAGCCTACCAGGAAGGGGAAGATGGCGGACGCAATGCGGCCAAAGTTGTAGCAAAAGCCCACGCCAGCACCGCGCATGTCGGCCGGGTACAACTCGTTGAACAGCGAGCCCAGGCTGGCCGGAATGCCCGCCGCAAAAAAGCCCAGCGGAAAGCCCAGCACCAGCATGGCCGCGTCGCTCAGGGGCAGGTACACATAGGCCAGCACCGTGACGATGCAGCAGGCGGCAAACAGCGCGACATTGCGGCGCCGGCCGATGCGGTCAATCAGCTGCGCACTGGCCATGCAGCCGCACCAGAAGGCGATGATCACCACCGCCAGGTTACCGCCGGTGCTGAGCACAGACAGATGCCGCTCCTTGGACAGATAGGTGGGCAGCCAGGTCATGATGGCGTAGTAGCCACCGTGCGCGCCGGTGCCCAGAATGGCGCCCAGCAGCGTGGTCTTGAGCACGTCCGGCCGGAATATCTTGGCCAGGTTGAACCAGATGCCACCCACGTCGGCACCGGCCACTGCTGCGGCGCGCACGGGCTCCTTCAGGCTGCGGCGGATGTAGACCACCAGCAGGGCTGGCAACAGCCCCACGGCAAACATCACGCGCCAGGCCATGTCCGGCGGCAACCACGAGAAGGCAACTGTGAACAGCAACACGGCCGCGCCCCAGCCCACGGCCCAGGCACTTTGCACGGCGCCCATGGCCTTGCCACGGTTTTCCGCACGAATGGTCTCGGCCATCAGCACCGCACCGGCCGCCCATTCGCCGCCAAAGCCAAAACCCTGGAACGCCTTGAGCACCAGCAGCTGCGGAAAGGTCTGGGCAAAGGCGCACAAGAAGGTGAAGCCCGCGAACCAGACGATGGTCCATTTCAACGTGCGGATACGGCCAAAGCGGTCCGACAGCGCACCGGCCACCCAGCCGCCCAGCGCCGAAGACACCAGCGTGACGCTGCTGATCAGCCCGGCCTGGCCCTTATCGATGCCAAAGGCCGCAATGATGGCCGGAATGGCCAGGGTGAACATCTGCACATCCAGTGCGTCCAGCCCCCAGCCGGCAAAGCAGGCCCAGAAGGTTTTACGCTCAGTGGGCGTTCCTTGTTTGTACCAAGTAAACATAAATCTCCTTCAGGCCTTGTTATATAAACATATAGATGACTGTATGAATTTTAGAAGCCAGGCCAATATTCGAAAGCAGTAGAAACCCTAGGTAGCCCCGCATGCCGGTGCGCAGCCGCAGACTGGTACAGTCGAAATTCCTTTGAACATCTACATGAGTGCACGCCAGTTGCAAACCCCCTATGGACGACCGTCTGCCCCGCTACCAGCAAATCCGTGACGACCTGGCGCGCCGCATTGCCGCGTCGGAATGGCTGCCGGAGCAGGCGATCCCGACCGAGGCCGAGCTGACCGACAGCTACGCGGTATCCACCGGCACGCTGCGCAAGGCCATCGACCTGCTGGTGGCCGAAGGCGCGCTGACACGCAGCCAGGGCAAGGGCACCTTCATACGCCGGCCTCGCTTCGACTCCTCGCTGTTCCGCTTCTTCCGTTTCAAAAGCCGCAGCGGCGAAGCGGTAAAGCCCCGTGCCCGCGTGCTGAGCCGGGAACTGGCCCAGCCCGATACCGAGGTACGCAGCGCCCTGCGCCTGGACCCGGTGCAGAGCGCCATCCATTTGTCGCGCCTACGCCTGATCGACAACGAACCTGTGCTGGCCGAAGACATCTGGCTGCCACGCGACGGCTTCCAGGCGATCGAGACCCTGCAACTCGACGCGTTCGAAGACCTGCTGTATCCGCTGTATGAAAAAGAGTGCCGGCAGGTCGTGGCCTCGGCCACCGAAACGCTACGCGTGGAATCGGCCAGCGCTGCACTGGCGGCGCTGCTCAAGGTAGCAGTCGCCAGCCCGCTGATACGCGTGCACCGCGTGGCTTTCGACTTTGCCGGGCGGCCCATCGAATGGCGCAGCACCTGGGGTGCGGCTGACGGTTTCGAGTACCAGATCGACATCCGCTGACAAGCGCGCGCCCCATCCTCCAGATGGCGGACAGCCCTGGTACAAAGCCGCTTCCGCCAAGCCAATAGCAGGCGCATAGTGGCGGCGGTCGGCGCCCCGGGTGCCGCTACTCGGAGGTTCTATGCCCTGCATATTCCGCAGCCCTCGCCTGTGCGCTATTGCCGCACTTGTTCTGGTTCCTCTAGCCCAGGCCCAGACCGCACCTCCACCCTGGGTGCCGCCGGCCACCTGGCTGCTGTATTTCATACCGCTGCTGGCGCTGTTCGGCGCGGTGGTGGCCATATGCGTGATACGCGCGGCGCTGAAGCAATCGGTCGGCTGGTCGCTGGCCGACGCCCTGTCCGAGGAAGTGGATTTGCCGGTCTATACCGAGGTGAAGGATGCCGCCGGCAACACCACCCGCAGCCTGCAGCTGGGCCCGGATGGCAAGCCCCTGCTGGCGGCCCAGATGCGCGCCAGCAGCAGCCGCGTGATCGCACTGATGGGCATGGTGGCGATCCTGTTTCTGTTCATCGGCTTTGGCGCGCTGGCCCTGTTCTCGCTGGGCCGTACCGGCCAGGTGCCGGACAGCCTGGAGCGGGTAGTGAACTTTCTGGTCTCGGGCATGACCCTGTTCGCGCCCTACGTAGTCAACAAATTTGCTTCGCTGTTCCAAAGCCTGCCGCGGGGTAAATAAGCAGGTTCAGCCACACAGAAAGTCCACCAACACGCGCACCCGCATCTCCAGCGGCTGGCCGTCGCGCTGGAACAGCTATGAAAAAAGCCGCTAGCTGGCCTGGGCCAAGCTTGGGGCTGCCGTGCCGCGCAACTGCAGGCCCTGGTGCACCCGCCATGCCAGGAAAGCCGCCGTCAACGTGGAGCCGACCACCACATAGCCGATCACGCCGTAGTTCTGCAGCTTGCCATCCGCGCCAAACGACACGATGTGCCCGGCCACCAGCGATGCCAGCCCGCCAGCCAGCTGTTGGATGGCGGCACTGATGGCGTTGTAGGCGCCACGCTGGGTCGCCTCCGGCACCATGCTGGACATGGCCTGGAACGGAATCAGGCGCGAGAAGATACCGACAAACAGCACCACGTTGACCAGCACCAGCAGCCAGAAGGGCACAGCGGCTAGGTGGGTATAGACCAGCACCATGGCAATGGTCAAAGCGCTGCCCACGAAAAACACCGGCAGCTTGCCCCAGGTATCCGCCGCCCGGCCGACCAGCGGGCCAACAAAGATGGTGAACGCGCCGGTGATCAGGTAAATCGTAGGCAAACGCTCCATGGCGATACCCACGTTGTTCACGATGAACGCGCTGCTGAACGGCATCAGCATGTAGCCGCCGGTGGTCAGTAGCGCGGTGGTGGCAAAAGCCATCAGATAGCGCGGCTCGACCACGGTATGCCACAGGTGCATGAACGCGCTTTTCTCCTGCGGGATGCGCAGGTGGTCGGCCACCGGCTTCATGCCCAGGACGATGACCAGTCCACCGAGGCCCCCGACCACCACCATCGCCAGAAACGGGGCGTGCCAATTCCAGCGGTTAGCCAGGTACAGGCCCACAGGCAGGCCCAACACCTGGCTGGCGGCAAAGGCCGTCTGGATCACGCCCATGACGCGGCCGCGCTGCTGCGGGGCAAACAGGTCGGCCGCAATGGCCATCACCACCGAACCGATGACGCCGCCAAAAATGCCCGTCACCACACGCGCCAGCAGCAGCATTTCATAGTTCGGCGCCAGCCCGCACCACAGCGTGGCCAGCACAAAGCCGGTATAGAAAAACAGCAGCAGTTTCTTGCGGTCGAAGCGGTCCGCGAAGCCCGCCGTCAGCAGGCCCGACAGGCCGGCGCTGAAGGCGTAAGCCGACACGACCATGCCGAACTGGCGCGTGCTGATCTGCAGTGCGGGCATGATCAGCGCACCCAGTGGCGACATGATCATGAAGTCCAGAATCACGGCGAATTGCAACGCCGCCAGCAGGCCCGCCACAAAGGTCTGGTAGCGGGTGAACTTGGCCGGCGCGGCCTTGTGGGAGGTGGTGGATGTCATGCGATGGGCCACTCAAAGTACTGCGCAGTGTGCCGCGAAGGCAGGGCTGGCGCAGATAATGGCAGGTAAAGATGCTGTTGCATAGGCGATGGTTGAATTTGAAATTTAATATAGGTGCCTATATATTAATATAGCCTCCTATGTATTGTCAATACGATATATGAGCGATGACCATTTACCTCCCAACCCGCTAAAGCTCATAGGCCGTGCGCACCGCAGCTTTGCCCGCATCGCCGATGTGGAGCTGCGCGACCTGGGTTTCGCCACGGGCCAAATGCCGGTGTTGATGGGGCTCAAGGGTGGCAAGGCGCTGTCGCAGGCCGAGCTGGCCCGCATTGCGCAGGTGGAGCAGCCCAGCATGGCCCAGCTGCTGAACCGCATGGAGCGCGACGGCCTGGTGGAGCGCGTCCCCGACCCCGCGGACAAACGCAGCCGGCTGATTTCGCTGACCACCACGGCGGCCAAGCGCATGCCCAAGGTCAGGGCGGTGATGGAAGTGCTGAAGGCGCAAGCGCTGATCGGCTTCACGCCGGACGAGATCGCCCAGCTCGCCAGCTTTGTGGAGCGGATCAATACCAACATCGACCAGATGGCGGTCGAAAGAAGCAGCGCCTAGGCTACCGCCGCCTCCAGATTAATCCGAGCAGCGGCTTCATGCAATGCGAAGAAATGGGGCGTGCTGTAAATATGCGGCCGCTCCAGAAAGGACTGCAGCACGGCCCGGCGCTTGCGCCGGAATATCCAGCCCGGCACGAAAGCGTATTCAGCACGAATCTGGCGCTCGTACTCTGCAAACCGGGTAGCGGGTGCGGCCAGAATACCAAGGTCTATATCCACCAGAAGTTGCTCGTCCGTAGCCTCGGGTGCAGCGCTATGCCGCGTCGCCATGACCAGGTCATGCACGCGCTGGCATAAAGCCGGCGGCAGGGCTGCAGCCAGCAACGCATCGCGCGCCCAGTCTGCGCTTTTCTGCTCGTTGTCCGATCGCTGCAGCGCGTACACCGCATCATGGAACCACAGAGCCAGCTCGACCTCGGCCGGCTGCTGTGCCAGATGCAGGCTGGTTTCCAGCGCCTCAAGGCACTCGCGCAGATGCTGCAGGCTGTGGTAGTGGCGCTGCGGTTCGGCATAGCAAGCCAACAAGCGCGCCTGCAGCCCAGCCGCCGGTACGGCTACGCCCAGACCCCGCCAGGCGCGTTGCCAGGAGCGGTCAAAAATATCTGCAGCGTTTGGCAGTGGTGATGAATCGCTCACAGCTTTGCCCCTGGGTTTACTACAAACTTCATAGCTGCTAGCGCAGGTTTTATCTGCGCCAGCGGGCTATTTCATCATTATTTGACGGCGGCAATCGCCATGATCTCGACCTTGATCTCCGGGCGGGCCAGACGGGCCTCGACCGTGGCGCGGGCGGGGCCGATGCCGGTGGTGCCAATCCAGGCGTCCCACACCGCGTTCATAGCGGCGAAGTCACCCATGCTGGACAGATAAATGGTGGCGCTGAGGATGTGCGCCTTGTCGCTGCCGGCCTGGGCCAGCACGGTGTCGATCTGGTCCAGCACGCTCTGGGTCTGGGCGGCGATGGGCAGGCTGGCGTCTTCTGGAATCTGACCGGCCAGGTAGGCCACGCCGTTGTGGATGGTGGCGTCGCAGAGTCGGTTGCCGGGGTTGATGCGTTGCAGAGGCATGGGAGTCTTTCTGAAGAGTAGGTGGATGGAAATGCTTGATCGTACTGTCTTGGCGCCACACGCTTTTGTCCTGCAAAGCTAAAAAACGGTCTCCAAATCGTCACGCATTTGAAATATTTCCTCTATCCAATGCGGGGTTTATTTGGGAAACACCTATGTTCATCCGCCGTGCCCTGCTGGGCTGTGCCATCGCTTTAAGCTTCAACGCATTTGCCGCGGAAAGCCCCTACCTTACCCACAAGCAGCTGGACATCATCCCGTTCATGCCCGCACCCGTGGCCAACGGTAGCGCCGAGGACCGCGCCCAACAGATGCTGGTGCTGGCGGCGCAAAAAGCGGCCACGCCCGAGCGCATTGCACTGGCCAACAGCGACGCCGAAGAAACGGTGTACGCCATGTTCTCTACGGTACTGGGGGCCAACTTCAAGCCGGCCAACCTGCCCCTGTTCACCGCCATGTTCGCGCGCATGGGCGACACCGAAGACGCCGTGGTGGACCCGGTCAAGGCCTTCTTTGGCCGCACACGTCCGTTCCTGAACAACCCGGACATCAAGCCCCTGGTGAAGCCGTCCAAAAGCGGGGCCTACCCGTCGGGCCACACCTCGCGCTCCACCATGATGGCCATCGTGCTGAGCAGCATGCTGCCGGAACAACGGGCGGCCATATTTGCGCGCGCCAACGACTACGCCGAAAGCCGTGTCATCGGTGGCATGCACTATCCCAACGATCTGGATGCAGGCCGCCGTGCCGGCAGTGCCATGGCCGCAACCCTGCTGGCCAGCCCCACATTCAACACCGATTTCGAAGCGGCCAAGGCAGAGCTGCGCAAGGCGCTGGGCCTGCAGTAAACCCCGACTGGCAAATAGAGATCCCGCCAGACACTGGCCTTCGCCGCGCGAGCGGCAGACAATGGCCCTCCCTGTTTCTGTCCAAGGAGATCCGAGCATGGCTACTGGAACTGTCCGCCTGCACCGCGTGCTGAAAACCCGGCCGGAGAAAATCTACCGCGCATTTCTGGATGCCGCGGCCATCGCCAAATGGTTGCCGCCCTATGGTTTCGTCTGCAAGGTGCAGCATATGGAAGCCAAAGTCGGCGGCAGCTTCAAGATGTCGTTCGAGAACTTTTCCACCGGGCTGGGCCATTCATTTGGCGGCGAATACAAGAAGCTGATCCCCAACGAACTGATCCAGTACACCGACACCTTTGACGATCCCAATTTGCCGGGTGAGATTTTTGTGACGGTCAGCCTCAAGCCCGTCTTATGCGGCACGGAAGTGCACATCGAGCAGTCTGGCATTCCCGAGGTCATCCCCGTGGAGATGTGCTACCTGGGTTGGCAGGAGTCGCTGGCAC
This sequence comes from Rhodoferax sp. GW821-FHT07F03, assembly GCF_059418745.1. Lineage (NCBI taxonomy): Bacteria > Pseudomonadati > Pseudomonadota > Betaproteobacteria > Burkholderiales > Comamonadaceae > Rhodoferax > Rhodoferax sp. GW821-FHT07F03. Next base: position 42,281 of record NZ_JBWKQM010000009.1, read on the forward strand.
AGCTGGCAAACCTGGTGGAGCCGGAAATTCCGGGTTAAGGCGCTGCCAGCGCCGAAACCTTGTCACGCTCCTAAATTAATAGCTACCTGCGCAGTTTCTTTGTGCGCTAGCGGCCTATTTGACCTCTAACCAGACCGGGTGGAACAGGCCGCAACCGCCGCCGCCAGAATCTGCACGCCCTGCGCAATCTGTTCGACCGCCAAGCTTGCGTAGCCCAGGACCAGGCCAGCCGGCCGGGGCCGGGTACCCGACGGTGGGCTGGCGAACAGCGGCGACACCGGGTAGACGCCTACACCCCTCGCACGGGCCGCCGCGGCCAAGGCCGGCTCGTCCTGCGGCCGCAGCGAAGGCAGCCACAGCACGGCATGCAGTCCAGCTGCCGTGCCGGCAAGACGCGCATCGCCAGGCAGGTAGCGCGCCACCGCATCCAGCAGGGCCGTACGGCGGCGCTCGTTCTCACGGCGGCTGCGCCGCACATGGCGCTCGTAAACACCGCTGTCGATCAGCGAGGCCAGCACCCGTTGCTCCAGCGCGGGCGCATGCCGGTCGGCCAGACGCTTGGCCTGGCGAAACACCGGCACCAGCTCGGCGGGCAGCACCAGATAACCCAGGCGCAGCTGCGGCGACAAGGCCTTGGAGAAGGTGCCCATGTAGATCACCCGCCCATCCGCCTGGATGGACTGCAGCGCGTCCACCGGGTGCTGACCGTAGCGGAACTCGCCGTCGTAGTCGTCCTCGACGATCCAGGCGCGCTGGCGTTGCGCCCACTGCAGCAGCTCCAACCGCCGGCCTATGGGCAGCACGCCGCCCAATGGGAACTGGTGCGATGGCGTGACATAGGCCAGGCGCACACGCTCGTCGCTGGGCAGACAGGCGGTTTCCAGGCCCTGGGCGTCCACCGGCACCTCCAGCAACGCGGCGCCCGTGGCCTCGAAGCAACGGCGCGCCATCAGGTAACCCGGATCTTCAAACACGAAGGCATCGCCCACGTCCAGCAGCAGCCGCGCGCACAGGTCGATGCCCTGCTGCGAACCGTGCACCACCAGTATCTGTTCAGCATCACAAGCCAGGCCACGCGCACGCCGCAAATAGCCCTGCAGCGCGCGGCACAGGGCCGCATCGCCCTGGGGCGGCACGTAGTACAGGCTGTGCTGCTGGCGCAGCAATTCAGTCTGGTAGGCCCGCCGCCAGGCCAGCGTAGGAAAGTCACGCGAGGCCACCGCCCCGTACAGGAAATCGATGCGGGCCGGCTCCGCCGCCGGCAGCCCCGGCATCTGCATGCCCGCCACACGGCGGCCGAATGCGGACAGCGCAGGCACCGGCTTGCCGCGCCGACCCACGGCTGTACGTGGCGTTGCGGGCGCAGCCGGCGAGCCGGCAACCCGAGCGGCCCGGCCCTTGGAGGTGATGAGAAAGCCCTCGGCCGCCAGTTGCTCGTAGGCGGCGGTGACGGTGGTGCGCGACACGCCCAGGTCGGCCGCCAGGGCCCGGGTAGACGGTGCGGGCGCGCCCGCCGGCAAAGTCGCGTCGGCCATCTGCGCACGCAGCAGGTCGTAAATGCGGCGCCCGGCACCGGGCACACCAGCGCGGCGATCGGACGAAGATTTAGACTGGCCCATGAAAAATCCACAAAACTGGCTCTTCTGATTGTGCCAGTTTTACGCGATATTCAGCCATCCCTAGCACCCCCAACCCATCCCATGTACGTCCCTGCGCACTTCGCCGAAAACCGACCAGAACAACTGCAGCGCATCATCCGCGAGCACCCCCTGGGAACCCTGGTCACCCATGCTGACGGTGGGCTGGACGCCGACCACCTGCCGTTCGAATTCGACCCCGAGGTGGGGCCACATGGCCTGCTGTCGGCCCACGTGGCCCGCGCCAACCCGGTGTGGCAGCGCTGCCCCACGGGCAGCCCGGTGATGGTGATTTTTCGCGGTGCGCAGGCCTATATCTCGCCCACCTGGTACCCCAGCAAACACGAAACCCACCGCCAGGTGCCGACCTGGAACTACGAGGTGGTGCACGCCCACGGCGTGCTAACCGTGCGTGACGATGAACGCTTTGTGCGCGGCATCGTGGCACGCCTGACGCGGCGCCACGAAGCGACTGAGCCCACGCCATGGAAGATGGGCGACTCGGCGCCCGAGTACATCGACAGCATGCTGCGCAACATCGTAGGCATCGAGATCGCCATCACCTCGCTAGTGGGCAAAGTCAAGCTCAGCCAAAACCGCGAATTGCGCGACCGCATAGGTGCTGCCGACACGCTGCCGACACGCTGCAGGCGCGCGGCCACGCAGAGCTGGCCGGGCTGATGCGTCCGGCGGAATGAGCTCCAGCGTCGTCCGTACGCGGCGAATGGGCCAAGCGGTCCATCCCTTCATGGCACTCTAAGATTGAGCCAGTTTCACCCTCCGCAGCCATTGCGATTCACCATGCCCTTTGCACCAAAGAAGCCCTCACTTTTGCGCTGGGCATTGCTACTCGGGGTCGTGGTACCGGTTGCCAGCTGGGCCTTGGTACGGCCGGTGCGCGTGATCGCGCCCACGCTAGCGGGCGTGTCCTGTCCCACCGCGTATGTGTGTGTAGATGACATGGCGCAGCTGACCCAGGCTACCGCCCTCTACCAGGAAGCCAATGCCTTTGTGACCAGCCACCTGCAAGCCTTGCAAGGCGAGCCACGCGTCATTTTTTGCGCGACCCAAGGCTGCGCGGAATCGTTTGGCCTGGGGGATCGTTCTGCCGTCACGCTCGGCACTATCGGCACCGTCATCGGCCCACGTGCCTGGAAGCCGTACTACGTGCGGCATGAATTGATTCACCAGTTGCAAGGTCAGCAACTCGGCGTGGTGCAACTGCTGTTCAAGCCGACATGGTTTGTTGAAGGTATGGCCTATGCATTGAGCCAAGACCCGCGCCCGGTGCTGGCAGAACCGTGGCAGGCCTACCGCTCACAGTTCAGCACCTGGTACGCGCAGCTGCAACAAACCCAGCTGTGGGAGTCGGCCAGCAGACTCTAGTCCCGGCTCAAGGCAGCAGAAAGTTCCGCATCGCGCCGTTGTCCGACGCCAGCACGTCCACCGTCTCGTCCTTCAAATCCACCCCCGACAGCTGGCGGCGGCGGGACTCGCGCAGCAGCATGTGCAGCTTGTAGGCGGCGTCGGAGTAGGACAGGCCCTCGGGCCGCACGTTGGAGATGCAGTTGCGCGCGGCGTCGGTCAGGCCGACATGGGGTGCCCAGGTGAGGTACAAGCCCATGCTGTCGGGCGAGCTCAGGCCGGGGCGTTCACCGACCAGCACCACCACGGTCTTCGCGCCCAGCAGCTGGCCGACCTCGTCGCCAATCGCCACGCGGCCCTGGGTGACGATGGTGGTGGGCGCCAGTGACCAGTCTTCTGGCTCCAGACGCTGCAGCAGGGCGTGGATGAAGGGCGCGGCGTTCTGCGCGATGGCCAGGGCGGACAGGCCGTCCACCACTACCAGCGCCAGGTCGTAGGGGCGGGCGGGTTGGTAGAAGGACTCCAGCAAGTCGTGCGAGGTAGCGTCCAGCCGGCGGCCCAGGTCGGGGCGCTGCAGATAGGTGCCACGGTCGTGCGCCGCGCTGGCCAGCTGGATGGCATCGGGATGGCCGGGCAGCACCTCGCCCAGGTCCTGCGCCAGCTGCGCGGTGTCCAGCGGCAGGTGCACTGCGTCACGGGCGCGGGCATGGGCCAATTGGAATTCGAGCTGCGGCGCGGTAGGCAGGCTGATGCCGGTGCGGCCCAGGGCGATGCGCGCGGCGGTCAGGCTGCGCAGGGTGTGCCAGGGGTTGGGGACGACGCTCATGGGACTCCTACAAACACAATTCTCGGGCGCATGGCAGCGTTGCGCGGTACTCGGAATCCTCATGCACGGGAGTGCATTCCGGTGTCCTGCGCTCCGTGCGCCTCACCCTGCATCCCGATAATTGCATTGCTAGGAATCCCATTTATGCCATCACCAACAGTGCTTGGGCAAACGGTTCTGGCAATGCAGACGCCAGCTGCGCTACGCCTTCGCCTTCAAAAATCTGCATGCGGCGTAACCAGTCTTCGAACTCGGGCGCCGGACGCAGGCCCAGCAGGCGGCGCGCGTACAGCGCGTCGTGGAACGAGGTGGTCTGGTAGTTCAGCATGATGTCGTCCGAGCCGGGGATGCCCATCACAAAGCTGCAGCCTGCGGCGGCCAGCAGGGTCAGCAGCACGTCCATATCGTTCTGGTCGGCCTCGGCGTGGTTGGTGTAGCAAACGTCGCAGCCCATGGGCAAGCCCAAGAGCTTGGCGCAGAAATGGTCTTCCAGGCCGGCGCGGATGATCTGCTTGCCGTCGAACAGGTATTCGGGCCCGATGAAGCCAACCACGGTGTTCACCAGCAGCGGCTGGAAGGCGCGGGCCACGGCGTAGGCACGGGCCTCGCAGGTCTGCTGGTCCATGCCATGGTGGGCGTTGGCCGACAGCGCGCTGCCCTGGCCGGTTTCGAAATACATCACGTTGTCGCCCACCGTGCCGCGGTTCAACGACAAGGCCGCACTGCGCGCCTCGGCCAGGATGGCAAGGTCGATGCCGAAGCTGCGGTTGGCCGCCTGCGTGCCGGCGATGGATTGGAACACCAGGTCCACCGGCGCACCGCGCTCTATGGCCTGGATGGTGTTGGTCACATGGGTCAGCACGCAGCTTTGCGTGGGGATTTCGTAGCGCTGGATGATGGCGTCCAACATGGTGACGATCTTGATCACCTGGGGCACATTGTCGGTCGCGGGGTTGATGCCGATCACCGCATCGCCGCTGCCGTACAGCAGGCCGTCGAGCACGCTGGCGGCGATGCCGCTGGTGTCATCGGTCGGGTGGTTGGGCTGCAGGCGCGTGGACAGGCGCTGCTCCAGGCCGATTGTGTTGCGGAAGGCGGTGATGACTCGGCATTTCTTGGCCACCAGAATCAAATCCTGGTTGCGCATGATCTTACTGACGGCCGCCGCCATTTCGGGCGTGATGCCGGGCGACACCGCGGCCAGCGTGGCGCCGTCCACCGCATCGCTGAGCAGCCAGTTGCGGAAATCACCGACTGTCAGGTGCTGGATGGGCGCAAAGGCGGCGGCGTCGTGGCTGTCGATGATCAGACGCGTGACTTCATCGCTCTCGTAGGGCACGACCGGTTGCTGCAGAAAGGTGGCCAGCGGCAGATCGGCCAGCGCCATTTGCGCGGCCACACGCTCCTGTGCATTGCCGGCGGCCACGCCGGCCAGCAGGTCGCCGGAGCGCAGCGGCGTGGCTTTGGCGAGCAACTCGCGGAGATCGCGGAAGCGGTAGCTATGGGCGCCTACCGTATGGACAAACTGGGGCATAGGCAACCTTTGGATAACTTTGGCAGCGGTAGGTCTACAAATGAAGACAGCCGCTGTAGTGGAGTCGCATGCAAACATTACTGCCCAGCAAAATTAATGCCATGCCGCATCCCAAAGTCGCACCAGCAGCGCCATCAGGATTCAACAAAAAGAACAGAGTTCTGGCAATAACACACACCGAAGGCTTTTTTGCGCTGCAAGGCATATGTAAAACATGTAACCATTTCAGTGACAATTTGTTCGCTCGCTTCACTAACTCTCACACGTTTTTACCGCTTATGCGGACCAAGCATCTGGATATCTTAAGAAGGACCGCATTTTGATGGTGTCCGAAAACACTCATACGGTGCCTTTGCTCTCTTCCCCCTCTACGAGATCACAGCATATAAGCCTTGCTTCAATACGGCATTGGTTAACTACATGCTTGTCGCTCTTGTTGTTCACTGGCTGTGCAAGCCATGTCCCCGTAGCTCCTGCTGCCAAGGAAGCTTCAACGACACCAGCCACGCGTGAAATCAACGAGCTGCTAGAACAACCAGCGATTGATCCGCTAAGCCGCTACCTGGAACGCCATGGGCCGGGTCGTTCTCCCACGCTGGACAGGGTACGGGCTGAACGCGACAAGCGTTGTGCAGCCATCGCAGACAGCTATGCCGGCCGTGAAAAAACCGCTGCCAATTTGGAAAAACTGGATACCGGCTACCGCTACTCCTGCCCTGCAGTCGTCCAGGCTTTTGCCGACCAGGTGAGTCGAGCAGGTGCAGCTCCAGGATCTGCGATGTCGACAGCCCCATCAACGTCCGCGCGCTCCGCCACAACCACGCAAGACAAAGCCGTCCTGGACAACTGCTACCTGCCGTTCGCCATCAAGAACTACCGCGAAGCCCACGCCGCGTGCCGAAAACCAGCAGAAATTGGCGATGCTCGGGCGCAATACAACCTCGGTTTCAGTGCCCGCGTACTGCAGCTATTGCCGGAAGCCGTGCAATGGACCCAGCGTTCGGCAGCACAGGGTCTGCCGGAGGCGCAACTGCATTTAGGGCAGCTGTATCTTCGCGGGCAGGGCTTACCACAGAATCCAACCAAGGCCCTGCAACAGTTCGAACTGGCCAGCGCACAAGGCCTGGCTGAAGCCCAGTTCATGGAGGGCCAGATGTACTACCAAGGCAATGGCATAAAGCGCGATCTGGCACTGGCTCTGCGCTACTTCACCCAAGCGGCGGAACAAGGGCATGGCAATGCCCAGCTGTACATGGGCAAGATGTATATCCAGGGTGAAGGCATAGCCACCGCCGATCCGGCAAAAGGCCGCAAATGGCTGCTCGCCGCCGCGGAACAAAGGGTTCCTGAAGCCCAGTACCGCCTGGGTACCCTCTATGCCCAGGGCCTGGGCGTAGATGCTGATGCCATACAAGCCTATGTCTGGCTGAGCTTGGCGGTCGCCGGCGGCCAAAGTGCAGCGGCAGCACCACGCGACGAAATTGCACGCCAACTGTCAACGGAGCAGTTGGCAAATGCACGGCAACGAGCTCGACGTGCCCAGGAAACCATGCACTGATGGGCCCCCCAATGCGTTCAACGGTTGAGGGAGGCATGAGCTCCATTAAAAAACTCATCATGCTCATCCTCTTGCTGCTGGTAACGCTGTTCCTGGCTGGCATGGGCGTGATGTCCTCGCTCAATCTGAGCTATTCCCAAGAGGCCATGTCAAAACTGCGCGCGCGCCAGATTGATGAAACCTTCCATGGCAACCTGGACCGTATCGACGCCCGCCACCAGATCATGGAGAAGAACGCAGCCGCACTAGCGCGCCTGGGCGAATTGCTCTACAGCATGAAGCAGCAGAACGGCCGTACGCGTCGGACCGAACTAGAAAGCGCATTGCTGAAAAAGATCCGTGATTTTCCCGAAGCGTCGGGCGGAGGAATCTGGTTTGCGCCGAACATCTGGCCTGCTGCCGCCTATGCAGGCTGGAAAAACAACTCCGTGCAACTGATCCCAGCGTATGCAGATGGTGCCTATACCTATTCCCAGCAAGCTTGGTATGTGGCCGCACTGCCAACGAACGATAACGACAAATCACCCGGTAAGGAAATCTTCCACTGGACTCCCATCTACTACGACGCCGTGCAAAGCGACGGCCTGGTCACGGTGGCCACACCCATGCACGACGAACACGGCCGTTTCATCGGCTTGGCCACCACCTCGTGGCGCGCGGAAGAAATCATCCGTCTGGTCAGCGGTGCCGATGTCACCCCGGGCAGCTTCGCGTTCGTGATGGACAACAACAATCGCCAGCTGTCCAGTCTGTCGCAGTCGTCCGAGTCATCGACCAACCAAACACTGATGGACGCATTGTCAACATTGGAGCTTCCCGCAACACCACCACCGGGCAGTACCTCTTTCCGCGGTGGGCAGATGCAACTGCCGATACAAACCCACCAGCTAGGTGTGCAAGGACGTAGCTATTCCATGTTCTTGTCGCGCACCCGCGCGGGCATGGTCTTCGGCATAGGTGTGCCGCAGGATGAAATTGACGCTGTACTGGAGCCCATGCGCCAGACCAACTACCAAATCGCCTTGACCACCGGCTTGGTACTACTGGTACTTTCAGGGGTCATTCTGTATGTAGTAGCCCATATTCTGAGGTTGCTGGAAACACTGTCCACTGATTCACTCACGGGCCTGCCCAATCGGGCCAAACTGCTACGCGAAACCGCGGCGCCACAGCAAGAAAGCCTCATCCAGGTCAATATCGATGCATTCAAAGAAATCAACGATTTCTATGGCCACCAATGCGGTGACCACATCCTCATTTCGATGCGCGATAAATTGCAGAAGTTTCTTGATACCGGTCTGAATAGTGGGCGTACCGCCTTGTACAAACTACCCGGTGACGAGTTCGCTATCCGGATCCATACAGCACTGGACCGTGCCGCCCTGAACACCTACCTGCATGCGCTGTCTACCTACATACACACTGCGCTTTTCCATTGGGAGGAACAAGAAATCGGGGTCAACGTGACCTTAGGCGCCGTGACTACCGAGAATGAGTCCACACAAGCAGCCCCATCTGGAGAGACATTGCTGTCGTCTGCCAATATTGCTTTGAAACTGGCTCGCCTTCAGCACCGCCATTACGCAGTCTACGACCCAGCCCTCAAGGTACGTGAAGAATATGAGCAGAACCTGCTGTGGGCACAACGCTTGAAAACGGCCTTGCATGAAGATCGCATCGTTCCGTACTTTCAGCCGATTGTTAGCAACAGCAATGGAAAGATCGAAAAATTTGAATGTCTGGTACGCCTGCTGGATGAGCACGGATCTCCGGTAGGGCCAGGGCAATTTCTGGGGATTGCCAAGAAGCTGCGCCTATATGGCGAAATCACCCGCATCATGGTGAGCAAGAGCTTCGCCGTGTTCCAGGACACGCCCTATAGTTTTTCCCTCAACCTGTCATACGAAGACCTGGTTGACCCGGAAACCACCGGCTTCATCAAACGCCGTCTCAGTGAAACCGGTATCGGCCGACAGGTCATCTTTGAAATACTGGAGTCAGAAGGTATTCAGAATTACCTCGAAGTTCGGGCCTTCATCGATGAAGTGAAAGCCATGGGCTGCAGCATCGCCATCGACGACTTCGGCAGCGGATATTCCAATTTCGACCACTTGCTGCGCCTGAATGCCGACATCATCAAACTCGACGGTAGTCTGATCCGCAATCTCGACAACAACCCCAGCGCATTGGTCATCATCCGTGGCATCGTGCAGTTCGCTCGCGAACTGGGTTTCAAAACCGTTGCCGAATTTGTGCATACCGCATCCATACAGGCGCAGATATTGGCGCTGGGCATCGACTATTCGCAAGGCGCCATGTTCAGCATGCCCACAGCAACACCGCTGACACAGCTGAGCAACGGCTAAAGCCCCGCGGCGTGCTCAAACCTGGCGTAGATGCCAGGCCTTGGGCCGGGTGAAGGTTTGTATGCCGTAGGTGGACAGGGTCAGGCCCACGCCCGAATCGCCATGGCCGCTCCAGGGCAGGCGCGGGCTGACGCGGTCGCAGCAGTTCCAGTAGACACTGCCGGCGTTCACCTGTGCCAACACGGCGCGGGCGCGCTGCTCGTCGGGGGTGAAGACGCCGGCGGTCAGGCCATAGCGGGTATCGTTCATCAGCGCCACAGCCTCGGCGTCGCTGGCCACCTTCTGGATACCGATGATGGGGCCGAAGCTTTCCTCACGCATCACGTCCATGCTGTGGTCCACGCCCACCAGCACCGTGGGCGCATAGCTATTGCCCGGCAGGCGCTTGCCGCCAGTCAGCAGGGTCGCGCCCTTGGCTACTGCATCGGCCACCTGCGCGTCCAGCACGTCCAGCTGGGCCTTGCGGGTGATGGCGCCGATATAGGTGTCGTCGGCCATGGGCTCGCCCACCTTGAAGCCGTGCACGGTGTCCACAAAGGCCGCCACAAAGGCATCGAAAATCTGGGCGTGCACATAGATGCGCTCCACCGAGCAGCAGCTTTGGCCGGTGTTGTACATGGCGCCATCGGCCAGCGAGGCGGCGGCGTTTTGCACCTGCGCATCGTCGCAGACATAGGTTGGGTCCTTGCCGCCCAACTCCAGCTGCAGCTTGACCATGCGCGGGCCCAGGGCCTGGGCGATCTTGGCGCCGGTGGCGTACGAGCCGGTGAAGAACAGGCCGTCGATGCGCTGCGCCTGCAGAGCCGCTCCCACATCACCGCCGCCGACCAGGGCCACCAGCACATCCGTGGGCACGCCGGCCGCATGCAACAGCCGCACGATGTTCAGGCCGGTCAGCGTGGCGTATTCAGATGGCTTGTACAGCACGGCATTGCCGGTCAGCAGGGCTGGCAGGATGACGTTGCAGCCCACGAACCAGGGGTAGTTCCAGGCGGAGATATTCGCCACCACACCCAGAGGGATGTGCTGTATCTGCTCGGTCATGCCGCCCTCGTTCAGCACCGTCTCGGTGGCGGTACTGGTGTCCACCTCGGCCAGGAAGAAGTCGATGCGGCCCAGCAAGCCGTTGAGCTCGTTGCGCGACATGGCGATGGGCTTGCCGGTCTCGCTGGTCATGGTGGCGGCCAGGGCTTCGAGCTCGGCCACCACGGCGGCGCGGAAGCGCAGCACGCAGGCCTTGCGCATCTCCAGCGGCGCGGCCGCCCACACGGGCTGGGCCGCGCGCGCGGCCAGGGCTTTTGCGGCGACCGAGGCCGCGTCGTCGGCCGGCACTTCGGCAATCTTATTGCCGCTGGCGGGGTTGTGGATGGCGAGGGTGGTCATGGCTTATGTGATTGGGTGTGGGCGGCCTTGGCGGCGTGTGCTGCGGCCAGAAAGTCGGTGAGCAAAGGGGTGTCGTCCAGCGTGCCCAGGGCCGGCTGGTGGAATTCAGGGTGCCACTGCACGGCCGCCACATAGGCCGGGCCTGTGCTGCGGATGGCTTCGATCACGCCGTCTTCGGGGCTGCGCGCTTCCACCACAAAGCCGGGCGCCAGGTCTTTGATGCCCTGGTGGTGGATGCTATTGATCTTGTAGCTGCTACCGTCCGGTAATAGTGCGCTGAGCCGGGTTTCGGGCACGATCTCCAGTGGGTGGAAATGGTGGTCGTAGGCATCGGCGTCGCGGTGCGCCACGGCCTCTGGGCGCTGGGTGGCGATGTCCTGGTACAGGGTGCCGCCAAAAGCCACGTTGATGAGTTGCAGGCCGCGGCACACGCCGAACACCGGCTTGCCTGCGGCCACAAAGGCCTTCACCAAGGCCTGCTCGTATTCGTCGCGGATGCGGTCACCGCTCCAACGCTCCTGCAACGGGGTTTCGCCGTAGCTACCGGGCCACACGTCAGCGCCACCGTGCAGCACCAGGCCGTCCAGCCACTGTGCGTAGTCGTCAAAGTGCACCTCGCCACGCGCGGTGTCGCCCACAGGTGAGGGCACCATTACCGGCAACGCACCGCCGGACATGATCCAGTGCGCCATGGACTGCTCAACGTACTGCAGCGTCTTCTTGGCGAAGGCCGCGCGGGTCGGGTCGGGGTGCAAAAAGCAGGCGCTGATGCCGATCTTCAAACGCTCGGGTCGGGTGGGGTTGGACATTACATCGCCGCCTTAAAAAGCATTTCGAAATCCTCCGCCGTGCAGGGACGCGGATTGGTCTGGTGGCAGATGTCGGCCGTGGCGATTTCCACCAGGCGCGGCAGGTGCTCGTAACGCACGCCATGGTCGGCCAAGCGGCCTGTGATGCCAATGTCGTGCTTGAGTTCGCGCAGCCAGGCAACAAAAGCCTTGCCGCCGCCCGGCACCTGGCAGACATGGGCCAGCTCGTCGAACTTGTGCGGCATTACCGCCTGGTTCCACACCAGCACGGTGTCGATCATCAGCGCGTTCGCCAGGCCGTGGTGCAGGTCGCACACGGCGCCCAGCGCATGCGCGCAGGAGTGCACCGCACCCAGGTCTTTCTGGAAGGCGATGGCGCCCATCATCGAGGCCATCATCATGTCGGACCGGGCCTGCAGATTACTGGGCTCGTGCACCGCCGTGCGCAGGGCGGCTGCGGCAATGCGCGTGCCCTCCAGCGCTATGCCATCGCACAGCGGGTGGTAGGCCGGCGACAGATAGCTTTCGATGTTGTGCGTGAGCGCGTCCATGCCTGTAGCCGCCGTCACGTGGGCCGGCAAGCCCAGGGTCAACTCAGGGTCGGCAAATACCACCTGGGCCAGAATCTTGGGGCTGAAGATCACGCGCTTGAGGTGGGTGTCGTTCTCGCTCACCACGCTGGAACGGCCCACCTCAGAGCCTGTGCCGGAAGTGGTGGGCAGGGCCACGAAATACGGCAGCGGTTGGTCGATAGGGCGCACCTGCGGGTGGTCCCATACGTATTCCAGAATGTCACCCGGGTGCGTGGCCGCAATGCCCACCACCTTGGCCACATCCAGTGCTGCGCCGCCGCCAAAGCCGATCACGCAATCGGCGTTGTGGTCCTTGAAAGCGATAGCCCCGTCCATCACCTGGCTGCAGGTCGGGTTGCCATGCACGCCGCTGTACAGCCCCACCACCAGGCCATTCAGGTGGCTGACGAACTCGGCCATCACCGGCAGGGCGGCCAAGGCCCGGTCGGTCACGATCAGCGGCCGCTGCAGGCCCTGGTCCAGCAGATGCTGGGCCACCAGCTTGCGCGCGCCAGCACCGAATTTGATGGGCGTGGGAAAGGCGAAATTGGTGATGGTCATGGTTCAAATGATCTCGAAATAGCGTTTCAGTTCCCAGTCGGTCACCGCGTCCAGCCATTGGCGCCATTCCCATTCACGGGTGGCGGCGAAGTGGTCCACGAAGGTGTCGCCCAGCCAGTCGCGCGCGATGGCCGACTGCTGGAACACGCGGGTGGTTTCAATCAGGGTGCGCGGTGCGCGGGCAATGTGCTCGGCACCGCCATTGGTGCCGGTGATGGGTGGGGCTGTGAGCTTCAAACCTTTTTCCACACCGTCCAGCCCAGCGGCAATGACGGCGGCCATGGCCAGGTAGGGATTCACGTCAGCGCCAGGGCAACGGGTTTCCAGACGGGTGGCCTTGGGGCTGCCAGCGATCACGCGGAAGCTGGCGGTGCGGTTGTCCATGCCCCAAGTGGGTTTGGTCGGCGCCCAGAAGCCATCCACCAGGCGCTTGTAGCTGTTGATGGTGGGCCAGATCATGGGGCCGAAATCCATCATGCAGGCAACCTGGCCCGCGAGATAGCTTTCAAACAGCTTGCTCATCTTGCGCGGCTGCTTGGCGTCATAAAACAGATTGTTCTTGCCATCGCTTAAGCTTTGGTGGATATGGCCGCTGCAACCCGGCAGGTTCGCATGCGGCTTGGCCATGAAGCTGGGCATGATGCCGTAGCGGGCACCGATTTCTTTCACGCCGGTCTTGAACAGAATGGCCCGGTCGGCCTGGGCCAGAGCCTCGCTGAAACCTATGGCCACTTCAAATACGCCAGGGCCAGTCTCGGTATGCAGGCCCTCGATAGGCACACCGAAGGCCAGCATATCGTCCATGATGGCGTTGAAGAAATCACGGTTCTGGTTCATGCGCAGCAGCGAATAACCAAACATGCCGGGTGTCAGCTTGGTGGCACCGACACCGTTTTTCTCGGCCCAGCTATGCGGCGTTTCCAGGAAGTTGAACCACTCGAATTCCATGCCCGTCATGACCTGCAAGCCCATTTTCTCGGCGCGTTTCAGCACGCGTTTCAAGGTCTGGCGCGGGCACAGCGGGTGCGGCGTACCGTCGGCAAGCACAAACTCACCCAGGAAAAAAGGCACCTGGTTGTCCCACGGCACATGGCGCGCCGTGCCCAGGTCCAGCCGGGCCAGCGCATCGGGAAAGCCGTGCTGCCAGCCGGTGACGGTGGTGTTGTCGTAGCAGCTGTCCATCATGTCCCAGCCCAGCACCACATCGCAAAAACCAAAGCCGCCGGCTGGGTAGGGTTGGGCCGCGCCCATGAATTTGTCGATGTGCAGGTACTTGCCGCGCAGCACGCCGTCGATGTCGCTGACGGCGACCTTGACCTTGGCCGCGCCAGATTGCTGGAGGGCCGCCAGGGCAGGGTGCTGGGCAGGTGTTTTCTTGGATGCCATGTTGTCTCTCACCGTTTTGTATTCCAAGGCCATGGCGCACCAAATTGGGCCGCTACGCCGTGCTTTGTGCCTGTGTTTCAGGGCTTGGGCATTGAAACGCTTTGCATCCGGCTTGTCAATTGCTCTACTGTAGATTGTTAACAATCTGCAGATTTTGCTTGTGCAGCGCGCAAATCGCGGTTACACACGCAGGGCAATTTCCATGGTCCAAATACCTGCGGAAGCATCAGGCATGGGATGTGCATATGTTCATTTTCCATTCATCCTATTCAGGAGTACTTGATGACACTTTCTGCGAACACGTCAGGCATAGCCGCCGACGACGCCAGCGTGCTGCAAAGCATGGGCTACAAACAAGAGCTGTCGCGCAGCATGAAGCCGTTTTCGAACTTCGCGATCTCGTTCTCCATCATCTGTATCTTGTCGGGTGGCATCAACTCGCTGTCCCAGGGCATATCCGGCGTGGGCGGTGCGGCCATTGGCATAGGTTGGCTGATCGGCAGCGCCATCAGCCTGGTGTTTGCACTGGGCATGGCGCAGATCGGCTCGGCCTTTCCTACCGCGGGCGGCCTGTACCACTGGAGCTCGATCCTGGGTGGCCGAGGCTGGGGCTGGCTGACCGCCTGGCTGAACCTGCTAGGTCTGGTGACGGTGCTGGGTGCCATCAATGTGGGCACGTTTTACTTCTTTATCGGTGCATTTGGCACCAGCTTGGGGTGGGAAGCCAACTTCCAGACCCAGGCAACCTTCGTCATCGGTATCACCGCTCTGCAAGCGCTCGCCAACCATATCGGCATCAAATTAACAGCGTTTTTGACGGACATCAGCGGTTATCTGATTTTTGCCACAGCAATCTTCCTGACCGTGGCGTTGCTGGCATATGCGCCCAGCTATGACTTTGCACGTCTGATCACGTTCAAGAACTACAGCGGCGCCATCGGTGGTGATGTATGGCCAGAAACCCACAGCATGTGGCTGCTGTTCGGCTTGGGTTTGCTGCTACCGATCTACACCATTACCGGCTTCGATGCATCCGCCCACACGGCAGAAGAGACCGTCAACGCCTCCAGCGCAGTACCCAAGGGTATTGTGTCGTCTACCCTGTATTCCTCGCTGTTTGGCTATCTGATGCTGTGCGCCTTCGTGATCGCCATTCCCGACATGAACAAGGCCGCAGCCAGTGGCGGCAATGTGTTCTTCACCACCATGGACGCGGTGTTGCCAACTGGCATCAAGAACGTGCTGTATTGGGCCATCACGGCCTCGCAGTTTCTGTGCGGCCTGGCTACCGTGACCTCGGCATCGCGCATGATTTTTGCCTTTGCACGCGACGGTGGCCTGCCTGCCTCGGGCGCGCTGAAAACCGTACATGCCACTTTGAAGTCGCCGGTAGCCGCGATCTGGACGGCATCCATCATCGCCATCCTGTTCACGCTGTACACCCCGGCCTACACCACCATCGTGTCGGTGACGGTGATCTTCATTTTCATCTCCTACGGCCTGCCCATCGTGCTGGGTGGCTTGGCCTATGGCGGTAGCTGGAACAAGATGGGTCCGTGGGACATGGGCCCGATATTTCGCCTGGTGGCGCTGCTGGTCGCATTGGCCGCAGCATTGATCTTGTTCCTGGGTGTGCAGCCACCAAACGATGCGGCCCTGCAGATCACGCTGGGCTTTTTGGTGCTGACGGCCGTGGTGTGGTTTGGCTTTGAGCGCCGCCGCTTCAAAGGCCCACCCGTCACCACGATGGGCAAGAAATAAACCGTTGTTGTATCGCCCCAGAACCGCTTGGATTCTGGGGCTTTTTGCCAGGTTTTTTATACAAACTGTGCTCCAATTCGGGGCATGTCTGCTGCACCCCATCCCACCATCGCCCTCCTCCAAAGCAGCTCGCTGACAAGCGTGGTGCAACAGGAAATAGAGCGGGCCATCCTGGTAGGTGAATACGGCCCCGGCACCAAGCTGATCGAAGCCACGCTGGCCCTGAAGCTGGGTGTGTCCCGGGGCCCGGTACGCGAAGCCTTTCGCATGCTGGAAGAAGGCGGCCTGCTGCGCTTCGAGAAGAACCGAGGCGTTTTCGTACGCGACATTCCCACCGATGAAGCCGTAGAGATTTTTGACCTGCGCGCCTCGCTGGACGAGCTGGTGGGGCGCCAGCTGGCCACCCACATCACAGCCGTCCAATTGAAAGAAATCAAGGGTCTGGTGACGGAGATGGAGCGCCAGGTCAAGGCCCAGGACGCCTACCACTACCACCTGCTGAACCTGAAGTTCCACGACCGGCTGGTGGAGCTGGCGGGCAATCGCAAGCTGACCGAGATCTACCGTAAGCTGATCAAAGAGCTGTCGCTGTTTCGCCGCCTGAACCTGGCCGACAGCTGGTTGATGCCCATCACCGCCAACGAGCACCGCCCCATCGTCGCCGCAATTGCCTCGGGCGACCCCGACGCCGCCGGGCGCGCCATGTTCGACCACGCGATGGACAGCAAAAACCGCACCATTGCCAACGAGCTCAGCCGCAGCAGCGCAAGCAACCTAAGCGTGGCGAAGAGCAGCATTCCCAGCGCCCCCGGCATCGCCAGCACCCGCCGCAAACGCGTGTAAGGCAGCCGCCAGCGTATCCACCACAGGCGCCCAGCCGCCGCCTGCAGGCTGGCGAAAAAGACGCATCACACCAGGATACCAAGGCGTGTCGCTACGCTCTGCCAGCCAGCGCCAGTCGGTCAGGTAGTCGGGCAGCATCACCCAGCACGGCACCGCCAGCGCACCGGCCAGGTGGGCCACGCCGGTATCGACCGAGATCAGCAGGTCCAGCTGGGCCAGGATGGCGGCGGTATCGGCAAAGTCGCGTATCTGCGGCCCCAAGGCGCGCACAGCCATGCCCGAGGGTGGCTGCGCGGCCTCGTCTTCCCCCGCACCCTTTTGCAGGCTGATGAACGTCACGCCCGACACGTCAGCCAGCGGCAACAGGGTCGCCAGACTCGCCAGCGAGCGCTCGGCATCGTTCTCAAAGCTGGTGCTGCCCTTCCACACCAGGCCCACCCGCAGATAGCCCACCGGCACCTGGGCCAGGGCAGGGTGGCACGCCCATTCAGCCAGCAGGGCCGGCTCGGCATGCAGATAGGGCAGGGGAGCCGGCACGCTATCCACCCGGGTCTGGCACAGCGATGGCAGGCTCATCAAAGGCGTCCAGCAATCCCAGGCTGTATCCGGCAGGTCTTCGTCATAGCCCACCAGCACATCCACCCCTGCCAGGCTGGCGAACAGGCGTTTCAGCGGCGGATGGCAGACTAGGGTCACAAGGCCGGCGCCGCGTGTCTTCAGCTCCGCCACATAGCGGCAGAACTGCAGCATGTCGCCATGGCCGGCCTCGTAGCCCACCAGGATGGATTGGCCTGTCAGCGGCTCGCCGCGCCACCGTGGGCAGTGCATCAAGCGGGCCATGGAGGCGTACCAGTCGCGCGACTCGAAATGCGCCCAGCCTTCCTCCCAGCGGCCTTGGCGCAACAGCAGGTAGGCCAGGTTAAAGCGGGCCTTGGGGTAGCCGGGTTCCAGCAGCAGGGCTTCGCGGCAACATTCTTCGGATTCCACCTCCAGCCCCATGCGTGCATAGACCACGCCCAGGTTGCACCAGATATGCGAGTCGTCGCGGCGCAGCCGCAGGGCCATGGCGCACGCGGTTTCGGCCTCGTCCAGCTGGTGCAGCAGTATCAGCACACCGGCCAGGTTCACATAGCTATCGACCAACGTGGAGTTGTGCGCGATCGACTGGCGGTAGCAGTCGGCGGCCTCGGGCCACGCATGCCGCAACTCCAGCACCAGACCCAGGTTGGCATGGGCCTCGGCCAGGGTAGGCGAGAGCTGCAATGCGGCGCGCAATGCGGCTTCGGCACCGGCCAGGTCGCCTTGCTGCAAGCGCTGCGTGCCGTCAAAAAAAAGCGCCTCGGCGCTGGCGGGTGCGCCCGGCACCGGGTTCAAAACGTCCATGGCTGCGCATAGTACGCCGCTACCCACGCGATGGGGCAACAGACTGCGAAAAGCCCAGCGACAAGTTGTTTTTGGCGGGCCGGCCCCTTCGCGCTGGCTAGTGTGGCGTTGCGCGCTTGATGGAACACCACACTAGAATCGCGCCCCTATGATCGACCGCTTTGCCCTGAAAAACAGCCTGCACCAGCAGCTGAACAGCTTGCAGGCGGTGTTGCCAGGGCAGGCCACATGACCCGCCTGGCTGTGATCGACTTTGAAACCACCGGCATCTCGCCCGGCCAGGGTGACCGCGCCACCGAAGTGGCCATCGTGATGCTGGAGCAAGGCAGGGTGGTAGACCGCTACCAGAGCCTGATGAATGCCGGCGTGCGCATCCCGGCGTTCATCACCCAGCTGACCGGCATCAGCAACGCCATGCTGGCCGACGCGCCCAGTGCCGCCCAGGCCATGGCCGAGGCCAGCCGCTTTGTTGGCGATGTGCCCCTGGTCGCCCACAACGCGGCCTTTGACCGCAAGTTTTGGCAGGCCGAGCTGGCGCGTATTGACCAGCCTGCCGAGCAGCCATTTGTCTGCACCTTGCTGCTGGCGCGCCGCCTGTACCCGCAGGCGCCAAACCACAAACTGGGCTCGCTGGTGGACTTCCACCGCCTGCCGCGCACCGGCCAGGCCCACCGCGCCTTGGCCGATGCCGAAATGGCCGCCCACCTGCTGGGCCAGATCCAGCACGACCTGCGCCAGCGCTGGGGCATCGCGCAGCCCCATAGCGCGCTGCTGATGGATTTCCAGCGCTGCACCAAGGCCACGCTCGGTAAACGCCTGGCGCAGCTGGCCAGCGCCCACTAAACCACAGGCGCTAGCGGCAGCCGCCGCACACCAGCTTACCGGTCTTATATGAAATATTGGCCCGCAGCGCAGGTATTACCTGCGCTAGTAGCTACAAAAACCATAGTAATTGTTCACAAACTGAGCCGGCAATGCCCCTTGGCAGTTGCAGGGTTATTCTGTTTAGACTCACTTTCGATCTAATTTAGATATATCGTAACAACATCTAAATTACATCGAGAACACTATGCGACATTTCGAAGAAGGACTGGAACGCGGTGGCCGTGGTGCCAGTCGCCACGGTGGCGGCGGCCGGATATTTGGCCACGGCGGCCTGCGCCTGGTGCTGCTGCAACTGATTGCCGACAAACCACGCCACGGCTACGAGCTGATCAAGGAAATCGGCGACCGCCTGGGCGGCAGCTACAGCCCCAGCCCGGGCGTGATCTACCCCACCCTGACCCTGCTGGAAGAAATGGGCTACACCACCATGGCCGAGAACGGCGGTGGCCGCAAGCTCTACAGCATCACCGAAGCCGGCCAGACCCACCTGGCCGAAAACCGCACCATGGCCGACGCCATGCTGGCCCGCATGCAAAGCGGACCCGAGCTGCATTCCAGCCGGCCACCGCAGGTCATGCGCGCCCTGGAAAACTTCAAGATGGCCGTGCGCATGCGCCTGAGCGGCACACCCTTGACTGAAGAACAAGCCCACGCCTTTGCCCAGGTACTGGACCAAGCTGCGCAAAACCTGGAACGCATCTAAATGGAAACTGCCACCCCCAACCGCACCCCTTCCCGTATTCGCCACGAGCTGCGCTTTCGCCTGCTCGACGTGGTCGCCACCCAGCGCCTCAGCCCGCACATGGTGCGCATCACCCTGGGCGGCCCAGACCTGCAGGGCTTCAGCAGCCCGGGCTTTGGCGACCACGTGAAGCTCTTCTTCCCCGACCCGGTCAGCGGTGAGCTGGTGCTGCCCAGCGGCCCGCCGGGCGCCGGTGCAGCGCACGACGGCCCTCGCCCCACCATGCGCGACTACACGCCACGCCGCTTTGACCCCGAAGCCCTGACCCTGGAAATCGACTTTGCCCTGCACGACGCCGGCCCGGCCACCACCTGGGCCGTCCAGGCGCAGGTGGGCCAGCGCCTTGGCGTGGGCGGGCCGCGCGGCTCCTTCATCCTGCCCACGGACTTTGACGGCCATCTGCTGATCGGCGACGACACCGCTCTACCGGCGATTGCACGCCGCCTGGCCGAGCTGCCCGCCGGCGCCCCCACCCTGGTACTGGCCGAGGTGGATGGCCCCGCCGACGAGCTGCCCATGGACAGCGCGGCCGATGTCACCATGGTCTGGGTCCACCGCCTGGGCCGTGCCCATGGCCAGTCCAACCTGCTGCTGGACCGCCTGAAGGACCTGGCCCTGCCCACCGGCGATATCTATGCCTGGGTGGCCTGTGAAACCCATGCCGCCAAGGCCTTGCGCAGCCATCTGGTTGATGCGCGTGGCGTACGCCCGGAATGGATAAAAGCCGCCGGCTACTGGCGCCTGGGCGCGGCCGACAGCCACGAAAACATCGAAGGCTGAAACGGCATACACAAGCCACGCACAGCCTGTGGTGGCACAGGCTGTTCCGTGAGAACATACAGTTCCAGCGTGGAGCCTTTGTGTGGCGCAGCGCCTACCTTCCTGTAGAAATGGACCATGGCAGAGACGTCGACCCAAGCGCCCCCTGACACGATGCAGCCACTTCCTCCGCAGGAAGACCTGCAGCGCATGGAGACACCAGCCACCCAATCACAACAGCTGCAACAACTACAAGCCTCCGAGCAGCAGTACCGCACGCTGTTCGAGAGCAACCCCTTGCCCATGTGGGTGACGGACGCGGCTGGCCACACCATCCTGGAGGTGAACCAGGCCGCCATCGCCCATTACGGCTATAGCCGGGCCGAATTCCTGGCCATGGACCTGCACACGCTGCAAACCGAGGCCTTGCCAGACCAAGAACACATCCGCGCCTTGCCGTGCAACCACCGCAAGAAGGACGGGCAGACCATCGATGTCGAGGTGTCTTGCGACAGCCTGCTGTTCAACGGCCGGCATGCCCGCATGGTGCTGGCCCACGATGTTTCCCAGCACGTGCGGGCAAAAAAGGACTTGGCGCGCCTCGGCCGCGCCCATAGCATGGTCAGCGCCTGCAATGAAGCCCTGATAAGGGCCACTTCGGAATTCATCCTGCTGCATGAAATCTGCCAGATTGCCGTGGACATCGGCGGCTATCGCATGGCCTGGGTGGGATTCGCCCAGGACAATATTGAGAAATCCATCCTGATCGTTGCCCAGGCAGGTGACCTCACTGAATACCTCACCGCCTGGCCCATGTCATGGTCTGCCGATTCGCCTTATGGGCAAGGACCCGCAGGACGTTCCATGCGATCGGGTGAAACCATCGTCGTGCCAGACATCCGCAAGGAAGCCATCTTCAAGAACTGGCTGAAAGAGTCCTGGGTAGACGACCTGCGCTCCATCGCCAGTTTGCCTCTACGTAATAAGGAGCGCACTTTTGGACTGTTCTATCTGTACGCAAACAGTACGGTGAACATCGGCTCCGAAGAAATCCCGCTGCTAAAGCAGCTGGCTGACGACATTGCCTTTGGCATAGACCACCTGCGTGCGCAAGAAAGCAAACGCCGGTCGGACGCTCACATCCATCACCAGGCCGCGCTGCTAGACCAGGCCCAGGATGCCATCTCGGTACGGACGCTAGACAAACGCCTGCTGTATATCAACAAGAGTGCAGAAAAGCTATTTGGTCGCACGGCTAAGGAGTCCGTGGGCAAATACCTGCTGAGCGAGGTCTACAGCGACCCGGCCGCGGCGGAAGCCGCGCACGCCACCGTCGTCCAGACCGGTGAATGGCAGGGGGAATTGTCCATCCGGCGGCAAGACAACAGCACGGTGGACATTGAGGTGCGCTGGACCTTGATCACCGACGTGGACAACCAGCCCCATTCCATACTTTCCATCAGCAACGACATCACTCAGCGCAAGGCCACCGAGCGCGAGATCCAGAAACTGGCTTTTTACGACCCGCTAACCCAGCTGCCCAACCGCCAGCTGCTGATAGACCGGCTGCAGCACGCCCTGGCCACCAGCGCCCGCAACGGACAGGGTGGCGCGCTGCTGTTCATCGACCTGGACCACTTCAAGACCCTGAACGACACCCTGGGCCACGACAAGGGCGATCTGTTGCTGCAACAGGCCGCCTTGCGCCTGAGCGCCTGCGTGCGGCATATGGACACCGTGGCCCGTCTGGGTGGCGATGAGTTCGTGGTCATGCTCGAAAACCTGGGCGACAACCCGCAAGCCATTGGCGAACAGGCCCGGCGCGTGGGCGAAAAAATCCTGCAAGCCCTGAGCCAACCCTACCAGTTGGACGGACATGAGCACCAAAGCACCTCCAGCATCGGCATCGCCCCTTTCAGCCACGCGCCGAACAGTGTGGGCGAGCTGCTGAAGCAGGCCGACATCGCCATGTACCAGGCCAAGGCCGCCGGGCGCAACACCCTAGGCTTTTTCGACCCCCAACTGCAGGCGGCGGTCAGCGAAAGAGCTTCGTTGGAAGCCGACCTGCGCCTGACCATTGCGCAAGACGCGCTGCGCCTGCATTACCAGACCCAGCACAACGCCCAGGGCGATATGACAGGCGTGGAAGCCCTGGCCCGCTGGCAACACCCGATGCGCGGCATGGTGTCACCCGCCACCTTCATCCCGCTGGCCGAAGATACCGGCCTGATCCTGGAGCTGGGCCGCCAGGTACTGCAACAGGCCTGTGCCCTGCTCGCGACCTGGCAGGGCCATAGCGCCACCCGGCACCTGACCATGGCCGTCAATGTCAGCTCGCGCCAATTCAAGCATGCAGGCTTTGTGCAGCAGGTGCTGGACACCCTGGCCCACACCGGCGCCAACCCGGCCCAGCTGAAGCTGGAGCTGACTGAAAGCGTGCTGGCCGAAGACATCGAGCAGATCATTTCCAAAATGGAAGCCCTGCGCGCCCACGGCGTGGGCTTTTCACTGGACGACTTTGGCACGGGCTATTCCTCGCTGTCCTACCTCAAGCGCCTGCCGTTGGACTTGCTAAAGATCGACCAGTCCTTTGTGCGCGACGTCATGACCGACCCGAACGACGCCACCATCGCCCGCACCATCATCGGCCTGGGCCAAAGCCTGGGCTTGAATGTGATTGCCGAGGGTGTGGAAACCGCTGAACAGCGCAACTTCCTGGTAGAGCATGGCTGCCTGGCCTTCCAGGGTTATCTGTTTGGCCGGCCCATGCCTGCAGAGCAGCTGCGGTTTCTATAGATAAAACCAGGCCCTAGCGCAGTTATCTCCTGCGCAAGTAGCTATCAAAATCATAGTATTTACGCAGATGCCCCCAGGCCTGACCTTGTCTTGATTCTTCTTCTATATCTTTAATTTAAAGAATAGTAGTAGTAATAAGCCCCGGGTTGGTCTGTGGATAAGCCCATTTTCTTCTTGCCAACCAGGCACTTAGCCCGTGTGGACGGCTGTGTGTGACCCTGCTTTGGGTTTGCTTCGCCAACAGGGATAAGTCCGGGCGCCGCAGTCAGCCTGTGGATAAGCCTGGTCTTATGCCAAAACTATCCACACACTTATGCGGCGCCGCACCATACCCTGCATTCACACGGATGCAGGACGGGCTGGAACGGCTTAACCCTTGTGCGAGCGGCCGTCGAGGCCGTCACGACCGTCATGGCCGTGATCGCCGGGGCCGAAGTGCGGCATGGCATTGGCGTCAAACACCTTTTGCTGCTCAGGGGTCAGCGCGGCGTAGAAGGCCTTGGTGGCGTCTGCGCGCTTGTCCATCGCGGCATCACGCTCTGCACGCAGGGCGCGCATCTTGTCGATGCGTTCGGGCGTGGTCAGCTTGGCGAATTCAGCACGGTCTGGCCGGGGGCCCGTACGAGCCACGGGCTGCATGCTGGCGGTAAACGTGGTCCAGGCGGATTCCTGGGTAGCGGTCAGTTGAAGCTTGGCTTTCAGTGCGGCCATGTGCTTGAGCATGCGCTCGTGCATCTTGGCGGGGTCATGCTGGGCCATGCCGGAGCCTGGGGGGGGAGATGGGGGCGCATCGGCGGCAAAGGCGGCGTGGCCCGCCGTGGCGAGCATGCCTGCCAGAACCAGACTCTTGAACGCTGTGTGTACGGAAGCCATATGAAACTCCTTGGTGGATCATGGAAAACCAGGGCCTACAGTCGGATGTGGCTGTAGGTTGAATGCAAGTGTGATATTCGCTTGTATACCCCCCATGACCCGCGAATATGGCTTTGTAAAGCTGGAGGTGCTAAGCCAGCAGCGACAATATCCACCCAAAGGGCCGCTGCCCGTCAATTTCCTTTGTTAGAACGTGTCCGCATGCCTTGCGGGCCTATGCAGAAAGAATTCCCGTGTTCAAAAACGTATTGGTGTACCGCATTGGGGCCGGCTGGGTCCCTGATCTGTTGAAAATAGAAGCCGAGTTGGACAAAGACCGTTTCGTCGAATGTGGCGCCAGCCAGGAAATGTCCATGGGCTGGGTCGAGCCCCGCGGCACGGCCCACGGCCCGCTGGTCGAATCCATCGGCGGCCAGCTGATCTTCAAGATCATGTTCGAGAGCAAGTCCGTGCCCGCCTCGGTCATCAAACGCAAGTCCGAAGAACGCCTGACGCAGATCGAGGCCACCACCGGCCGTAAGCCTGGCAAAAAGGAACGCAAGGAAATCGGTGAAGACGTCAAGCTGTCGCTGCTGCCCATGGCCTTCAGCAAGCGCGGCGCCACCACCGTCTGGATCGACCCGGCCGCACTGGTGCTGGTGGTGGATGCCAGCAGCCAGGGCCGGGCCGACGAAATCATCACCGCCCTGGTCAAGGCCATCGACGGCTTTGCCGTACAGCAGATCAACACCGCGATTTCGCCCGCTACCGCCATGGCAAACTGGCTGACCACCCAGGAGCCGCCTGCTGGCTTCACGGTAGACCGCGAGTGCGAACTAAAGGCCGCTGACGAATCCAAGGCCGTCGTCAAATACGCCCGCCATGCGCTGGACATCGATGAAGTGCGCCAGCACGTAGCCGACGGCAAGCTGCCCACCAAGCTGGCCATGACCTGGGAAGGCCGCGTGTCCTTCATGTTGACCGAAGGCATGCAGATTAAGAAAGTCACCTTCCTGGACGGCGTATTCGACGGCACTTCGCAGGAAAAAGAAGACAACTTCGACGCCGACGCCGCCATCTCCACCGGCGAAATGCGCCAGCTCATCCCCGACCTGCTGCTGGCCCTGGGCGGCGAGATGGCCCTGGGCTCCGTTGGCACCACGCCAGATGCTCCAGCACCTTTGCATCCGGTGAATCTGGCGGAATCGCCGTTTTAAGGAAATCGGACCCTGGTGCAGGTGGTATCTGCGCTGGGCGCTATTGAAAACGCAGCAAGAACATCAAGGTGATGTTTCTCGCTGCGCAGACTGCTTGTGTACATCGCGGAACATCAGCATGTCTGCAATGCGCTGCGACTTCTCTTCGTCAAACCCCAGATTTTGGGCACGCAGAGCAGGATTTACCCAGGTTCCAAAAAGCATGTCCCACAGAGGAAGACCATAGTTCTGAGCGTGGTGGCCATACGCCTGGTGAACCGTATGCATTTCCGGGCGCTGCACAAAAATTCCAAGCCATCGGGGTGTTGCGATGTCGCTATGCAGAAAAAGGTCAAAAACGCCGGTCAACAGGAGTGCCAAGCCGGCCGCCAAGGGTGAAGCCCCAAGGACGACATAGCTGGAGAACGCACTGATGAGCACGGCAGCCGCAGAATCCAGCGGATGCGCATAAAAAGCCGCCAGTGCTTCCACCCTCTTGGCGCTATATATCCAAGCATATTGGATGATTTTTTGGCTGAAGACATAGCCAATGAATAAGGTCGTAGCCATGGTTGCAACAGCCAAGCATGTAGAGAGGCTGAGCCAGCGATGGTCACAGTTGTTGCGTGAAGCTGGTGCAATAACTTCCCGGCAAAAAATACCGATGAAAAGCAGGGCAAAGGAGGATAGTTGTAGAACTCAATCATGCCTTGACCGCGGATGTAGAGGGCCAAAGGCACATGTTGGGTACAGCAGTGGTGTACTGCGAGTGCGGGTCCCAACCAATGCAGCAGTTCTATAGCTGACCCGCATAAAAGCCGTGGGCCGTGTTACAGGCAAAAATAGGCATGACCAATTTACACGTCATTGGCTATATCAAATTGAAAATAGCATTCAAAAAAATCACTAAATTTTTTCATTTGGTGAGTCATACTAATATTTGAATATTCAGTTGATTTTCGTCTTAAAAATCGTTTCGCGGAAAATCCGTTTAACTCGACAGCTTTACCTTCATCTGACTTACAAGATAGACATAAATAATATTCACCAGGCCCTTTTGCCGGAAGAAGAAATTCAAACTTCAGTTTTTTGAATTTTGAATTGAACCCAATTACATTTTTATTAACGATTACTATGAAATAGTTTGAATGAATATGACGAAATAAACGAACCCAACAATCTTTGTTGTAATCAAATGAGATTAACCAATTGCTGTGGACCTCCATTAAAAATGGAATATTTTTATTATCAACATGCTGAATAGACGAGGTCAGATCAGCCAGCAGATCCGGCGCATTCTCCATATATATAAGGCTGGAGTAAAAATCTTCAACAATTATACAATTGAGGTTTTCTCTGTAATGTGAATAATTGGCAAGTGATTGAACAAATGTCATCTTGTTTTAATAGGCGACTGGAATATCTTCCAGTAACCTATTTTTCCAATGCAGGCAAGGGGGTCAAACACCCCCATATGGAGTGAATATCCAGCCTGGAAACTATATTTCAGCAGCACTGCTAAGTGCTCTACGCTGAATTCCATCTGTGGGGGCAATGCTTTTCACCCGTAGCAAACGGTGCACTTTATACTTAAATCCACAAATTAAAAAGTTGAACTTGTCACGTTCGCATCATCAGGTAGGTCCCGCACTCTACGTTGCCGAATCATTTGTTTTTTATTGGCTTCTGGTTGTCCTCAAAGCACCGCTGGAGCCATTTTGCTAGTTCCAATACTGAGACCCCTGAAGGCGAGGTTGTGGATATCTCAGCGAAAATATTTTCATAAAACCAAAATACAAAATCGGGTGGCGTTCCGTTACGACCTCCTATCGCGGACACCGTCCCAAGATCATTCGGCCCTCGCAACCATGGTAAATCGACCATAGTTGTCGCATCTGCACGTCTTAAGAATTCAATGCCTGCAGAATGACTCTTGGGCGCAAAAGAAACCAGCCCGATGGTTATCGACGCCTTCTGTTTCTCGAATCGCCACGACAAGTTCGACCATCCAATTTCTATTTCCGAATTGATATCGCGTTGATCCTCAACCCAATCCACAAGCATGGGTGGCTTGGGAAAATTCTCAAAATTCAAATCAATGAATTCATCCTTCCTTTGTTTTTCAAGACGTGCATCAAAGTCCACGGCCCGCTTGAATTTCAGCATTCTTGGTGCATCAAGTGGGTTCGATGTATTATCGAAAGAAAATGCATTTGTACCCATAAATAATCCAGTAATCGAAAGTAAAAACCGCCGGTTAATCATTGCACCCCCGTCAATCCAATCTGAGGCAGTGCCCGTTTCTCAAGGGCGTCATATAGTGCATCTCGGGTATACCCCGGTGCAATAGATAGAATTGTTGCATTTGCATCGATGGCAGCAACCAAATATTGACGCAAAGTTTCTGACCCCGTATGCGGACCCGCGCACGCGTCGTGAATTTTCTTTGATGAGCTTACAAAGGCGTGATTTCCGAAAGCCGTGCGTTTTGGGTCATTATCTGCAACGAGAGGCTGAGAGTCATTGCTACTAAAGAATGGATTGTTACAAGGGCCGATGCCGACCAAATTTGTCTTGGAAATATACCCATAGGGTGCGAGGTAGAGCCAATCAGTTGCAACTCCTGCCGATCCCGCAAAAGCCTGTACAACTGCAGCTTGGTCATAGCAGTTGACGACATTCTCTTTCTTGCCTTTCCTCAGAATGTAGTTCATTAATTGGAATTTTCCACTCCCGGAACCACTCGCACCAAACTGCGAACCACCCGAAACGGTGTCGTATTTCATCCCATGTCCGGAATGGCAGTAATTGGCAATTGCTTTGACAATCGACGAGGAATTGTTAAGCCCGGTAATTTTTGCTTTCACAAAAAAAAACCTTAGTGCTTCAATCCATACGCCTGACAGATAAAAATTCAGTGGTTTGTCAAGCACAAAAAATACTTCCAACCGCGTCTTTGCCGTCAGTGGCTTAATCCCTGCCGACCCTGCATCTAGGAGCCAAGTACCATCGCCTTCAATATGCTGGCAAGTAGTAGGCGGATTCTTAATAGTCAAATTCACGGTGTGTTGACCGACGCTCGCATTGAAGTCGCCATTCATTTCAAGCGAACCCAATTTGCCTCGTAAAGTCGCTTCGCCCATTAGGCCACTCTTGATAACCTTGATCTTGACGCTCAGCGTATGCGTTCCGCTCCCTGCAGTGAGGTATACGCCAGGCCGCTTCGAGCCGGACTTAAATAACATTTTTTCGGGGTCGTCATCTTCTTGTGCGTCCTCCCCAGTCTTCCAATGGGGGGCGACAATTTTCAACTTATTTCTGGCAGCATCAATGCCACTCTTCCACTCGATCTCGAGTATTTCTGCCTCTACATTCAGCGACGATGCTAAGACGGCCTTACGCTTGGTGATTTCGACGGAGGTCATTGGCGAGGTTGCGACCGTTTTCCATTTAGCTGCCATTTGTGTTTATCCCAGGAGTTGAAGTGTCAATTGGCTCGAATCGGCGCCGCTAACTACATGGGTACGCCCTTGATCGTCTGTGACTCCTTCTTCAAATGTTCCATCCGGTAATTTGATTCGTCCGGTAATTTGATTCGATATGGCAAGCCCACCAGTTTTTCTCCAGTAACTTTATCGGTAATCACAAAGCCTTCATCAAACAACTTCACCCGCGTATCCGGCAACTTGGCCATCTCCGCCGTATCATTCCCCGGCCCCTCAAACGGATGCGCCCCGCCCTTGACCGTGAACGTCCCCGGACAGGTGAAGGTGATGTTGCCGCCATCCAGTACCACCGACGATTGCCCGGCCTGCAAGGTGACCTTGTCTTTGGCCAGGATCTGGATGTCGCCGTTGACGCTGATGACGGTGACGGCTTGGTCGGCCAGGATCTCCAGGGCGTCGGTATGGGCTTGCAGGGATACCGGGCCGTTGCCTGCGTAGGCCTGGATACCGCCTGCGTGGCTGAACAGGCTGGTGGCCTCGCCAGAGACGCTGGACAGCGTGGCACCGGCGGCCCAGTGGGTGTCGCTCTGGGTGGTCCATTGCAGCTGGTTGCCGGCGAATACAGCGGTGCTGGCCGGGCTGCGCCAGTTGGGACCGGCCAGGGCTTCGGCTACGGTCCTGTTCACTATCAAATCAGTAGCTGTTTGCGCAGTTAGCAATTGCGCTAATGAGCTATTTCTTCAGAAACTCAATTATTTTTAAATGGGCTTTCCAAGTCAGCACGTTGAATCCAACCAAAGGTGACATTTGGATTATTAGTAATCCTGCTCATATTGGTATCCACATACCGTCCATACGAATATATGCCAGCATTTTTTTGAACAACAAAAACATCATTTTGGGTAATAAAAGATTTCATGGGAGTAAATTTCCCATTGGTATTTTTATAGAAATTAGTCTTCTTCGTGGCAAATAGCAATTCAATAGCAGGTATGTTCTTTAAGATTTTAAATTCCTTCACTCCTTTTTCTTGGGGACCTAATTTGAAATTCCAGCCTACCGCTGCATTACATCCCGCGACTTGATCTTCTAACGAAACTATCCAACTACCTTCATTTTTGTAGAGCTGACCTGAAACATCTGCACTTTCATTTCTGTTTTGAAAACTCGATTCAGTATAAAAGCTAATTATTTTTTTTGGTGAAGATAGGCTTTTTTCAGACTCAAGGGTTTGAAAGAAAAACACACACGAAAATCCTGTTCGACTATTTGATGATCCGTAGTATCCATAAATTTTCCCATTTGATTCAAACCCAATAAGAGCAGGTTCTTCAAATTGAACAAATGTTCCTGCCTGTGCTTTATTAAATAAAAGCACCAGTGCAATTAGGGTGAATTTTAAAAAAATACCAAGATTTTGCGACATTATAGAAATTTTCCATTTTTTTAGGATAATCAGGATTATGTGTTTTCCATTTAGTACCGTTGTAGTTATAGGTAAAATTTTCCCACTCTTTAGCAAATAATGCTTTTAGAGTTGCATTATTCATTTTGAGAAAACCAACAAATAATTTAGCTTAACCACCTAGGCCTCGACTATGCATGCCGCGGATGACGTCGGCATGGTTGATACCAGAGTCCATGCCAGCACTGAACGGGGGCAGGTCCGAGCCGTTGTACAACTGGCCCAGCACCACGGGGCGGTCCATATCACCGTCCGCGAAGTTGACCAGCACTTCGGTGCCGATGCGCGGGGTGAACTGGCTGCCCCAGTTGGGGCCGGCGATGGCGAACCGCATGGCTGCAAGTGCTGCTAATTTAGTAGCTGCTTGCGTAGGTGCTATTTGCGCTAGGGGCCAATTCGGCTTGAAATCCTATTCGCACCAAACCCACGTAACTTCTGCACCTTTGTGCAAGGGCAGTACATCGCCCACAGCAAAAGTCTGCCGCGCTTGCAGAGCGTTTTGCACCGCCCACACGCCCGCTTTGCTGGTGCGCTCGCCGCTGCGGGCGTAGACAAGATCGTCTTGGCTGCTGGCAGCGGGGGCGCTGGCTTGCGCTGCGTGTGCAGAGGGCTTGTTGAATACATAGCCCGCTTCCTCTGCGGGAATAGTGCCGTCCAGATAGCGATCATCCTTCCACAGCAAGCGCCAAGTGGTTGGGATGGGATCACGGCCTTCACCGATATGCGGAGCGGTGGAGTCGCCGTGCAGGTAGTTCATGGCACCCACCACCTCGAACGGGCCGGTGATGGGCGGCGGTTTGAGCAGACTGAGCATACGCCGCTTGGGCGCGGGGATGTTGATGGGCTCGTAGATGCCGCTGACGGGGACGACCTCGCCAAACTTGACTAGGACGACTTCTTGGGGGTCTGGGACTTCCGGTAATTGAACGGGGAAGTGGTAGGGCGGGTAGCTTACCCCGTTAGCCCCAATATTTGCCTTGCCGTTGAAGTAGAAATCGCGATCGTAGGAGCTAAATTTGAATACTGCCGCGTCTCTGGGGTCGGACTTTTCCAGCACAAATTCGCTGTTTTCTCCCCAAGCCTCACAGACTTGTCTATGGGCCGCTTCTATCTGGTCCCAGTACGGGACTCGATCAGGATTAAACGCAATATCACCTAGTTCATAGTGATAAGCATGTTCACTCCAAGAGTCGAGTGATCTTTCTGCAACCGCGAAACACAGCAGCCCGTCATATCGAAACGGCGACTTGTTGCCTTGTCTTAGAAGCTCAATGCATTTCTCGCAAGTGGAGTAACGCTTGAGTACCAAGATAAGTTTTTGCGTGCCAATTTCGGGCTTCTCTCCGTCTACAGTGGCCTTGTCCTCCGCTTCAATCACTGACTTCTCGAATATGTCGGCCCATATTTTGTAGTAACCCAAGACCCGGTTCCAGGCCGTGTAGGAGCTGCACTTCTTGAGGTGGTAGAAGATTTTTTGGCGCTCCAGCGCTGTGGGAATGAGTTTGTTCATGGCTGTGTTGACCGTACTTATTTCTTCGACGCGGGGTCGCTGGTTTGGCTCCGCGCGCCGGCGCGGGCCGTTTGCTTTGCCACTGTGCCCGCCAGGCTGGGTTTGGTTGTTTTGGTAGCGATCTCGGTTGCACCCAAAGGTGCCACCGACACCGTGCCAGGTGTGCCACCTTCGACGTAGCCGTGCATGCCATTGGCATCGGTCCAGCCCGTGGGGCGAATCTCAAAGTGCATGCCAGACTGCGGGTCCATCCAGGTGCGGGGCTTGCCATCTTCCGCCACCAGTTTTCAGGCAAGCATGCTGAGTTAAGAAGTCCAGGTCGGTCTTTCGATATTGGGTGCAGCACATTTGCTATGTTTTAGATAGCTTTTGGTCCGGGTGGAATAGATGCAAAGTGCTTTTTTGACGTGTCAGCTATTTGTGTTCCATTGCGCTAAACGCACCCATGAGATGGCAGCTCTTGCCTTCCTGCACGTTCTCAAATGAGACGACTTCGAGCCCGTCTTTCCCGTTCCGCTCTTCGTAGTCACCGATAACTTCGGCATACCAAATGCCCTTGGCGTGGACTGGTTCACGGATGAACTTGGCCACAAGTCCCGCTTGCTTGCCTGTATCACGCAGCACGTAGGTGTTTTGAACCAGATCGCAGCGCTTCAGCACCAGAGTTGAACCCTTGATCGTCAGTGTGCCGATGTAGATGTCGCGTGAATATGCGTGACCTGATAGCAGCGTCGCCAAAACAAGCAGCAAGGGCTTCAAGCGAGAAAGATCTTTTTTAACCATTTGGTTCTCTCACAGTATGGGTTGAGTCTGATTTACATCCCACTGCCAAATAGTCGCACCGTAATTGCTTTTGAAATCGGGCATCACCGCACCTACTGCAAAAAAGCGGCGGCTATTGGCCTGTGCGGGGGTGAAGTACCAGCCTGCTTGCGAACATGCTTTGCCGCCTTCAACACGTATGCGCTGGGTGGTGGTGGCGTCAGCACTGAAGTCTGTTTTGCCGGAAGTTCCGCCCCCACTGTCAGCAATGCGTTCGACCAGGGTCCAGGTGGTATCTGGCCTAGAGGTTTCGTGCGTGGTCTTAGGGTCGTAACCCGCATGGGCACGAAAGCACTCGTAATCTTTGATTAAAACAGCGGCGCAGCTATCGTCGCATGCGGGGAGGTAAATACCGCTTCGCACGACAGGCTGGCCAGTGGTGACAGTAACGTTGTGGTTGAGGCTGTATTGAGGCCAGCTAGCGGGGGGATTGAGTGGGCCTCGATCTTCATCTTTGTAGAGCGTCGTCAAAGAGCCTAAGTTCCACCCGGCCTCTTCAGTAATAGATAGGTTGCATCCCCTTATAAAAGCCTCGAGTTGCCAATGTGAAAACTGATCCTCCAACTCCTGCGGCATCCAATCAGAAGGGTAGTCGCTAGTTTGCCCATGAAATGCACTTCGCACATTGCCACCGAACCCTAGAGCGCTTAGGTCACCACGTTTGAGTAGCACATAGCCCGCATCTAGCGATGCCAGAGTGGATCGAAAGTTGGGCAAAACCCGTTCACCCCAAACAATATCGGGTTGGTTGGACAAATGGCGGCTGCGATAGTCGCTGGGCAACTTCAACATGAACTGCTGTAATGCTTGCTCTGCCACCGCCAGCATCTTGGCCCAAGCGTCCACCATATCACGGTAGTATTCCAGCGAGCTATAGCGCTCCAACAGGTAAATCTCTTGGGGAATGAGGGGCGTAGCCATACTTATTTCTTGCTTTCATACCAGTTGTTAGTGAGAGTGGGCACGCCCACCATGTCCGTGGTTTCACCGAAGCTGCTGTAGCCCCAATTAGTGGGTTGGCGTTTACCCAAAAATTCTTTTTGTAAATCTGCCGGATCAAGCACGATTTGCCGACCTCCACCTTCAAGAAAGAACTTTTTACCGCCCGCCCCGGCGGACACCACATTACCTGCTGAATCGCTCAATTTTTGAGAACCCGTGACGCCTTCCCACACCTTGAGCGGCTTGCCGGGCGGGACTACGTAGGTCACAAACTCACCGTTGCTGTTCCAGTTGGTCCATACCGCAAAGCGACGGCGCCAGTCGTCCTTATTTTTGAGCTTGTCGAATTCGGCCTTGGTCATCCAGCAGATGCTGTTATCGGAAGAGCCAGGGTCCAGAACTCGGTAAAGCGTCGTACCCGGTGGAATCTCCATCGGTGCCATGTCGTGGAAGGTATTAAATTTATTTTGAAGGGGACGAGGCCCGGTCGATGTCACGTTCGGATAACCCGGCGGGATGGTTGGAGCGCGTTTCATTTCTGGATACTTCGCTTCGTTCAGCACATCCACCCAAGCCGGCTTATCCGTCTTAAATGCCGCAATCTCCGCATCCAGCGTGGGCTTCTGGAACTTATGCGGGTTCACCGCATTCGTGTAGGCCCGGTAGTTCATATCGGACTCAATCTCCAAGCGACGTGCAAGTTGATTCAACCAGTCTTGCAAGGGCTTGAGCACTTCACCCAGCTTCTTGTTGGCTTGGTCGCGCACGCCCTTGACCATTTTGAGCATTTCGCCCGCTTTGGTCTGCATGGCGGCAGTACCCCATTTTTGAACCATGCCGAGTAAGTCGGTCAGTGCTTTTATAACGGTGTCAAACGCTTTGGCAAGCACACCCGTGTTGACTTTTCCAGCCAATTCGCGGGCCAGCTTGGCCAGTTCTTTATAAACATTGTCCCAATGCAATGCCTTAAGTGCTCTGGCTACTTCGGGACGTGCTAAAAATTGATTGAGTTTGCCTATGCCTGCCTCCACCCAAGGCTTGGTGGCTTGCCACAGGCCAGACTCCAACCCTTTCACCCCAACCTTGAATACGCCTTTGCGCCCATAGGCAAACAAGATTTTGAAGCAGCCCTTGGCCAATGAACCAAGTACCGGAAATAGGCCCAGCAGAGTCAACGCCAACGCCAGCCAGTGGGCTTTGTTGTCGCTGTCCTCATGTATTTTTTTACTGTTGGCCACCACGTCGCGGATGTCACACAACTGGTCTACAAACGGAATCATGGAAATCACTGTTCCCGTGATTGCCTGAGCTGTACTTTGCTCCTCAGCAAAGTCACCTTGCAACACCGTCAAAATCCACTCTGCGGCAGCGCTAAGATCTTGTTTCGCACTTTCTGCCCAGCGTGCAGGTGCTGCCTTGAACCACGCAAGGCTGTTTTCGAGTTCGTCCCACATGGCTTGGCTTACCCTAGTTTTTGTTGTGCAGCGGCAATGGCTTTGTTTAGCGCATCCCAAGGCTTGTCATTCAACGGCTTGCGTGGTTCGTACTCTACGCGCAGTGCTTTGTCGGGAACACCGTCATGTCGGGCATGACCTTGGGCATCCAAGGTGCCGCTGATGACTTGTCCGCCTTCAAAAAATATCTTGTAGTTCTGACCGGCCATAGCGATCGCGTCTGCATCATGGTGGTTAATCTCGATCCAGTTCTTAAGCGTAGCCAAGTCACCAGGCAAAACCGGCACCACCGCCGCATCATTCCCCGGCCCCTCAAACGGATGCGCCCCGCCCTTGACGGTGAACGTGCCCGGACAGGTAAAGGTGATGTTGCCGCCATCCAGCACCACCGACGATTGCCCGGCCTGCAAGGTGACCTTGTCTTTGGCCAGGATCTGGATGTCGCCGTTGACGCTGATGACGGTGACGGCTTGGTCGGCCAGGATCTCCAGGGCGTCGGTATGGGCTTGCAGGGATAGCGGGCCGTTGCCGGCGTAGGCCTGGATACCGCCTGCGTGGCTGAACAGGCTGGTGGCCTCGCCAGAAACGCTGGACAGCGTGGCACCGGCGGCCCAGTGGGTGTCGCTCTGGGTGGTCCATTGCAGCTGGTTGCCGGCGAATACAGCGGTGCTGGCCGGGCTAGCCCAATGGGTGCTGGCCGGGGTTTCCAGCAGCACCAGCGGGGTAGCGAACTTTTCTACCGGTGCGCCGGTATCCAGTTCACGGCTGCCTGCGCTGGATTTGAAGGCTTGCTGGCCGTTGACGCTGCCGGGGTGCTTGCCGCTTTGCTGTGGGTCGATGGCTGTGACGAAGTCGCTGTGGGCCTGAATGGCTTGGCTGCTGTTGCCTGCGGTCTGGTGGGTGGCCGCATCGGCCAGGGCCTGGGTGAGTTGCTGGGCGCTTTTGAGCTGGGCCAGGCTCTCCGTGGCGTCCATCTGGGTGGATGCCACGCTGGTGCCTTGCTGGGGTCGGGCATGGGTGCTGAGCAGCACGCCTTCACCGCCGCGCACAACGCCCCAGGCGTCGGTGCGCAGCTCGAAGCCGCTGCCCCGGTAGCTGCCACGCTGCGCGCTGTTGGGGGCCTGGCTGACCAGGTAGCCCAGGTTGAGCTGGCTGGCGGCTGTGCTGCTGCCTAAGCGCATGCGCAGCTGGCCCGTGCTGTCGTCCACCACCCATTGGTTGTAGCCCTGGCCATCCAGGCCCTGGCTGTGCATGCCGCTGATGACGCCGGCATGGTTGATGCCAGAGTCCATGCCAGCGCTGAACGGGGGCAGGTCAGAACCGTTGTAGAGCTGGCCCAGCACCACCGGGCGGTCCATATCGCCGTCCGCGAAGTTGACCAGCACTTCGGTGCCGATGCGCGGCGTGAACTGGCTGCCCCAGTTGGGGCCGGCCAGGGCTTCGGCTACGCGCACCCAGGTGCCGCTGCTGTCGTCGCCAGGGGCATTGCCTTCTGTGTCAATGCTGTTGCCGGTGTCGAACAGGCCGCCGGGCAGGGGGCGGGTGCCGCGCTGCCAGGGGAATTGGACCTTCACACGGTGGTCGCGGTCGGTGGTCACCGCGGTATCTGGCAAACCCACAACAATGGCAGTTTGTGGGCCTAGTGCCGTGGCGCGCATGGGCCGGGCGGCTGCCAGGGGGACGATGGGTACCGTGGTCTGCACGCAGCTGAAGTGGTTGCTGTACGTTCCGCTTTCTGTACCAGCAGGCATGTTTGCCAGCAGACCGAAAGATCGCAGCGATGGGCCTCCCGCATTGCCAATGCCGATATCCAGGTTATTCACCGCGGCATGGGTGACGCGCAAGACCTTGAAGGCGTTGCTGCTGCCGTCTTCGGCATAACCGTCGTGCTGGGTGAGCTGGAAGCTGAACCCTGGCTGCAGCTGGCGTACCGCGCCTTCACCGTGGAAGGCAACGCTGTCCAATGCCAAAGCCTGCTGCATCCAGCGGGCCTGGCGATTCGCGTGGTCGGCGTCCTGCAGCTGTCGCTCACCGCTGCCGTCAAAAACTTCCAACGTTGGCACAGCCTCGGCAGTTGGAGAATTGCTGGCGCCGGCGGCGTGGGCCAACAGCTGCTGGGGGTGCCAACTGGCGCGCACCACGGCGTTGGGGCGCACGGCCTGGCTGGAGCGGAAGGCGGTGATGGCATCCAGCGATTCGGTGGCATCCATGCGGTGGAAGCGTATGCTGCCGTAGCCGCCGGGCAGGGGTGGGGCCTCGGCGGCAGCGTCCACCACCACCAGCTGGTGGCGGGCGCGCAGGCTGCTGTCGGCGTTGCCCTCACCGTCGCCGGCAGCATCTTCCTGGCTGTGGGTGAAGTACCAGCTCAGGCCTTCGGACGCCAGCAGGCGGGTGAAGAAGTCCAGGTCGGTTTCACGGTACTGGGTGCAGATCGCGCGCGGCAACAGCGTTTGCGTGGCTTGCCATTGCAGGCTGGCCTGGGGGTAGTCGGCCAGCAGCTCGGCAACGATTTGCTGGGCGGTCTGGTCCTGGAAGATGTAGCTGTCGCGGCGCAGGCGCAGGAACGCGAGAAAGGGCTCCAGCCGTAGCCGGTAGCGGGCCAGGCCGCCGTCGGTGCCCAGCCAGGCAGCATCGGTGCAGTAGCCGTGCCAGGCACGCTGGCTGCCGTCGGCCTGCAGCAGGCGCAGCGTGAGTTCTTCGCCAAGAAGGGATTCCAGTGGCAGGTCGGTGGACAGCGACAGGGCATCCACATCGAAGCAGAACAACCCGTTGACCGCCTCTGTGCCGGTGAAGCGCTCTACCGACAAGGCGGCATGGAGTCCACTGGCTTCGGAGGCCTGGATGGTGATGAGGCGGGCGTGCTGGCTGAGGCCATTGCCGAAGACGGCGGTAAGGTCTGAAAGGCTGGTCATGCGGTTCCCGTGGAAAGGGGCTGGGATGGCGCCGGACCCTTGGGGCCGCA
Source organism: Rhodoferax sp. GW821-FHT07F03 (assembly GCF_059418745.1). Taxonomy (NCBI): domain Bacteria; kingdom Pseudomonadati; phylum Pseudomonadota; class Betaproteobacteria; order Burkholderiales; family Comamonadaceae; genus Rhodoferax; species Rhodoferax sp. GW821-FHT07F03. The sequence continues at coordinate 80,096 of NZ_JBWKQM010000009.1, forward strand.
CCAGGCAGGCGAGCCAAAATTATGGGCGAGGTTGGGTGGTACTTTTTTGTGACGTATGACCCAACTAACAAACTGAAACAGATTTACTCTTGGAAACGAAAAGAGCTGCTAGCGCAATTCGGATGTGCGCTAACAGCTCTTATTTTCATAGCGTTTACTATGCTGCTGAACCGGGTTCAGCCTTGCCCGTATCAGGAAATACGGATCATCACCATGGTCTGATTCAGCAATTGGTAGGCGATTTCACCAAAGGTTACCGGCCCCTGCACACCACCGATTGCCTTGCCTTCCAGCTCTCCATACAAGAAGTTCAGGATGCAATTGCAGCCCATCACCACACCCTGGGCATCCACCTTGGCCAAGCGTCCACGGAACGCGTTTGCATAGTCTGGCACCGGCTTGGCAAAGTGGTAGTCCACACCCGGAAACACCGGCGCATACAGATTTACCACGCCTTTGACATCATCAATGTTTTGTAAAGAAACGTTGATGTGTGCACCCGCAAAGTCGCCAACCAGGGGCAACTTGCCGCCATCCAGGCCGTTGCTGCGCAGGTACTGCGCGAAATCGACTTTCTTGCCGTTCACCAGACATTCGCCTACCTGGAACGTGGTGTCCGAGAAGTGCAGTACATCGCCAGCATCGGGTTCAAACAGGTTGACGATTTCCACCGATGCAAGCTTGTCTGCAGGCAGACTGACATACGCCACGACGGCCCGGTCTTCGTGTTTGCTGGCGGTGCGGCCGTCGTAGACCTTGGGGCTTACGCGGCCCAGGTCCGAAAGATGCACACCCGAGATCCAGCCCACCGTAGGCTTCAGGAAAGCATCTGGATTGCTGGAGGCTTCGGCAGCAAAGCGCTGATGGGATTGGCTCCCGGCCGGAATGATGGTCAGGGAAAAGCCATTCTCTGGCGCATGTCCCACAATACCCGCGAGTTCCGCAGGTCCATAGCTGGCGATGCTGATGTGACCCAGCTTGGATAGATCGGTCACAAACACCTTGCCTTCGGTCACCACGGTACCGCCTCCGGCCACCATGAAATACGGGATGGTGCCGCCAATCCAATTGCCTGCGGGCAATTGATCCAAGGCGGATTCGGGACCAGCCAGGCTCAATGCAGCACCTTTACGGATGAGTTCGGCCGCCGCGGCTACGGAAATGAGTTCGTTCATGGAGGACTCCAATTAAAAAGAGGCAAGTTGAGATACTTCGGCTGGGAGTGCTCTTTCCCATTTGGCGAAGTAAGCATGCAGTTCACTGGCTTTGACAGCAAGTGAGTCCGTGCTGCGCTCGATGCGTTTCGTCATCAACTGAGTTCCCAGATGTTGGGTTTTCAGGCGGGCGATGCCGCCGCTGGCAAGACGTTGCCAGCATGGATGGTTGGAGGCGGGAACAGTCATGGGTGTATCTCCTGTTTGATAACTGCTAAATGCGGTCAGCACTGAATCAGAGGCAATTGCGGGTGATTCCGTCCGATAACTTGACCGCTGCTGCAATGGTGGACGTTGCAGGCAGTACTCAACTTGATACAAATCAAACAAACACGATTACAAATTAATCGTTTTTATCGTTAATATAAAAAATTAACGAAATTCCCCTTATTCGTTACGATATTTTTATCATTTTTTGATGATGGCGCATCAATTTACATGAGTTCATCAAATTTGAAGGCGTCATACTTTGTGCGCTAGGCACTATCCGCCGCCTGCATGTGCAAGGCGCGAAGATGCACGCTGGGCCGAGGTTGGGTTCAGGCGATCTGCAGGTGACCTTCAGGCATCCCCGGCCAAAGCCATCAGCTCCGGCGACAGACCCATCCACAAGCCTGGCAGGGCCGAGCGCGTAACTGCGCTGGCCGGGGCCAGCAAGGCCTGGCGTGCGCCGGCCAACACGCTGTCTATCACTGGCACACCCACCGCAGTCTGTACCTGGGCCGCCATGCCGGCCAAACCGGCGCCGCCAAGGATGACAGCCTGCACGCCGGTGGCTTGCGCAACATCGCTGCAGGCTTTTGCCAACAGGGCACAGGCAGCTTCTGGGTCGGCTGCCAGCTCGGCACCGGTAGCTTCCACGGTATGGATGTGGGCCAGGCTGTCGCCATAGCCCAGGCTGTAGGCTAGGCGCTGCAACATGGGTTTCCAGGCGGCGCCACCAGTGACCACGGCAAAGCGGCCATGCTGCGCGGCTTCCATGAAAGCCGCCTCGGCCAGACCGATGACGGGTGCGGCGCTGCACTCGCGCAAGGCCAGCAGGCCGGGGTCGCCAAAACAGCCTATCAACACGGCATCTGGCACCGGCCCGCCTTGGGCCAGCCACTTGGACCAGGCATCCAGGGTGGCATGGCCTGCCACGGCATAACTGGCTTCCGACGATATGTAGCGCGCGCCAAAACGGGCGGTAACGGTATGCACGGCCACATCGGGTGCGCTGGCGGCCAGCACATGGGTACGCAGCAACCCGGTCACGCTGTCGCTGGTGTTGGGGTTGATAACTAAGAGATGGCGCATAACGGAGAGATTCGAAAACCAGAGAGAAAAACACCACCCCTGTACTTATGGACGTAAGCAACCATGCACGGCATACCGCAGAACCGGCTCTGCCGGGCTGCTGGTATGGCCCCGGGGGTTGGCGGAAAGTGCATTAGCACTGGAGCCCGGGGGTGTTCATAGCTCAGGCGGCGTGGCCAAAAAGCTCGACCAGATCGGGAGGGGCTACCGAGACGGGTTCGAACTGCAGCTGGTCTTCCAGGTGGCTCAGGTGTTCGCGCATCAAGCGGGTAGCCTCTTTCACGTCGCGCAGGCGGATGGCGTCCAGCACGGCGCGGTGCTCCAGGCAGCCGCAGGCACCAGCCCGCGCACTGCTGGGCGAGAGTGCCACCGGGCCCCAGGTCATCAGGATCAGCGAGGTGCGCGATACCAGCTCGCGCAGGATGCGGCCCAGGGTTTGCTGGCCCGCGCGCTCGGCAATCAATAAATGAAAGTCGCCCGACATGCGGATGGCGTGGCGCAGGTCGCCGCTTTCACGCGCGGCCTCTTCTTCAGAAATGAAGCGTGCCAGCTCGGCGATGTCTGCGTCCGTGGCGTTTTGCATAAAGCGCTCCAGCAGCGGCGGCTCCACCAGGCGGCGGGCTTCGAAAACTTCGCGGGCTTCCTGCTCGGTGGGCTGGGCCACGCAGGCGCCGCGGTTGGGCGTGATGGTGACGATCTGCTCGTTCGCCAGACGCACCAGTACCGGACGTATGCGTGTGCGCGACACGCCAAAGGCTGCGCCCAGCTTGTCTTCCACCAGCTTGGTGCCAGGCTGCAGCCGGTGGTCCAGGATGGCGGAGACGATGCGCTCGTATATCTCGTTGTCGCTGAGCGCGGGGGCGGGGGATGGGGTCACTGTCAACGGCCTTTGTGTTGGCGTCCTGGCCATCGGGCCAGGCATGCACTATGGGTTTATTTTTTACCGGGTTTCAACAACCATACCAGCATCAGCGTGAGACCCATCACGATGAACGAGACCACCGTGGTCACCGTGCCGATGGCGTAGATAGAGGGCGTGGTGACAGTGGTGGTCAGGCCCTGCAGCTCCAGCGGCAGGGTGTTGACATCGCCAATCGCCTGCGAGGTGCGGGCAATTTCATCCCACGAAAGGGTGAAGCCGAACATGGCGATGCCGACCACCGACGGCGCAATCAGCGGCAGCACCACATGCTTGAAGGTCTGCCAGGGCGTCGCGCCCAGGTCGCGGGCGGCTTCTTCATAGGACGGGTTGAAGCGGTTGAAGATGGCGAACATGATCAGCAGGCCAAAGGGCAGGGTCCAGGTCAGATGCGCGCCCAGGGCCGAGGTGTAAATGCCCAGGGCCGTGCCGTAGCTGTCCAGCGTGTCCTGCCAGCCCAGGGTTTCCAGCACCTTCTTGATGCCGCTGTCGAGCAGGCGGAACTCCAGGCCAATGCCCAGGGACACGATGATGGACGGCATGATCAGGCTGGCCACCACGATGAAGAACAGCACGCTGCCGCCGCTGAGCTTCTTGCGAAACGCCAGGCCAGCCAGCACCGAGAGCACCACGGTGAACGCCATCACCGTCAGCCCCAGACCCAGCGAACGCGTCAGCGCGGCGCCGATGTCCACCACGCCCAGCCCTTTGAACAGCTCACGAAACCAGTGCAGCGACACGCCCCGCATCGGGAATGTCAGCCCACCATCGGGGCCCTGGAAGCTGAGCACCACGATGACCAGCATGGGGCCGTACAGGAACAGCACATAGGCTACAAAAATCAGCGCCAGCACCCAGAAGGCGGCGGGCTTTTTGTTCAGGTTCATCTCACAGCTCCTTGCGAATGTCGACCATGCGGGTCAGCGCCCAGATGATCATCAGGACCAGGGCCAGCAGAATCATGGCGTTGGCCGCGGCTAGTGGGAACTGCAGGTACGAGGTCTGCACCTGGATGATCTTGCCCACCGAGGCAATTTGCTGGCCCCCCATCACGCCGATGGTGACGAAGTCGCCCATCACGATGGTGATGACGAAGATGGAGCCGATGATGATGCCGGAGCGGCACAGCGGCACGATCACATTCCACAGTGTTTGCCAGCCCGAGGCACCGCTGTCGTTGGCGGCTTCGATCAGGCTGCGGTCGATACGCATCATGCTGTTGAAGATCGGCACGATCATGAAAGTGGTGAACAGGTGCACAAAGGCCAGCACCACCGAGAAGCTGGAGAACAGCAGCCACTCCACCGGCTTATCGACCATGCCCATGGTCAGCAGCACTTCATTCACCAGCCCGTTGCGCCCCAGCAGCGGCACCCAGGCGATCATGCGGATCACATTCGAGGTCCAGAACGGAATCGTGCACAGCACGAATAGCACCACCTGCACGCCACTGGACTTGATGTGGAAGGCCAGAAAATACGACACTGTGAAGCCGATCACCAGCGTGATCAGCCAGACCAGCAAACAAAATTTGAAGGTGGACAGATAGGTCTTGAAGGTGACGCACATATCGCCGGGCGACAAGCAGCCTTCAAACACCGCCAGGTAGTTTTTGAACGTGATGTCCGGCAGCAGCTCATACTGGTTGTAGTCCCAAAAGCTGACCATCAGCACCAGCGCCAGCGGTACCAGAAAGAACAGAAAAAACACCGTGGTCAAAGGCAAAGCCTGCCACCAGGCCGCGATGCTGCGGCCCGGCGCAGCCGTAGGCGAAGGAAGTGGTGCGCTAGGTGTGCTCATCGGTGTGTGTCCACGTTACTATCAAAATCGTAGCTGCTTGCGCAGGCAGTACCTGCGCTACAGGCCGATTTAATTCAAAAGAAGCATTCGTTTCACAACAACGGAAGTGAAACGAATGCCCCCAAGCAAGGCAAGCGAAGCGACGCCCCTTCCAGAACAACCGCGGAACTGGCTTTGCCAGGCCGCTGGTTGTGCCCCCTGCAAGGGGGTTGGCGGAAAGTGCGTAGCACTGGAGCCTGGGGGTGAGCCTATTTACGCGGCTACGAACTCATTCCACTTCTGCACCATGTAGGCGTTCTCGTCCATCACGGCGTTCCAGCAGGCGATGCCACCCATGCGGTCTTCGTAGCTGCCGCCGTCGCGGGTTTCGCCCTTCTTGGCCAGCAGATCGCCGTGCGGGCTCTTGATGTCTTGCGAAGCAGGCTTGCCTTCCATCCAGTAAGCCCATTCGTAGGCTTCCATCTTGGCTTTGGCAGTGTCCAGCACGGCGCTGTAATAGCCTTGGCGGTTCAGGTAGGCACCGGCCCAGCCGTCGAGGAACCAGTTGATGAACTCATAAGCGCCATCCAGCTTCTTGCCAGACAGGGTGGCGGGCAAACCAAAGCCGGAAGCCCAGGCGCGGTAGCCTTCCTTCAGCGGCTGGAAGTTGCAGGCAATGCCTTTGGTGCGCACGGCGGTCACGGCAGGCGACCACATGGATTGGATCACCACTTCGCCGGAAGCCATCAAATTAACGGACTCGTTGAAGTCCTTCCACAGGCTGCGGAACTGGCCTTGTTTCTTGGCTTCGATCAGGGTCTTGATCGTCAGATCAATTTCCTTCTTCGTCATATTGCCTTTGTCGGGGTACTTGTAGATGCCCATGGCTTCCACCACCATCGCAGCGTCCATGATGCCGATGGAGGGGATGTTCAGAATCGCTGCCTTGCCCTTGAATTCAGGGTTCAGCAACTCGGCCCAGGAGGAGATGGGGCGCTTGATCAGGTCAGGGCGGATGCCCAGCGTGTCGGCGTTGTACACCGTGGGGATCAGGCTCATGAACTGGGTAGGCGTGGCGGAGAACTTCTTGCTCTTTTCGCCTTCCAGGTAGATCACCTTCTTGGGCGCGGTGCCTTGGTCGCCGACCTTCTTGCCGCCGACTTCACCCTTGGTGAACAGCGTGGTGATCTTGTCGGCATTCTTGATGCGCTTGGTGTCGATGCCCTTCAGGTTGCCGGTCGGCACGATGTTCTTCAGAGAGAAGTATTCGGAGTCGATCAGGTCAAAGCTATTGGGTGCGGTAACGGCGCGCTTGGTCACGTCGTCGGTGGTCACGGCCACGTACTGGATCTTGATGCCGGTGTCTTTTTCGAACTTGTCGGCGATCTCTTTGTCCTGGTTCACCGCAGTGCCCAGGTAGCGCAGAACAATCGGGTCTGCCGCATGCACGGCCGGGAAAATGCCGGTGGCCAAAATACCTGCGGTGCCCTTGAGCAGGGAACGGCGCTGCATGGTGGCTGCGAGAGCGTTGGTGGGTTTGGGTAGTACGTCAGACATGGTGAAAACTCCTGGGGGTTGCAGTAGAAAACGACTTACGCCGTGGCGGGAACGGAAACGGGGGCAGATGCTTGGCTCAAGGAATGGGCGGCCTCCGGAGCCCATGCCAGCTGGACTTTTTCAGCGACGCTGTAGGGCCGGGCCGCGAATTGCGCCTCGGACACCATCACAGAAAATTCAGCCGTGCTGTTGGCGGTTTGCGCCACACCGGGTTTTTGCAGGCCCAACAGCACATAGGTGCCCTGGTACTCCACATCGCTGACCACGGCGCGCATGTTGTGCGGGCCGTCTGGCTGGGCCGATTCGGCGGGAATGATCTGCATGTGGTCGGTACGCACGCCAATCTTGCCGGCGGTTGTGTCCAGCACGTTGTGGCCGCCCATGAAGCGCGCCACGAATTCACTGGCCGGGCGGTTGTAGACCTCGTGCGGCGAACCCACTTGCTCGATCAAGCCGTGGTTCATCACCACCATGGTGTCGGCCAGGGCCATGGCCTCTTCCTGCGAGTGGGTCACGTGGATGAAGGTCAGGCCGAGTTCTTTTTGCCAGCGGCGCAGCTCAGCACGCATCTGGATGCGCAGGAACGGGTCCAGCGCGGACAAAGGCTCGTCCAGCAGCAGTACCTTGGGCTGGGTGATCAGCGCACGGGCCAGGGCTACGCGCTGCTGTTGACCACCAGACAATTCACCCGGCTTGCGGTCCGCCAGATGGCCCATGGCCACACGTTCCAGCAAGTCCTTGGCCTTGGCATGGCGCTGGGCCTTGTCCACGCCTTTCATCTTCAGGCTGAAGGCCACGTTGTCCAGCGCGGACAGATGGGGGAACAGCGCAAAGCTCTGGAACATCATCGCCGTGCCGCGGTCGGCCGCAGGCAGGTCGGTGATGTTGCGGTTCTCCAGCAGGATATCGCCGCTGCTGACCGACTCGTGTCCCGCCACCATGCGCAGCGTGGTGCTCTTGCCGCAGCCCGACGGACCCAGCAGGCAGCAGTAGCTACCGCTGGCGATGCGCAGATTGATGCTGTCTACCGCTGGCTTGCCCGATCCATAGCGCTTGGTCAGCGCGATGATTTCGATGGCCGAGGGCGAAGAAGTGGGGGTGGAGGCTTGCATAGGGATGCCCTATGCATAGGCCGTGCCAACTTATGTGCTCAATACAAAGCGCAGATTGTGTACAAAGTGCACCACCTATGTGCACAAAGTGGGGCGCAATTCGGCTAGCAGCGCTGGCTTGGTGCGTATCGGCTCCACGCACAGATAGAAAACGTGCCTTCCAGAAACAGCGCAGAACTGGCTTTGCCAGGCTGCTGCTGTTGCCCCCTGCAAGGGGGTTGGCGGAAAGTGCGAAGCACTGGAGCCTGGAGGTGAGCTAAGAATCAGCCGCAATTTGACGTAAAGCGCGCTCAAACACCTCGGGCGGCTGGCCGCCCGAGATCAAATGCCTATCGTTGATGATGATGGCGGGCACCGAATGGATACCGTTGTCGGTATAGAAGCGTTCGCGCTCACGCACCTCGTCGGCATAAGTGCCCGATTCCAGAATCGCTTTAGCTTGCTCAGTATCCAGGCCCACCTGACCAGCCACGCGCACCAGCAAGGCGTGCGAGCTGGGGTCTTCGCCCTCGGTGAAATACGCGTCGAACAAAGCCTGCTTCAGCGCGCGCTGCTTGCCTTCCAGCTCGGCCCAATGCAGCAGGCGATGCGCATCGAAGGTGTTGTAGATGCGGTGGCGCTTGTCCATGCGGAAGGTGAAACCCAGCTCAGCACCCCGGGCGCGGATGTTTTCGCGGTTGGCGGCGGCTTGCTCCGGGGTGGAGCCGTATTTGCGGGCCAAGTGTTCGGTGGTGTCTTCTCCCTCGGGCGCCATTTGCGGATTCAGCTCGAAGGGCTGGAAGTGCAGCTCCGTCTGGATGCTGTCGCCCACGCGGTCCAGCGCCTGTTCCAGCGACTTCAGACCCACCACGCACCAGGGACAGGAGACATCAGAAACGAAATCAATCTTCAAAGAGGTAGCCATACAGATCCTGTGTTTAAAAGCCTGTGGATAGTTCTGGCACAACGCAGTAGTTATCCACAGGAGATCATGGGTTTCAAAAGTTGTTCATATTTGCGTGACACCAAAAAGTCAGGGTCACGCACATCCAGGTACACGGCCTAAGCTGTTGATTGCAAAGCCAAAAACTGGCTTACCCACAGACAGTGCCAATGCTTACTACTACTACTATGTATTAATAAAAGATTTAGAAGAATAACCAACACCAAAGTCCGCATGCGATCCGTGGATTTCTAGCCAGGTGCCAGTAGCGGTCAAAAATTTTTTGAAATCGCATTTGCTATTTAATTGATAGCTTTCTACGCAGGTAATACCTGCGCTACAGACCGATTTTGTTGAAAACCATAAAAAAAGCCTCCACAGCGGCCAAAGGCACGCCGTGGAGGCTTTAGACGGGTTGCCGGGCGGTTTAAACCACCAGCATCGGGTAGTCGGTATAGCCCTTGGCGCCGCCGCCGTAGAAAGTCGCCTGGTCAGGCGGGTTCAGGGGCGCGTTTTCACGCAGGCGGCGTACCAGGTCCGGGTTGCTGATAAAAGGCTTGCCAAAGGCCACCAGATCGTCTCCATTGCGCAGGGCTTGCTCGGCAAGGGCCTTGGTGAAGCCGTTGTTCACCATCCAGGCGGCTTTGCCACCGGCCTGGCGGTAGGCGGTCTTCAGGGCAGCATAATCAAACGGGCGCTCGGGCAGCTCGCGTGGGCCGCCGGTGGCGCCTTCCACTACGTGCACATAGGCCAGGCCCAGCGGCGCCAATGCGCGCACCACGTAGTCGAACAGGGGCTGCGGATCGGGGTCGTGGATGTCGTTGGCTGGGGTCACTGGCGAAATGCGCAGCGCGGTGCGGCCGCCGCCGATTTCTTCGGCCACGGCGCGCATCACTTCCAGCAGCAGGCGGGCCCGGTTTTCAATGCTGCCGCCATAGTCGTCGGTGCGCTGGTTGGCGCCGCGTTTCAGGAACTGGTCCAGCAGGTAGCCGTTGGCCGCATGTACTTCCACACCGTCAAAACCGGCCTGGATGGCATTGCGTGCCGCGTGGCGGTAGTTGTGCACGATGCCGGGCAGCTCTTCGGCGTCCAGCGCACGCGGTACCGAGGTTTCGGCAAACTGGCCCTGGCCGTCCTTGATCAGATAGGTCTTGGTTTTGGCGGCGATGGCCGAGGGCGCCACCGGCGCCTGGCCGTCGGGCTGCAGGTCCACATGCGAGACGCGGCCTACATGCCATATCTGCACCACGATCTTGCCGCCTTGGGCGTGCACCGCGTCAGTGACGCGCTTCCAGCCGTCCAGCTGCTCAGTGCCGTACAGGCCGGGCACGTCGGCATAGCCCTGGCCTTGTTGGCTGATGGCGGTGGCTTCGGTGATCAGCAGGCCGGCGCTGGCGCGTTGGGCGTAGTACTCGGCCACCAGCGGGGTAGGAATGGCGTTGGGCGAACGGTTGCGCGTCAACGGTGCCATCACGATGCGGTTGGCCAGTTGCAGGCTACCGGCCTGTACCGGGTCGAACAATGAAGTCATGCGGGTTCCTGTCTTGCAAAAAGCGCAGGGTAAACCCAAACAAAAAGCCTTGTGGGATGCGCCTAAACCGGCGTTGTGCTAGGCCGGGTGGCGATTTCCAGTTGTGCCAGGAAGTGCATGGCGTGGACCTGGCTGCTGCCGCACATGTCTGCTGCGGGCTGCAACTGGCCACACACCGCCGGGCGCTCTGGCTGGCCGAAGATGCGGCACAGGTTGGCTTCGTCCAGCTGCACGCAGCGCACGCCAGCCGGCTTGCTGATGCCATTGATGACCGGCATGCCCGGAATGGGCGAGCTGATGCTGGGCGCGATGCAACACGCACCGCAACCGAGTCTACATTCCATATGCTATTAAATTGAGAGCTGCAAGCGCACGTATTACCTGCGCCAGAGGCCAATCAAGCATGGAACTTGCGGGCAGCCCACAGCACCTGGTCGATGACGGTTTGCACGCCGGTGCGGTGCGCGTCTTGCTTCAAGCTGCCGTCTTCGGCAAAGGCTTCAAAGGCGCGGCTGAGAGCGAACTGCTTGGGGCTGACCCAGCACTGCAGGTTCAGCATCAGCGGTGCCAGGTGCGACAGCGAACGCAGGCCGCCCAGGCCGCCGGGTGAGGCGCTCAGCAGGCCCACCACCTTGCCGCTGAAGGAGCGCATGCCGTCCTTCCACACCGGGTCGGTCTTGACCGGGCTGGAGGCCCAGTCCAGCGTGTTCTTCAGCAGGGCGGGGTAGCTGCCGTTGTACTCGGGCGCGCAGATGATCCAGGCCGGGTGCTCGAACATCAGCTGCTTCAGGCGCATCACGTCGGCCGGTGTGCCTTCGGCCTCCAGGTCGGCGTTGTACATGGGGATGTTGAAGTCGGCCAGCTCGATGTGTGTCACCTCGGCCCCGGCGGCGGTGGCCAGCAGGGTGGTGGCCGCAGCCAGTTTGCGGTTGTACGACTGTTGGCGGGTGCTGCCCGCGAAGATGAGGGTTTTCATGCCGCAGATTTCACCACAGCCCGGGTTTGCCGGTAGCTTTTGGGTGTTTGCCCATGCTGCGCGCGGAAGGTGTGGATGAAGTAGCTGGGGTTGGCAAAACCGCAGGCCCAGGCGACTTCTTTTACCGCCAGCGCGTTGTCGGTCAGCAGCCGGGCCGCACGGTTGATGCGCATGCGGTTGATATAGGCCACCAGGGCTTCTCCGGTTTGCTGGCGAAACAGGTGCGACAGGTAGTCTGCCGTGCAGCCGCATTGCTGGGCCAGGCCGCGCACGCTCAAATCCTGGTCGCCCAGCTGGTTTTGCACCAGCACGCGCACCTTGGTGACCCAGGTGGATTCGGGCGTGGCCTGTGGGTCCAGCGTGTCCAGCGCGCGCAGTACGCCGGAAGTTGCGGCGGCCACCAGGGCCTGTATTTGTGTGCGCGCCCAGGCGGCATCGTCCCCCTGGCCCAGGCGGGCGGCGTCGGCCAGCCAGTCGTGGATGGGCCGGGCCTGCGGGTGCTGGCGCATTTCCAGATGGCGTATGCCGGGTTGGCCAGGGTGGATTTCCTGGGCCAGATGGCAGGTCAGCGCATGGGCTTCGGCGTAGACCACCAGGTTGGCAAAGGCTTGCGGGCCGTCCGCGCCCACCTGTTCGTGGTGCAGCAGCTGCGGAGGCATCAGCAGTGCCTCACCCGGACCCAGGGTCAGCTGGCCGTAGGGAAAGCGGAAGCGGGTCCAGCCGCTGGTCTGCAAGAACAGCTCGGGACCGATATGGAAATGCCCTTCGCCGCGCGTGACCTGTGCGCTGTGCGGCAGGTGCACCCGCAGCTGGCCGGCCATGGCGCGCTGTACGAAATCACCCAGGTGTTGGCGCATGGCATGGGCCTCCGGTCCGTTGGCTGGTGCGTCGAGGCTGGCCTGCAGGCAGGAGCTGGCTTCAAGTCGGCGGTCCATGATTTTTGCTATTCATTGCGGTTTTTTGGCAGCAATCGCGCTTGAGACAGCCCGATCGCAAGCCTACAGTCTAGGCCACTTAGCTGGACAGACCGACATAAATTACTAACCCAGGAGCCTATCCGTGAAAACCCGTATTTCTGTTATTGTGTGGAACGAATTTCGCCATGAACGCGAAAACGACGCCGTCCGCGCCATCTATCCCGAGGGTCTGCACACCACCATCGCCCAGGCGCTGCAGCGCAGCCCCGGCACGCTGGCACTGGATGTGACGACGGCCACGCTGGACGAGCCCGAGCATGGCCTGAGCGAAGAGCGCCTGGCACACTGTGATGTGCTGGTCTGGTGGGGCCACAAGGTGCACAACCTGGTGGAAGACGCCATCGTTGACCGTGTGCAAAAACGCGTGCTGGAAGGCATGGGCCTGATCGTGTTGCACTCCGGCCATTTCTCCAAGATCTTCCGCCGCATGATGGGTACCAACTGCTCGTTGAAATGGCGTGAAGCGCACGAGAAAGAGCGCCTCTGGGTGGTCGAGCCATCGCACCCCATCGCTGCCGGCCTGGGCGAATATTTCGAGCTGCCGAATGAAGAGATGTACGGCGAACGCTTTGACATTCCGCAGCCGGACAGCACGGTGTTCATCTCTTGGTTCGAGGGTGGCGAAGTGTTCCGCTCGGGCTGCTGCTGGGAGCGTGGCCATGGCCGCATCTTTTACTTCCGCCCCGGCCACGAGGCCTACCCGACCTACCACGACAAAAACGTGCAGCGCGTGATCGCCAACGCCGTGCAATGGGCCGTGCCGCGCGTGAACATCGTGGACGTGTGCCCGAATGCGGCGCCGCTGGAGCCCATCAGCCACAAGCCCGGTTTCACCAATGTTGGCATCACCCAAACCAAGGCAGATCTCGTATGAGCGCAGTACAAAAATTACGCGTAGGCGTCATCGGCCTGGGCATAGGCCGGCACCACATCAAGGGCTGGCAGGAACACCCGCTGGTTGAGGTGGTGGCGATTGCCGACCCGGACGCGGAGCGGCTGGCATTGGTGGGCGATGAGTTTGGTATTGCCAAGCGCTACGCCAGTGCGGCGGCCCTGCTGGACAACGCCCAGCTGGACGTAGTCAGCGTCTGCACACCGAATAAATTCCACAAGGAGCTGACCCTGGCCGCACTGGCCGCAGGTTGCCATGTGCTGTGTGAAAAGCCGATGGCGATGAACGCGCAAGAGGGCCGCGAAATGCTGGACGCTGCGAATACAGCGGGCAAGCGGCTGATGATCAATTTTTCGTACCGCTTCTCGGCTGCTTCACGTGCGCTGAAGACGCAGGTGGATGCTGGCCTGTTTGGCGACTTTTACTTTGGCCGCAGCATCTGGCACCGGCGCCGGGGCATGCCAGGCTTTGGCGGTTGGTTCGGCACCAAGGACCTGGCCGGCGGCGGCCCGCTGATCGACCTGGGCGTGCACCGCCTGGACCTGGCTTTATGGCTGATGGGCTACCCGCAGCCGACCTGGGTGATGGGCAGCACCTATAACCCCATCGCCAGCGAGATCGCCAGCAAGGCCGGCAAGACCTTTGACGTAGAAGACTTGGCCGCCGGCTTCATCCGCTTTGAAAACGGCGCCACGCTGGCGCTGGAGGCCTCCTGGGCTGCCAACATCCAGGAGGCCGAGCTGATGGAAACCCGGCTGCTGGGCACCAAGGGCGGCCTGCTGCAGAAGAATTTGAATGAAGGCTACACCTTCGACGCCCATGTGTTCACCGAGGTCAACGGCGCGCCGGTGGATATGCACCTGTGCCCGCCCACGGCGTTGGCCAAGTCGGCCATGCACGACTACGCCGAGGCCATACTCAGCGGCCAGCCGCATCCCGCGGGGGGTGACCAGGGCCTGGTGGTGATGGAGATATTGGATGCGCTGTACGAAAGCGCGCGCACCGGGGCGCCGGTAAAGATAGGCTAAGCGCCACGGCTGCGGCATGGCGTCGGTTTACCATGCCGCATGAATGATTTGGATACCTTGCAGTCCATGGGACTGAGCTTGCCCAGTCCGGCCTATCTGGTGGGCGTGTTGCTGTTCAGCATTGTTGGCTATATCGCTTTTCGCCATGGCCGTAAGGCCGAGCGTAAGGACCATATTTGCGTGGGCCTGGCCTTGATGCTGTATCCCTATGCCGTGTCACAGACGCTCGCGCTGTGGCTGGTCGGTGCCGCGATGAGTGCCTGGGTGGTATGGAAGTGGAACTGAACAGTGCCGCTACGCATCCCAGCTGCTAGTACAGTGGGGCCGCTATGCATATCCGTCAAAGTTTTTGTATTTTTCCGTTGGCCGCCGCGCTGCTGGTCCTGGGCGGCTGCGCCAGTTCGCCCCGGGCGCCGGAGGCCAGCAGCGCCATCAACCCGGTCGATATTCCTTCACGCCTGTCGGTAGACCAGGCGAACGATGTCACCCTGTATGCACTGAGCCTGGTGGGCACGCCCTACCGCTACGGCGGCAACACACCGGACGGTGGTTTTGATTGCAGCGGCTTGATTGGCTATGTGTACCAAAGCCGCGCGGGTTTGCGTTTGCCGCGCACTGTGGCGCAACTGCAAGGTGAAGGCCAGGCCGTGCCGCGGGAGCAGCTGCGCACCGGCGACTTGGTGGTGTTTGGCCGGGGTACGCATGCCGGTATTTACGTGGGCGAGGGCCGTTTTGTGCATGCACCGTCGACTGGCGGCGAGGTGCGGCTGGACCCGTTGGATACGCGTTACTGGGCCAGCCAGAAGGTGGCCTTTCGCCGGCCGTAGCTATCTGTAGCGATAAGGACTAGACTGGTTCACTGGGCCACGGTTTTTTACGCTGCCCGGCTGCACCATGAATATCAACGACTTCGTCAAGGCCAACGCGGTAGCCCTCTACCTGGGGACGAACGCGAGCCAGCAGACCGGCAGCACGGGCCTGTCGGCACAGCCCGGCTTTCAAAGGGCTGAAAAGCGCATACAGGCGCAGGTGGACGTGGCCACGGCCCAGCTGTCCTCGTTTGGCAAGCTCAAGTCTGCGCTGTCGGATGTACAGACCGTGGGCCAAGCCCTGGCGGCGGCGTCGAGCAGTAGCAAGCCGGCCGCGCAGAAAGCCGCACTCGGCCAGTTCGTGGCGGCCTACAACTCCGCCATCGACAGCGCCAAGGCTGCCGCCTCGGTCACCGGTGATGGTGCGGCCACGCAAAGTGCGCTGCGCACCATCAAGGACCTGCTGCATGCGGTGAACGCCAAGAACGGCAGCCAGAGCGTGTTGGGCCAACTCGGTTTGGACCTGGGTGCGAATGGCAAGCTGGTGTTGGATGCAAACGCTTTTGAAGCCGCGCAAAAAGCCGACCCGATCGCCGTGGCCCAAGGCCTGGGGGCGCTGGGCCAGCAGGTGTCGGCTGCCAGCACGCAGGAGCTGGCGATGGACGGCCATCTGGGCCTGTATCTGTCCTCCCTGGCCCAGCGCGCCAGCATTCTGAAAAGCCAGCAAGGCATGTTGGCGTCCTTGGGGCTGTACAGCAGCAGCAACCAGGGCAGCAGCACGGGCGGTGCCTATGATTTTGGCCTGGCGGCCTACCGCAAGAGCCTGCAGTCGGGTGCCTGAATAACCCTGTGCTGCACGCGGTGCAGCTTAGGCCTACCATGCCCGCTTTCCCTTTCACGGAGAGCCCCAATGAGCATCGCCAAAGCCTACGCCGCCACATCCCCCACTGCCGCACTGGCGCCTCTTGATATCGAACGCCGCGACCCTGGTGAGCAGGACGTGGCGTTGGACGTGCTGTACTGCGGCGTCTGCCATTCCGATCTGCACACCGTGCGCAATGAATGGCAGAACGCCATCTACCCTTCCGTGCCCGGCCACGAGATCGTGGGCCGCGTTACCGCCGTAGGCAACTTGGTGTCCAAGTACAAGGTAGGCGACATCGTCGGCGTGGGCTGCATGGTGGACAGCTGCCAGCACTGCAGCGCCTGTGCCGAAGACCTGGAGCAGTATTGCGACAACGGCTTTACCGGTACCTACAACGGCCCGTTGTTCCCCAACGGTACCAACACCTACGGCGGCTACTCCAGCCACATGGTGGTGCGCGAATCCTTTGTGCTGAAGATCAGCCACGCCGAGGCCGACCTGGCCGCCGTGGCGCCGCTGCTGTGCGCCGGTATCACCACCTATTCGCCGCTG
Source organism: Rhodoferax sp. GW821-FHT07F03 (assembly GCF_059418745.1). NCBI lineage: Bacteria > Pseudomonadati > Pseudomonadota > Betaproteobacteria > Burkholderiales > Comamonadaceae > Rhodoferax > Rhodoferax sp. GW821-FHT07F03. The sequence goes on from NZ_JBWKQM010000009.1 coordinate 96,525, forward strand.
CGCCAGTGGAAGGTGGGGCCGGGCCAGAAGGTGGGCATCGTCGGCCTGGGCGGGCTAGGCCATATGGGTGTGAAGATCGCCGCCGCCATGGGCGCGCATGTGGTGCTGTTCACCACCTCGGCCAGCAAACGCGAAGACGCGCTGCGCCTGGGCGCCAAGGAGGTCGTGGTGTCCAAGAACGCCGACGAAATGGCCGCGCACGCCAATAGCTTCGACTTCATTCTGAACACCGTGGCGGCTTCGCACAATCTGGATGATTTCATCGGCCTGCTCAAGCGCGACGGCACCATGACGCTGGTAGGTGCGCCCGAGCACGCCCACCCCTCGCCCAATGTGTTTGGCCTGATCATGCGGCGACGCCGTATTGCCGGTTCGCTGATCGGCGGCATCCGCGAGACGCAGGAGATGCTGGACTTTTGCGCCCAGCACGGCATCACCGCCGATATCGAAACCATCGCTATGGACCAGATTGAAGCCGCCTACGCCCGCATGCTCAAAAGCGATGTGAAGTACCGCTTCGTGATCGACATGGCCACCCTCTAGATTTATAAGAAGCATGCCGCTAGCGCAGGGAATAACTGCGCTGGCAGCTATAGTAAATATAGCAACATGAAGGAAGACTTGGATGTCGCAAGCCGATAAAGACCTGCTGCCCGAGCTGCTGCGCCAGGAAGATGCGCTGCAGTTCAGCAGCTTTTCACATGCCACGGCGCTGGACCTGGGCCTGGCCGTTGTCAACGCGGCGCAGCGCGTGGGCCAGCTGGTGATGGTGGACATACGCTGGGGCGATCTGCAGCTGTTCCAGCACGCCATGGAGGGCACGACGCCCGACAACGCTGACTGGGTGCGGCGCAAGGTCAACGTGGTGCGCCGTTTTGCCCATAGCTCGTTCTATATGGGCGCGCTGTACCGCAGCAAGGGCAAGGACTTTGAAGCCGACTCCGGCCTGGACCCGCGCGAATACGCGGCCCATGGCGGCGCGTTCCCGCTGCGCATACGCGGTGCCGGCATGTTCGGTGTGCTCACCGTGTCCGGCCTGCCCCAGGCCGAAGACCACGCACTGGCTGTGGCCGTGCTGCAAACCATGGTGTGACGGTTTTTGACGAAGGAATGATGGGTATGCGTACTTTCCGTAATTTGGCGGGGGCGCTCTTGGCCGCCGCGTTGGTGGCCCTTGCGGGCTGCGCCGTGACGCCCGGCATGACACGGGATGAGGTGCTGTCGGCACGCGGCAAGCCCACGGCCGAGCTGGACCGTGCCGGCGTGCACCGCCTGCAGTACTCCACCCAGCCCATGGGCCAGTCGGTGCTGATGGTGGACATGGACGCCAGTGGCAAGGTGCAGCAGGCGCGTGAGGTGATGAACCTCAATGCGTTTTCGCAAATCGACCTGTCTGGCAGCACCACCCGCGACGACATCCTCTGGGCCTTCGGCCCGCCGGCCCAGATAGACCATGTGATGTCCTGGACCGGCGACATCTGGGCCTACCGCTGGCGCGAGGTGCAGGACATGTGGTTCTGGGTTTACTTCGACCCGCAAGGCGTGGTGCGGCGCACCCAGCAGGGTATGGACTTGACGTTCTTCCGGCTGGTGCGCTGAGCTGCTATAACAGCGGATTGTTCTTAAACCAAGATTTCATGATCAGCATCCTGCCCGCCCGTTTCCCCGAGCATCTGACCGAGGTCGTTTCCATCTTTCGTGAGTATGTGCTTAGCCCCACGGCGAGCCTGGATTACCAGGGCTATGAAGCCGAGTTTGCCAGTCTGCCTGGCAATTACGCCGATCCCGAAGGCCGATTGCTGCTGGCCTGGGTGGATGGCCGCGTGCTGGGTTGTGCCGCGCTGCGCCGGGTGGATGCGCAGATCTGCGAGCTCAAGCGCGTTTATGTGCGCCCCGCGGCACGGGGCCAGAATATAGGCCGTCAGTTGGTCGAGCGCATGCTGGACGAAGCCCGCCTGGCCGGTTACGCGCGTATGTGCCTGGATGTGCTGCCCGAGTTCAAGGCGGCCCAGGCGCTGTATGCAACCCTGGGCTTCACGGTGGCCGAGCCTGTGAGCTTCAATCCGGTGCCTGGCACCCAGTTTCTGGGCCTGGATTTGCGACCGGTGCAGGAAATATCTGCGCTTTAAGCTGTAGAAAAGATAGCAAACAAGCGGCGTTCAGCCCGGTTGCTTGGTCACGCGCAGATAGGGCTTGATGGTCTTGTAGCCGGGGAAGGCCTTTTCGGCGTCTTCATTGGACACGGCGGTGGTGATGATCACGTCGTCGCCGTTCTTCCAGTTCACTGGCGTGGCCACCTTGTACTTGGCGGTGAGCTGCATGGATTCGAGTACGCGCAGGATTTCGTCGAAGTTGCGGCCGGTGGTCATGGGGTAGGTCAGCATCAGCTTGATCTTCTTGTCCGGGCCGATGATGAATACCGAGCGCACCGTGGCGTTGGTGGCGGCGGTGCGGCCATCCGACGTGCCGGGCTCCTCGGCGGGCAACATGTTGTAGAGCTTGGCCACTGTCAGGTCGGTGTCGCCGATCATGGGGTAGGTGACCTTGGCGCCCTGGGTTTCCTCGATGTCGGCCACCCATTTGCTGTGGTTTTCCACCGGGTCTACCGACAGGCCGATGATCTTGCAGTTGCGTTTGGTGAACTCGGGCTCGATCTTGGCCATATAGCCCAACTCGGTGGTGCACACCGGGGTGAAGTCCTTGGGGTGCGAGAACAGGCAGGCCCAGCCGTCACCGATCCAGCTATGGAAGTCGATAACGCCTTGCGTGGTCTGCGCGGTGAAGTTGGGGGCGGTGTCGTTGATGCGAAGGGACATGAAAAACTCCAGTGGTGGTTGAAATGTCTGCAGCGTGGGGGCACCTTGTGGCGACCACGGCCTGCTCCTGGGCAGCAACAGCCCGGCCTGCCAGCATAGCCCGTATGCCATGCATTCTTCAAGGGCTGGCGTCCTATGTGCCGCCAGCGCACGCAGTACCTGCGCTAGGAGCTATTAAAACAATAGCAAATAGCCTTACTTCTTCTGCTTGTACACGTACCAGGCGGCAAACACCGTAAACGCCACGATGATGGCCACCACCACCCAGAAGCCGTCCGGGTGCTGGGCCAGCGGGATGCCGCCCACGTTCATGCCCAGCAGGCCGGCGACGATGTTGATGGGCAGGGCCAGCACGGTGACCATGGTCAGGGTGAAGACGCTTTGGTTCGTCTGCTCGCTCACCTGGGCGGCGATTTCTTCCTGCAGCAGCTTGATGCGTTCCTTCAGCTCCGACATGTCGCGGATGGTCAGCGAGAACTCTTCGGTTGCCTGGCGCAGCTCTTCCAGGTCGTGTTCGCTGATCCAGGGTGGCGGCAGGCGCAGCAGGCGGAACAGCGCGCCCGGCTCGGGCGCCAGCAGCCGCTGCAGCCGCACCAGCACGCGGCGCAGGCGACCCAGGTCGGCACGTCGGTCTTGCAGCCGGCCGACCAGAAACTTGTCTTCGATCACATCCACCTGCACGGTGGCGTCGCGCACGATGCGCACCAGCACATCGCCTTGTTCGTGCAGCAGGGTGTTTAAAAAGGCCACGGAGGAGGCGATCTGCCCACCGTTCTTCACATTGGCGCGCATGCGGTCGATGGAGCGCAGCGGGTGCGAGCGGGCGCTGATGGCCAGGTGCGGGCCTACGTTCAGCCATAGGCTGGCGATCTCGGCGGGGTCGAAGGCGAACTCGTAGGCCACGTCGTTGATGACGGCGATCAGCGTGTCGTGCGCGTCTTCCAGTCGGGTGGAGCGCGAGCCCTCGTGCAGCGCCTCGAAGAACTCGGGCACCACGTCCAGGTGGTTTTTGATCCAGGCCTCGGCGGCTGCGTCGGCCAGGTTGAAATGCAGCCAGAGGAAATCGCCCGGGGCCTTGGGCTGCTCGTTTTGCAGCCAGGCCACCGCGTCGGGCAGCTGGATGGCGGCGCCGGGGCCGCCGTTTTCAAAAAGGTATCCGCAGACCAGGCCGTTTTTATCGGAACCGTAGGTGCCAGTTTGCATGCAGTCCCGGGCTTAAAAGATATGCGCGAACAGCCAGTACAGCGAGCCGGACAGCAGGATGGAGGCGGGGAGGGTCAGCACCCAGGCCATCAGCAGGTTGCGGATGGTGGACATCTGCAGGCCTGATTTATTGGCCGCCATGGTGCCGGCCACGCCGGACGACAGCACATGGGTGGTGGACACCGGCAGGCCGTACATATCGGCTGCGCCAATCGTCAGCATGGCGACCAGCTCGGCCGATGCGCCCTGGGCGTAGGTGAGGTGGGTCTTGCCGATCTTTTCACCTACGGTGACCACGATGCGCTTCCAGCCCACCATGGTGCCCAGGCCGAGTGCAATGGCCACGGCCACCTTGACCCACAGCGGGATGAACTTGGTGGCGTCGTCGATACGGCCCTTGAAGGCTTTCAGATTGGTCTTGGCTTCAGCACCCAGGTGCGCATCTTCGGCCTTGTCCAGGAAGCGGATGGCTTCGGACGCCAGGTACATATCGTTGCGCATATTGCCCACGGCGGCGGCAGGCACCTTGGCCAGCGTGCCGTGCTCCTTCACCTGCGTGCCGATGTCGCCCACCACCGCGCTCAGTGCGGGCACTACCTCGGGGGTGAACTCCTTGGTGCGCAGGTAGGTGGTCAATGTTTCACGTGGATCAGATGGTGCCACCACGCTGCTGGTGGTGCGCAGTGACTGCTGTGTAACCTGGGCCATGGCGGCGAACTGCACCACCTGGTCGGCGGGCATGGCGCGGTTCAGCGCGTAGGCCATGGGCACGGTGCCCACCAGGATCAGCATGATCAGGCCCATGCCTTTTTGGCCGTCGTTGGAACCGTGGGCGAAGGACACGCCGGTGCAGGTCAGCACCAGCAGGCTGCGGATCCACCATGGGGGCGGCTTGTTGCCTTTGGGCTCGGCGTACAGCTCTTTGTTCTTTACCAGGGCACGCAAGGCCAGCAGCAGCAGGGCGGCGCAGCCAAAGCCCACCAGGGGCGACAGCAGCAGCGAATAGCCGATCTTGGTGGCCTGGGCCCAGTCCACGCCGCTGGTGCCGTCACGGCCATGCATCAGCGCGTTGGCAATGCCCACGCCCAGGATGGAGCCGATCAGCGTGTGCGAGCTGGATGCCGGCAGCCCCAGCCACCAGGTGCCCAGGTTCCACAGAATGGCGGCGATCAGCAGGGCGAACACCATGGCAAAGCCAGCGCTGGAGCCCACATGCAGTATCAGCTCCACTGGCAGCAGCGAGATGATGCCAAAGGCCACCGCGCCGCTGGACAGCAACACGCCCAGGAAGTTGAAGAAGCCCGACCACATCACCGCCACATTCGGCGGCAGGGAATGGGTGTAGATCACCGTGGCCACGGCGTTGGCCGTGTCGTGGAAGCCGTTGACGAACTCGAAGCCCAGCGCGATCAGCAGGGCCACGCCCAGCAGCAGATAGGGCAGCCAGGTGGTGGCCACAGCGCCAGCATCCTGCACATCGCTGACCAGGCTGTAGCCGCTGAACAGCAGGCCTACGGCCAGCAGACCGATGAAGATGATCGCCGTCATGGGCCCGCTTTTACGGTCCAGTTGCGGCCGCGAGGTGGGTTGGGGGTGTGCCGGCTTGAAGGGCGCGGCTGCCGAGCTTGCGGTGTTCATGGAAAGAGCCTTGTGGGGGGAATTCCCGCAAGTGTCTTTCTGGGCTGTGACAGTACCGTGACAAGCCCACCCTGGGCGTTTTTAGAAAAATGAGGCTCCAGCGCAGATACAGCCTGCGCTGGTAGCTATAAATTCAGTAGCGTATCAGTGCGCGGCCTTGGTAGGTCGCAGGCGCTGCACCAGCGTCACACCGGCCAGCACCAGGGCACCCGCCACGATGCCGGTGATGCCGTCGGCCAGCAAGGGCAGCAGGGTGGCGGCACCGGGTACGGCGGCGAGTTGCTGGGTAGCGGCCTCGACCCCGTGGTGCAGCACGGGCAGGCCGTGCGTCAAAATGCCGCCGCCCACCAGAAACATGGCAGCCGTGCCCACTACGGATAAAGCCTTCATCATCCACGGTGCGAACACCAGAATGCCCCGGCCCAGGCGCTGCTTCCAGGCGTTGGCTTGCTGGGTGAGGTAGAGGCCGCCGTCGTCCAGTTTGACGATGCCGGCCACCAGGCCGTACACGCCTATGGTCATCACGATGGCGATGGTGCTCAGCACTGTCAGCTGGGTGCTGAAGCCGCTGGTTTGCACCGTGCCCAGGGTGATGGCGATGATCTCGGCGGAGAGGATGAAGTCGGTACGCACCGCGCCCTGGATCTTGTCCTTCTCCAACGCCACCAGGTCCACCGCCGGGTTGGCCACGGCGGCCGCCAGGGCCTGGTGCTGGGCGGCATCTTCGTCCGGGCTGTGCAGGTATTTGTGCGCCAGCTTCTCAAAGCCCTCAAAGCACAGGTAGGCGCCGCCGACCATCAGCAGCGGGGTCACGGCCCAGGGTGCGAAGGCGCTGATGGCCAGCGCCGCCGGCACCAGGATCAGCTTGTTGCGTAGCGAGCCCTTGAATACCGCCCACACCACCGGCAGCTCGCGTTCGGCCTTGACGCCCGCCACCTGCTGCGCGTTCAGCGCCAGGTCATCGCCCAGCACGCCGGTGGTCTTCTTGGCCGCGACCTTGGTCAGCAGGGCCACGTCATCCAGGATGGAGGCAATATCGTCAATCAACACAAACAGGCTAGAGGCCATGGGGCAGGGTCTTTTCAGGTAAGGAGTTGCGCCAGATTGTCGCCGGGGCTGCGCGTTGGCTACCGGGGTGTGGCGGAGAATTTAAAGGAAAAAGGCCGCTCGCGCAGGAATTATCTGCGCAGGCAGCTATTAAATAAATAGCAAATTGCCTTGGGTCACGTAGGGCTTACTTGGTGCGGCCCTTGGTGGCGCGGTCGTACTTGTTCCAGTAGGTGAAGGCGTCTTCATGCACCTCGATGTCTACTTCCATCACCCGCGCCTGCAGCCGCTCCTGCACATCGCTCACGCCCTGGTTGTAGACCAGCGGCCCGATCTCTTCGAGGAAGAAGCCCAGCAGGGCGCCCGCGGCGATGTTGCCAATCTTTTCCTCCATGTTCTGCTGGAAGTAGCGCTCGATGGAGGCAATGGCTTGGGTGCGGGCTTCTTTGGGGATGGTGATGGGCATGGGGTTGGGTAGAGGATTAGGTCAGGTTTAGCGCGCCAGGATGCGCTTCGACAGAAGCTGCACCATTGCCGCCCCGCTACAAGCGATGGCGAAGGACCATGCCGTGCTCAGAGACGGCAAAGCCATGGAAAGGGTAAAGCAAAACGCTACGAAGGAATACAAGCCTGTGACCATGGCTTTTAGCAGGGCGGCGGCAAATGCCGGGCCTTGGCTGTGATGGGAGAACACGGCCAGCACGATGCCCAGTACCGGGAAGACGGCCAGCAAGCCGCTCCAGGCAGGGCTGACGTGGCCCGCGCTGAGGGTGACCGCCAAGGTCAACGCCGCGCCTGCCAGCATGCGTAAACCCAGCTCCGCGATGCCCAATTGCCGGCTCTGGGCCTTGCCGGTTTTGTGCGGAAAGCAGACCGGTGCGGCCAGTAGCGTCAACAGCGCGACCACCAGGGACATGGCCTGCGACAAGGGGCGCGTAGTCAAGCTTGTGGCGGCCGCCGCCCAGGCCAGCAGCCCCAGGGTCATCGCGGTTTGCCAGGACCAGCGCTGTGCGGCGTGGGCATAGGCAAGGCTGAACGCCACGGACGCGAACACCGCCGAGAGCGCTGCAGTCGCTGCATGGGCCGTGAATCGCGCGCCGTGTTCGAGCGCGAGGAAAAACAAAATTGGCCCGGCGACCACTGGCAAGCCCGCCAGCCACCCGGCAACCGATGGTCCCCAGCGTCTTCCTGCCAGCGTGACCAGCAGCAGGAAGAAGGGTACGAGCAAGAGCTTTAAAGCCAGCACAGGTCAGAGCGGGTGTCAGCTCAGGGGGAATGCGGGGTCTTGTCCGGCGGGACCGGGTGGCGCAGCGTACTGCAGCGCCGCCAGAGCCTGCCGAATGCTGTGTGACACCACCGGGTCGGCCACCATGGCGTCTTCGGACAGATGCGCGCCCAGCAGTGGGATGCTGATGGAGGCCGCTTCGACGATGGTGGCGGACATGGTCTTCAGCACTTCGCGCAGGGCGGCGTCGGCGATGTGCGCGCGCGGCGAGGCGTTGAATACGGCCACCGGTTTGGCCACAAAGGGCTCGAAGCTGACCAGCCAGTCCAGCGCATTTTTCATCGCGCCGCTGATGCCATGGGCGTATTCCGGGCTGACGATCAGCAGGGCGTCGGTCGCTCGCACCTCGGCGTACAGGGCGCAGACGGCAACTTGCTGGGCCGGGTCCAGATCGGGGTTGAACAGCGGCAGCTGGCGGATGGCGTCGCTGACGCGGACCTGCACATCCGGCCCGGCCAGGCGGGCCGTGGCGCGCAGCAGGGCGCTGTGGATGGACGCAGCGCGCAGGCTGCCGGACAGGGCGAGGATGTGCATGGGAATAGTGGGGGTGTGGGGAATCGGGCACCGGGGGGGCAAAAACGGCCCAGCCCACTAAAATATACAACCCCCCAGCTTGAACCCCGCACGACGCGCCGACGCGCCCGTGCATGGACCAGTGGGCGCTTGAACCGATAGAGGAATGCGTATGTTGTACCCCCAGGAATTTGATGTGATCGTGGTTGGCGGCGGCCATGCGGGCACCGAGGCCGCGCTGGCCGCTGCACGCATGGGCAGCAAGACGCTGCTGCTGACGCACAACATCGAGACCCTGGGCCAGATGAGCTGCAACCCGTCCATCGGCGGTATCGGCAAGGGCCACCTGGTGAAAGAGGTGGACGCACTCGGCGGCGCGATGGCCTTGGCCACCGACGAAGGCGGCATCCAGTTCCGCATCCTCAATTCCAGCAAGGGCCCGGCCGTGCGCGCCACCCGCGCCCAGGCCGACCGGGTTTTGTACAAAGCCGCGATCCGTCGCATGCTGGAGAACCAGCCGAATCTGTGGCTGTTCCAGCAGGCGGTAGACGACCTGATGATCGAAGGCGACCGCGTGGTCGGCGCCGTCACCCAGGTTGGCATCCAGTTCCGCAGCCGCACCGTGGTGCTGACGGCCGGCACCTTCCTGGACGGCAAGATCCATGTGGGCCTGAACAACTACGCCGCCGGCCGCGCCGGTGACCCGCCAGCGGTCAGCCTGAGCGCGCGACTCAAGGAACTCAAGCTGCCGCAGGCCCGTCTGAAAACCGGCACGCCACCGCGTATCGACGGCCGCAGCATCGACTACAGCAAACTGGCCGAGCAACCCGGCGACGGCATGCCGGGCGGTGTCGGCGACCAGATTCCGGTGTTCAGCTTCATGGGCAAGCGCTCCATGCACCCCGCGCAAATGCCGTGCTGGATCACCCATACGAATGCGCGCACCCACGAAATCATCCGCTCGGGCTTTGACCGCAGCCCCATGTTCACCGGCAAGATCGAGGGCGTGGGCCCGCGTTACTGCCCGAGCGTGGAAGACAAGATCAACCGCTTTGCGGACAAGGAAAGCCACCAGATCTTCCTGGAACCCGAAGGCCTGACCACCCACGAGGTCTACCCCAACGGCATTTCCACCAGCCTGCCGTTCGACGTGCAGTACGACCTGGTGCGCTCCATGGTCGGCCTGGAAAACGCCCATATCCTGCGCCCCGGCTACGCCATCGAGTACGACTACTTTGACCCGCGCAGCCTGAAAAGCAGCTTTGAAACGCGCCAGATCAACGGCCTGTTCTTCGCCGGCCAGATCAACGGCACCACCGGCTACGAGGAGGCGGCGGCCCAAGGCTTGTTCGCCGGCATCAATGCTGCGCTGCAATGCCGGGGTGAAGCATCCTGGCTGCCGGGCCGCGATCAGGCCTACCTGGGCGTGCTGGTAGACGACCTGATCACCAAGGGTGTGACCGAGCCCTACCGCATGTTCACCAGCCGCGCCGAGTTCCGCCTGCAGCTGCGCGAGGACAACGCCGACATGCGCCTGACCGAAGCCGGCCGCCAAATGGGCCTGGTGGACGATGCGCGCTGGGAGTCTTTCAACCGCAAGCGCGATGCTGTTTCACGTGAAACAGAACGCCTGCGTGGCCTCTGGATCAGCCCGAAGAACCTGGCGGCCACCGAGTCCGAGCGGGTGCTGGGCAAGGCCATCGAACATGAATACAGCCTGGCTGAATTGCTGCGCCGGCCCGATGTGAGCTACGGCCAGCTGATGACCTTGGCCAACGGCAAGTTTGCCGTGGAAGAGTTTTCTGCCACTGTTCCACGTGAAACAGCCGAGGCCGATTTCGTTGCCGCGGTGCTGGAGCAGGTAGACATCAACGCCAAATACTCAGGCTACATCGAGCGCCAGAAGTCCGAGATCGACCGCGCCGCGCATTACGAACACCTGAAGATTCCGGCCGACCTGGACTACCTGGCCGTCACCGCACTCAGCTATGAAGTGCGCCAGACTCTGAACAAGCACCGCCCGGAAACCCTGGGCCTGGCTTCGCGCATGACCGGCGTGACACCGGCAGCGATCTCGCTGCTGCTGGTGCATTTGAAGAAAATGGGCTGGAAGGACCGCCCCACGGTAGAAGAGGCCGTTCTGTGAGCGACCGTCTGCAAACCCTGACCCATGCCGCTGAACAGCTCGGCCTGGCTTTATCGACCGAGCAGTTGCAGACCCTGCTGCGCTACCTGGACCTGATCCTGAAGTGGAACAAGGTTTACAACCTGACGGCGGTGCGCGACCCGGACGAGGCGCTGACCCACCACTTGATCGACAGCCTGGCGGCCGTGCCGCCGCTGCAAAAGCATCTGGCGACTTTGGCGCCGGGTGGGCGCTTGCTGGATGTGGGCTCGGGCGGTGGTCTGCCCGGCGTGGTATTCGCCATCTGCTGCCCGGACCTGCAGGTGAGCTGCGTGGACACGGTGGGCAAAAAGGCCGCGTTTGTGCAGCAGGTGGCGCTGGAGCTGAAGCTGCGCAATCTGCGCGGCGTGCATGCGCGGGTGGAAAACCTGAAGGAAAAGTTCGAGGTGGTGAGCTCGCGGGCTTTCGCTTCGCTGCTGGACTTCACCACCTGGTCGGTATCGAGCCTGGCAGAGCAGGGCGTTTGGTTGGCCATGAAAGGCAAGCATCCGGACGCCGAACTGGCAGTTTTGCCCGCCACGGTGGATGTGTTTCACGTGGAACAGCTGGTGGTGCCGGGCCTGGATGCCGAGCGCTGCATCGTCTGGATGAAGATTAAAAACGCCGTCGCGTAAACTCGGCTCCTCACACGCGAGGAGTTTTCCATGTTTGGCATTGCAAATTACGGCGCATTTGTCGCTGCCATCATCGTTTTCTTGATGATCCCCGGCCCCGGTAATCTGGCCTTGATCACCTCTACCAGCAAGGGCGGCATCCGCGGCGGACTGGCCGCGACGCTGGGTGTGATCCTGGGCGACCAGGTGCTGATGTGGACCGCGGTGGCCGGCGTGGCCGCTTTGTTGGCCAGCTACCCGGTGGCTTTCGCGGCAGTGCAGTGGGTGGGGGCCGCCTACCTGGCCTACCTGGGTTTCAAGATGCTGCTGGCCAAGGCCGGCGACGCACCGATTCTGAACATCAAGCCCTCCCACTTTCTGCGCCAGGCCTTGATGATTACCTTGCTGAACCCCAAGGCCATCGTTTTCTACATGGCCTTCTTCCCACTGTTCGTCGACCCCGCACAGCACCGCGGCCTGCTGACCTTTGCGGTGATGGCGCTGACGATTGCCGCGCTGACCTTTGCCTACGGCCTGGTTGCTACCTTGCTGACCCATTTTCTGGCCGAGCGCATGCGGGCCAACCCGGTCGTGTCCCGCGCGCTGAACAAGCTGGCGGGTGTGTTTCTGATCGGCTTTGGCGTCAAGCTGGCTCTGTCTAAATAATCTGCGTCGAAAGTATCCATGGCCAAAGTATTCTGTGTAGCGAACCAAAAGGGCGGTGTCGGCAAGACCACCACCACGGTGAATCTGGCCGCCGGTTTGGCCAAGGTTGGGCAGCGGGTACTGATGATCGACCTGGACCCGCAGGGCAATGCCACCATGGGCTCGGGCGTGGACAAGCGGACCCTGGAGCTGACGGTGTACGACGTGCTGCTGGAATCGGCCAGCATCGCCGAGGCCCGCGTCAAGTCGGAGAAGTGCGGCTACGACGTGCTCGGCTCCAGCCGCGAGCTCAGCGGCGCCGAGGTCGAGCTGGTGGCCATGGAGCGGCGCGAAAAGCGCCTGCGCGCCGCCATCGAGGCCGTGGCCCAGGACTACGACTTTGTGCTGATCGACTGCCCGCCTTCTCTGTCGATGCTGACCCTGAACGGCCTGTGCGCCGCCAACGGCGTGATCGTGCCCATGCAGTGCGAATACTTTGCGCTCGAAGGCCTGACCGACCTGGTCAACACCATCAAGCAGGTGCACGCCAACCTGAACAAGGACCTGCAGATCATCGGCCTGCTGCGCGTGATGTTCGACCCGCGCATCACCTTGCAGCAGCAGGTCAGCGACCAGCTAAAGGCCCACTTCGCCGACAAGGTGTTCAACACCGTGATCCCGCGCAATGTGCGCCTGGCCGAAGCGCCCAGCTACGGCCTGCCGGGCGTGGTGTTCGACCCTTCGGCCAAGGGCAGCCTGGCCTACGTCGATTTCGCCGAAGAAATGGTCTTGCGCATCAAAACCATGTAACAAATAGGCCGTTAGCGCAGCTACTACCTGCGCAAGCAGCTACTAAATCAATAGCAAATGACATCTCCACGCGTACTCTTGCTGCCCGGCTGGCAAAACTCCGGGCCTGGCCATTGGCAAACCCTGTGGGAAACCCATTTTGGCGACCTGCGGGTCGAGCAGCACGACTGGATGCAGCCGCTGCGTGGCGACTGGATCACCCGCCTCGAAGAGGTGGTGCAGCAGCAGGACGGCCCGGTGTTGCTGGCCGCGCACAGCCTGGGCTGCCATCTGGTGGCGGCCTGGGCGGCGGTGTCGGGCAGCGTTGGCAAAGTGCAGGGCGCTTTGCTGGTGGCTCCGCCCGACGTGGCCCAGCCGGATTTCCCGCCGCAGCTGCATCGCTGGGCCCAGCCAGTGCTCAGCGCGCTGCCGTTTCCGGCCGCGCTGGTGGCATCCACCGACGACCCGTATTGCAGTTTTGAAGCCGCGGCCGGGTTCGCCGGGCATTGGGGTGCGGCCTTGCACAACATTGGCGCGCGCGGCCACATCAATGCCGAATCCGGCCTCGGCGACTGGCCGCAGGGCAGGGCGCTGTTACTGAATCAAAAATAGAAAGCACATCGATATGGCAACCCCCAAACGCAAAGGCCTGGGCATGGGCCTGGACGCTCTGCTCGGCCCCAAGGTGCAAGACCCGGTGCCGCAAGAGCCCGGCCTGCCGACCGAGCTGCCGCTGACCGAGCTGGTCGCCGGCCAGTACCAGCCGCGCACCCGCATGGACGAGGGCGCGCTGTATGAGCTGGCCGAGAGCATCAAGGTCCAGGGCATCATGCAACCCATCCTGGTGCGGCGCCTGACCAGCGGAGACAACGCCGGCAAGTATGAAATCATCGCTGGCGAACGACGCTTCCGCGCGGCGCGGCTGGCCGGGCTGGACAGGGTGCCGGTGCTGGTGCGTGATGTGCCTGACGAGTCCGCAGCCGCCATGGCGCTGATCGAAAACATCCAGCGCGAAGACCTGAACCCTCTGGAAGAAGCCCAGGGTCTGCAGCGCCTGGTGAAGGAATTCGGCCTGACGCACGAGCTGGCGGCCCAGGCCGTCGGCAGATCCCGCAGCGCCGCCAGCAACCTGCTGCGTCTGTTGAACCTGGCCGACCCGGTGCAGACCATGCTGATGGCCGGCGACCTGGACATGGGCCATGCACGCGCCCTGCTGTCGCTGGACCGGGCCACACAAATTACTGCGGCCAGCCAGATCGCCGCCCAGAAGATGTCGGTGCGCGAGGCCGAGGGCCTGGTCAAGAAGCTCAGCGCCGAGTTCTCGCTGACCGCCTCGCCCAAGGCCAAGAAAGAGAAGTCGCGCGACCTGAAGCGGGTGGAAGAAGAACTCTCCGATCTGCTCATGGCCGAGGTGGAAATCCAGATCAAGAAGCGCGTCAAGCGCCACGGCAAGATCGAGGAAATGGGCGAGATCGTGGTGCAGTTCGGCTCGCTTGATGAGCTTAACGGCCTGATCGACAAGCTGTCGCGCGGCGCTGCCCGCTAAGCCGGTTCTCCGCCCTTGCAACGCCTGCCCTGGCCCTTGCCTGCGCTGCTGGTCTGGGGTGGTGCCTGGGCGGTTTTTACCGTGTTGCTGTGGCTGGGCTTGCCGGTTCTCGGGGCGCTGGCCCTGGCAACAGCGGGCGGCGCGGCCTGCAGCCTGTTAGGCCGTAGTTGGTGGCGGCGTGGCCTGATTGCGGGGGGCTTTCCCTTGTCATTGGCCTTGTCGGGTACGCTGGCCCTGCCAGCCTGGGCCTGGTTGCTGCCCCTGGCCTTGCTGCTGCTGGTCTACCCGCTGAATGCCTGGCGCGACGCGCCCCTGTTTCCCACGCCTGCGCGGGCCTTGCAAGGCCTGGCCGAGGTCGCGCCCCTGCCCGAGGGTGCGCTGGTGCTGGACGCCGGCTGCGGCCTGGGCCACGGCCTGCAGGCGCTACGCCTGGCCTACCCGCAGGCGCGCTTGCAGGGTCTGGAATGGAGCTGGCCGCTGCGCGCTCTGTGTGCCCTGCGCTGCCCCTGGGCGCGCGTGCGCCGCGGCGACATCTGGCGTGCCGACTGGGCGCCGTACGCCATGGTGTATCTGTTCCAGCGCCCCGAGAGCATGGCCCGCGCCTGGGACAAGGCCCGTGCGCAGCAGCAGCCCGGCAGCTGGATGGTCAGCCTGGAATTTGAGGTACCGGGTGTGCGCGCCACCGGCCGCCTGCAGGCGCCGGACGGGCGGCCCGTGTGGCTCTACCGCGTGCCGCTTACGCCATAAGCAGGACGTTTTTGCCGATGGATGGGTTGCGGCGAAATGATAGTTTCGTACACTGTGACGCATTTTTCTTTTACTAACATCAGCATGCAAAACATCAAGATATCCCTCGTGGCAGCGTGTGCGGTCGCCCTTTTGGCCGGTTGTGAGACCACCGACATGAAAATGGGCAACCCTGAGGCCAAAACCGTGGCCACGGGCAGTGCCGGCGGCGCCAGCAGCGCGAATGAAAACTCGCAGCTGGAAAAATGCGCGTCGTCCCTGGGTACGGTGTCTTTGATTGAAAACGAGCAAGCCGGCTGGTACACCATCTTGCGCAACGAATACCGCCTGCCGCCCACGGCCAGTCTGTTGCGCCTGATGATCCAGCAGTCCAACTGCTTCATCGTGGTGGAGCGTAGCCAGACCGGCATGAACGCCATGAGCCGTGAGCGCCAGCTGCAAAACTCCGGTGAAATGCGCCAGGGCAGCAACTTCGGCAAGGGCCAGATGGTGTCATCTGACTACGGCCTATCGCCTGAAGTCATCTTCAACCAGAACACCGGCGGCGCTGCGGCGGCCGTGGGTGGTTTGTTTGGCGGCACGGGCAGGCTGCTGGGCGCCGTGGCCGGCCAGACCGCCACGCGTGAAGCCAGCGTGATGCTGACCATGATCGACAACCGCTCCAGCGTGCAGGTGGCGGTGTCGGAAGGCAGCGCCTCCAAGACCGACTGGGGTGGCATGGGCGCGCTGTTTGGCGGCTCCGGTGGCGGTGCTGCGGGCATGTACAACAGCACGCCCCAGGGCAAGGTGATTGCCGCGGCCTTTATGGACGCATACAACAACATGGTCCGCTCGCTGCGCAACTACAAGGCGCAAACCGTGCAGGGCCAAGGCCTGGGCGGTGGCGGCAAGCTGGGTGTGGATGGCGGCGCGGCGCCGTCGCAAACCTCGGCGCCTGGTGCGGCGTCTGCCAGCATGTCCATGAAAGCTGCCCAGGACAAATTAAACCAGCTGGGCTATGACGCCGGCGTGGCCGATGGTGCCATGGGCCGCAAGACGGTGAATGCCTTGCGTACTTTCCAGAAAGACCGCAACATCAGCCAGACGGGCCGTCTGGATGCTGCCACCATGCAGGAATTGGGCAAGTAAGCCGGGCTCGCCCGGACAGTAGCAAAAAAGGGGTTGTGCGCAGGTACAGCCCCTTTTTTTATTGTTCCCCGTTAGAGCGTTATCGATGGAGGATGCGTATGCGAACCACGGTGTCAGGGCTCGTCAAGGTGCGGGCCATCAGCGGAACCTATGTCGTCTTTCTGGCCTTCGATATGCAGGAGGCGGACGCCAAAGGCCTGATGGGTTTTGCCATCCAGCGTACCGATCTGGTGGAAGACGAAACCATCTGGCTGCGCGGCAACAAGACTTTTCCCAGCATCCGCCCACCCACCGGCTTTGAAGACGCCAACAGCCATGAGCACCCCTTCCAGTCCTTCCAATGGGCGGACTACACGGTCAAGCCGGGCTACAGCTACCAGTACCGCGTTATTCCCATGTACGGCCAGCCGGGCGCGCTGACCGAGAAGGCCGCCACCACGGTCACCATCGCCAGCGAGCCGCTGGCCGATGCCCAGCATGAGGTGCATTTCAACCGGGGCGCCATTGCCTCCCAGGCCTTCACCAAACGCTTTCCGGGGCAGACGCTGGAGCAGGCCGGCGCACCCGCCTACGAATGGCTGGGGCGCGACCTGGTGCCCGGCCTGCTGGCCTTCATCGCCCGGGCCAAGGACCGCAGCTACAGCCTGCATGCGGCCATTTACGAGTTGCATCTGCCGGAAAAGCAGCCCTGGCCCGACGTGCTGCAGGCCTTCAAGTCGGCGCACCAGGCCGGAGCGGACGTCAAGCTGATCTACCACGGCCTGGACGACGACACCGGCAAGACCAATGCCCAGGCCATCGCCAAAGCCAAGATCAAGGGCATCAGCTTTCCGCGCAGCCACACCAAGCTGATGCACAACAAGTTCATCGTGCTCAGCCAGAACGGCAAGCCGGTGTCGGTGTGGACCGGCTCCACCAATATCAGCCGCAACGCCTTGTACGGCCAGCTGAACGTGGGCCACGCCATCCATGACGCAGCGCTGGCCCAGCGCTACCTGGGTTATTGGAATGAACTCAAGGGCGACCCGGCGCCTGACGCCATCAAGGACTGGACAGAGACCAGCAATGCCCTGCCGCCCGCCACCACGGCGGACGCGCTGACGCCCATCTTCTCGCCGCACCGTGGCCGTAGCGTGTTCGATTGGTGGATTGCGCTGGCCGACGACCCCAAGCCTTTGTTCATGACCTTCCCCTTCGGCATCGTGAAAGACTTTCGCCCGGTGTTCGACAAAAACGACGGTGTGCTGCGCTTTGCCTTGCTGGACAAATATGTGAACGGTGGCAACGCCGCCTCGCGCGCCGCCGCCATTGCCGATATCGAGCGCATACGCCGCTTTCCGAACATCGGCATGGCCCTGGGCAGCAGCATCTTTGTGGACTGGATCGACGGCTGGCACCAGGAGAGCGGCGGCATCGGCGTCAACGTGAACTGGGTGCATACCAAGTTCATGCTGATCGACCCGCTGGGCAGCCAGCCGGCCGTTCTGGCGGGTTCGGCCAACTTCAGCGAAGCCAGCGTGGACACCAACGACGAAAACATGGTGCTGATCCGTGGCAACACCCGCGTGGCCGACATCTATTTCGGCGAGTTCATGCGCGTATTTGCCCACCACCGTTTCCGCGAGTCCGTAAAGCGCCACATCGACCAATACGGCTCCGCTGCCGCCGACACCTGGAAGCCGCAAGACCTGTTTGAAGATTGGAAAAAGTGGGTACCGGGCCAGTTCCGCAAGGGCTCGGAGTACGCGATCAAGCGGAGCTATTTCATCGGCGAGTAATGCCGGTCCGCAGTTCGCGGATTTATAGAAAATATGGCCCTAGCGCAGATATCTACTGCGGTAGCAGCTATTAAAAATATAGTGACTTCGATCATGGATATTGAGCAAACCGGGATCATTCTGTTCGTTGAAAACTATGAACCGTGCGTTGGTTTCTACCGGGACTGTTTGTCTTTGCCCGTTGTGCACGTTCAAGAAACCTTGACCACATTCGCTTTGGGCGCTGCCTATTTAATGGTCGAGCGGGGCGGTGTTGCTTGTCACGGTGAAAAGTCGCGTGCGCAAAATTCCACCATCTTGCGGTTCAACGTTCTGGATGTTCACAGCGCCGCCATGGAGCTACGAGAGCGGGGCGTGTCGGTCGAGATCCATGCCTTCGACTGGGGCGTTATAGGTGTGTTTCTGGACCCGGACGGGAATCGTTGTGAATTGAAGAATGCCGTCTGATACCCAGCCATCGGTATCGCGGCGAAGAGGCTTTACAGCTTGAAGATGTTTCCCAGGCTCGGAATATTCAGCAGACCAGGTGCCAAGGCGCGGTTTATCCGTCACGCTTTGTGCATGCGCCGTGCTCTTTTCACATCTGATGGGTTGTCGTTGACGGCATAGCGAGTTGCCTCACTCCGTTTCGTGGTCATTTTGGATACGGAATGCGTAAGCAGGTGGATTTTGTGACAAATTATCAAATTTCCACTCAATTTAGACGAATTGATTAAATCATTAATATCGTTTAAATCATTTTATTACAATGGGCTCTTTTAGATCGTATGCCGCCGCGATGCCAAAACGGCGGTGAACAAGTACCAAGAGCTCCAGCGATGCGTAACTTTCCAGACACCAGTCCTTTGTGCGTCGATACCAACCCGCGTTCGCCCATGGCGTCCGTGCCATTGGCGGGGGAGAGGTCAATAGCCCAGTGTTTTCGGCCGCAGAATGCCGATGCTTTGTGGGACTTGGTGACTTCACCGCATCCCGTGGTGGGTACGGCACGCCATCTGGGAGAAGCCATCGTGCAGGCGGGTTTGGTCAGCCCACAGACCATGGCGGCTTGTATGAAGATTCAGCAGGAGGAGCGGGGGAGCGGGCACCATCGCCAGCTTGGCCAGATTTTGGTCGAGCAAGGCGATCTGACCCGGGAGCAGCTGCAGCATGCGATCGATAGCTGGCTGGGCACTTACATGGTGGATCCACGAGGTTTAAATGCCGACCCGCAGGCCTTGGCTCTGGTGCCGCAAGCGGTAGCCGAACGGGAGTCCGTGCTACCGCTGATGGTGCGTGAAGATGCCCTGGTGCTGTTGGTGGCCAGCCCTTTGGACCGGACGCTGATGGATGAATTGCGCTTCTTGACGCAGCGGCGTCTGGTCACCGTGCAAGGCGCCCCAGGTACTTTGCTGCCCGCTATCCAGCAGGCTTATCGTCGCCACCGGGCAGCCGTCATGCCAGCCACGCCAGCAACGGGAGCACCCGTAGCTGTTCCGCGCGCTACTGCCCTGGAACTGGCGGGCGACCTGGGTCGCAGCGCACGCGATGTGGATGCCGAGCCATCGGATACGGTCAGCGAGTCGGATAACACCTTGGTGCGACTGATCAACTCCATCATTGACGAGGCCATTGCCCACCGCGCTTCGGACATCCATATCGAGACCGAACCCGCTCCCGCGAATGTGCGGATACGGTTGCGTGTGGACGGTGCCATGAAGCCGTATCTGGAAGTGCCGGGCCGCTTTCGTTTCTCGATTGTTGCGCGTATCAAGATCATGGCGGGTCTGGATATTTCTGAGCACCGCAAGCCCCAGGATGGAAAGATCGACTTCTCCCGTTTTGGTGGCCCGGCAGTGGAGTTGCGTGTGGTCACCGTTCCGACCGCGCACGGCCTGGAAGACGTTGTGCTGCGTCTGCTGGAAGGTGCCAAGCCCTTGCCTTTGGAGGCCATTGGCCTGAGCGCCGCCAACCTTGCTGCCTTGCGCGCCGTGGTGCAAAAAAGCTATGGCCTGATATTGGTCTGTGGTCCCACGGGCAGTGGGAAAACCACCACGCTGCATTCGGTCATACGCGATATCAATACGGATGGCCGCAAGATATGGACGGCCGAGGACCCCATCGAAATCACCCAAAGCGGGTTGCGGCAGGTGCAAGTGAACCCGCGCATTGGCTGGACGTTTGCCGCGGCCATGCGGACCTTTTTGCGTGCCGACCCTGACGTGATCATGATCGGTGAAATGCGCGATGAAGAAACCGCCAGGGTGGCTGTGGATGCATCATTAACCGGCCACCTGGTGCTCTCGACCCTGCATACCAACTCGGCGCCGGAAAGCATTGCCCGCTTATTGGAAATGGGCTTGAATCCCTTCAATTTTTCCGATTCGCTGCTGGCCATCTTGGCGCAGCGTCTGGTCCGTAGACTATGTACCGCTTGCCGCGAGCCGTATGCGGCCACGGGCGATGCGCTGCAGTCCCTGGCCACGCAGTATTTGGGCTGCGACGACGGTAGTGGCGTAACTTCCAGTGCGCATGAGGCATTGGTGCAGCGCTGGCGCGCCCAGTACGGGGCGGGGACGGGCGAGGTGAAATTATGGCGGCGCCGAGGCTGCAGCCAGTGCGAACATACCGGTTACCACGGGCGCATGGGCATCCATGAGCTGATGGTGAGTGATGAAGGCATTCGCCGGCATATCCGCCGCCAGGCCCCGGCGTCCGATATCCGCCAAGCGGCGCAGGCGGCGGGCATGCATACCTTGGCCCAGGATGGCATTGAGAAAGTGCTGCAGGGCTACACCGACATGGCCGAAGTAGCGCTGGCAAGCAATCTTTGAAAAGCAGCCTATAGGCGAAATATCTTGCCCGGGTTCAGGATATTCAGCGGGTCCAGCGCTTGCTTGATGGCGCGCATCATGGCGACGGCACCGGCGCCGGTCTCACTCACCAGGAAGTCCATCTTGTGCAGGCCCACGCCGTGTTCTCCGGTGCAGGTGCCGTCCAGCGCCAGCGCACGGTTCACCAGCGCGTGGTTGAGCTGCTCGGCCTTCTCACGCTCCTTGGCGCTGTCGGGGTCGATCAGGTAGCCGAAGTGGAAGTTGCCGTCGCCCACATGGCCGACCAGGAAGTAGGGGATGCCGGACGCGTCGGCTTCGGTAATCGAATCCAACAGGCAGTCGGCCAGGCGCGAGATAGGCACGCAGGTATCGGTGGAGATGGCTTTGCAGCCCGGGCGTGACTGCACGGCGGCGAAGTAGGCGTTGTGCCGCGCCGTCCACAGCCGGGTGCGCTCTTCGGGCGTGCTGGCCCATTCAAAGGCCTGGCCGCCGTGGTCGGAGGCAATCTCCTGCACCAGCTCGGCCTGCTCCTGCACGCCGGTGGGCGAGCCGTGGAACTCCATCAGCAGCATGGGTTCTTCGCGCAGACCGAGCTTGGAATGGGCGTTGACCATGCGCACGGTGTTGGCGTCGATCAGCTCCACCCGCGCGATCGGCACACCCAGCTGGATCACCTGGATGGTGGTGCGCACGGCGGCCTCGATGCTGGGGAAGGAGCAGATGGCGGCCGATATCGCCTCGGGCAGGGGGTAGATCTTCAGCGTGACGGCGGTGATTACGCCCAGCGTGCCCTCGCTGCCCACCATCAGCCGCGTCAGGTCGTAGCCCGCGCTGGACTTCTTGGCCCGCGTGCCGGTGTGGATGACTTCGCCGCTGGCAGTGACCACTTCGAGGGCCAGCACGTTCTCGCGCATGGTGCCGTAGCGCACGGCATTGGTGCCGCTGGCGCGCGTGGCGCACATGCCGCCGATGGAGGCGTCGGCGCCGGGGTCGATGGGGAAGAACAGGCCGGTGTCCTTGATGGCCTCGTTCAGCTGCTTGCGCGTTACGCCGGGCTGCACCGTCACCGTCAGGTCGTCGGCGTTCACGCTGAGGATGGCGTTCATGCGGCTGACGTCCAGGCTGATGCCGCCTTGCACCGCCAGCAAATGGCCTTCCAGTGACGAGCCCACGCCGAACGGAATGATGGGCGTGGCATGGGCGGCGGCCAGCCGCACCGCGTCGGCCACATCGGCCGTGCTTTCCGCAAACACCACGGCGGCCGGCGGCGGCACGGCAAAGGCCGACTCATCGCGCCCATGGTGCTCGCGCACGGCCAGTGCGGTGCTGAACTGCGCGCCAAAGCGGGCTTGCAGGGCCTCGACCAAGGCGGGCGGCACTTCGCGGATAGCCAGGGTGGGCAGCAGGTGCTGGGAGGCGGTGGGGGCGTTCATGGGCTGTCTCCGGTTCACTATAGATCGCGCACAATTCTCCCCTTATTCTGAAGGAGCAGCGCCATGGCCAACCGCCTCACGCAAATCGCCACCCGTACCGGCGACAACGGCACGACCGGCCTGGGCGACAACACCCGCGTGTCCAAGAACAGCCTGCGCGTGCACGCCATGGGCGACGTGGACGAGCTAAACAGCCATATCGGCCTGCTGCTGTGCGAACCGCTGCCTGAGGGCGTGCGTACCTTGCTGGTGGAGGTGCAGCACCAGCTTTTCAACCTGGGCGGCGAGCTGTCCATACCGGGTTTTGAGTTGCTCAAACCGGATGCCGTGCTGGCGCTGGACCAGGCCCTGGCCGAGCACAACGCCACGCTGCCGCGCCTGGCCGAATTCATCCTGCCCGCCGGCACCCGTGCCGCGTCCCAAGCCCATGTGTGCCGCACCGTGGCCCGCCGCGCCGAGCGCACCGTGGTGGCGCTGGAGCAGCAAGACGCACTGAAAGATACGCCACGCCATTACCTGAACCGGCTCAGTGATCTGCTGTTCGTACTGGCGCGGGTGCTGAACCGCGTGGACGGCGGGGATGACGTGTACTGGAAGAGCGAGCGGCTGGCGCGTGGCTCGGGTGAGGCGAGCTGATTGCTATTATTTGTGTAGCTGCTTGCGCGGGTAAATCCTGCGCCGCAGGCTTATTTAGGCTCCAACACAGCCATGGTGATACGTGACACGCACGTAGGTTTTCCGGCATCGTCCACCATGTCGATTTGCCACACCTGGGTGGTGCGGCCTATGTGCACCGGCCGCGCCGTGCCGGTGACCCAGCCGCTGGTCACGCCGCGCAGGTGGTTGGCGTTGATGTCCAGGCCCACGGCGCGGTGGCCGGGTGGCGCGGCGAACATGGCGCCGCAGGAGCCGAGGGTTTCGGCCAGTACCACGCTGACGCCGCCGTGCAGCAGGCCATAGGGCTGGCAGGTGCGCGAATCCACCGGCACGCGGGCGCGCAGGAAGTCGTCGCCCACCTCCAGGAACTCTATGCCCAGATGGGCGATGGCGGTGCCCAGGCCTGCGGCGCTGAGTGATTCGACGGTGACGGCTTGTTTCCAGATTGGCATGGTGATGTCCCTGCGGTAGCGGCCAGAGGCTGGCCTTGGCTATAGTCGTCTGCGATGGTAGCGGTTTGTCTTTTGCGCTGCCCCGACTTACCGAGTTCTGCCTGTGTCCTCCTCCCCTGTTTCTTCTGCGGCCGCGAATCTGCGCGGCATCGTCGCCATGGTGATTGCCGTGGGGGCCTTTTCCTTGATGGATGCGTCCATGAAATCGCTGACCGGCAGCTACCCGCCGCTGCAGGTGGCGTGCCTGCGCGGCCTGGCGGCCATGCCCCTGGTCTGCCTGTATGTGCTGTGGCGCAGGGAGTGGGGCGGTTTGCTGAAGGTGCGCTGGCCGCTGCATGTGCTGCGCACGGTGGTGGGTGTGACCATGCTGTCGTCATTCGTCTACGGGCTGCGGACGTTGGGGCTGGCTGAGGCCTACGCCATTTTCTTCGTGGCGCCGATGCTGATCACCATGCTGTCCATCCCGGTGCTGAAGGAGCGGGTGCGGCCCAGCCACTGGCTGGCGATTGCGGGTGGGTTTTGCGGGGTGCTGGTGGCGCTGCGGCCCAGCCAGGGGGCCTTTTTGTCATGGGGTGCGCTGGCCGTGCTGGTGTCGGCCAGCTGCTACGCTCTATCGGCCATTACCGGGCGCATTTTGAGCCGCACCGATTCCAGCGCCAGCCTGGTGTTCTGGGGCACCAGCGGGCTGGCCGTGGCCGGAGGTGCGCTGGCCTGGCCAGACTGGGTGGCGGTGCAGCCCGCGCATATTCCACAGCTGGTGGTGATAGGCATCAGCGGTTTCATCGGCCAGCTGGCGATTACCCAGGCCTTCCGCTCCGGCCAGGCCTCGGTGGTGGCGCCGTTCGAGTACACCGCGCTGGCCTGGGGCATCTTGCTGGATGGTTTGCTGTGGCAGACCCTGCCGCAGGCCCGCACCCTGCTGGGTGGTGCCATCATCATCGCCAGCGGCCTGTACCTGATACGCCAGGAGCGGGTGAAAGACCTGGTGGTGGCGCCTTGAGTGAAAAAGCCCTGTAGCGCAGGTAGTACCTGCGCTGATGGCTCCTAAAACAATAGCACTAGGTCCGCGCCGCCTGTAGCAGCGCGTCTGTCAGCAGGCTATGCGCCAGCTCGAAGTCGAAGCGTTGCATGGCGTTGTGCATGGCGTTGAAGCCGCCGGGGGCAAACAGGCTGCGGAGGCTGGCCGCATGGGCTTGCAGATAGTCCACGCAGTCGCCATCGCTGTCGGCCAGCAGCTGGGCCAGGTGGCGGCCACGGGCCTGGGCGACCAGGTCGGGTGGGGCCGGCGGGGTGTCAGCCGCATCGGGCGTGGCGGTTTCCAGCAAGGCACGCAGGGCTTCGACGGCGCGGCGGGTTTGCTGCTGCAGCTGCTCCATGGCGGCACTTACGGCGACGCTTTCGGCGGCGCTGGCCGGGCCATCTTGTTTCAGCCGGTCTTCCACCACCTGGGCGGCGGCGGCCAAGTCGGTCAGTCCGATATTGCCGGCCACGCCGCGGATGGTGTGCAGCATGCGTTGGGCGCCTTCCAGGTCGCCCTGCTGGAGCGCGATCTGGGCTTTGGTGGGGGCTTGCGCATGGCTGTCGGTGAACTGGCCCAGCAGG
The DNA here is from genome assembly GCF_059418745.1 of Rhodoferax sp. GW821-FHT07F03. Classification (NCBI taxonomy): domain Bacteria; kingdom Pseudomonadati; phylum Pseudomonadota; class Betaproteobacteria; order Burkholderiales; family Comamonadaceae; genus Rhodoferax; species Rhodoferax sp. GW821-FHT07F03. Next base: position 121,395 of record NZ_JBWKQM010000009.1, read on the forward strand.
CGCAGGTACAGGGCTTCGTTGCCGGCCACGCGGCGCAGGCCGGCCTGGGTGTCCAGCCCGGGCTGGGGCGCCAGCCGGGAGGCGTGCGCCGCCTGCATGCTGGGCGGCGCGCTGTGCGGCGCTGCGGGCCGGGCCCAGCGCTGCACGCATTGCAGCAGGCCCACCGGGTCCAGCGGCTTGGTGATGTGGTCCAGCATGCCGGCGGCCAGGCAGCGTTCGCGTTCCTCCTGCAGGGCGTGGGCGGTCATGGCGATGACGGGCAGGCCCTGGTAGCGGGCATCGGTGTGAATGTGCTGGGCCGCCTCCAGCCCGCCCATGACGGGCATTTGCAGGTCCAGCAGCACGGCATGGTAGTGCGTGGGTGCTGCGGCGTGCAGCATGTCCAGGGCCTGGCGGCCGTTGTCTGCCAGGTCCACCACGGCGCCTGCGCTGTGCAGCAGTTCGGTGGCGATCTGCTGGTTGATGTCGTTGTCTTCGGCCAGCAGCAGGCGTAGGCCGTCCAGCCGGGGGCCATCGTATTCCGGGGGCGGCACCAGGCTGGCCGGGTCGGCCAGGCCCAGCCAGATGTCAAAGCTGAAGCAGCTGCCGTTGCCGGGTGTGGACTGCACCGCGATCTGCCCGCCCATGCCTTCTACCAGTCCGCGGCTGATGGCCAGGCCCAGGCCGGTGCCACCGTATTTGCGGGTCACCGAGCCATCGGCCTGGGTGAAGGCCTGGAATAGCCGGGCCGACTGCGCCTCGCTCATGCCGATGCCGGTATCGGTCACGGCGATGTGCAGCTGCACGTCGCCGGGCCGCTTGTCCACCACGCGTACCACCACGCTGACGTAGCCGACGTCGGTGAACTTCACGGCATTGCCCAGCAGATTGGTCAGCACCTGGCCCAGGCGCAGCGGGTCGCCGACCAGGGTGGAGGGAACCTCCGACGCCACGTCGAATACCAGGGCCAGCTCTTTGGCGTCGGCGCGGTCGGCCACCATGGCGGATGCGTGGTTCAGCACCTCGTCCAGCCGGAATGGGGTGTGCTCCACCTCCAGTTTGCCGGCTTCGATCTTGGAGAAGTCTAGGATGTCGTTGATGATGCCCAGCAGGTTCTGCCCGGCGCGGTGGATCTTGCCGATGTAGTCGCGTTGGCGCGGGTCCAGGTGAGTCTTCAGCGCTAGGTGCGACAGGCCTATCACCGCGTTCATCGGGGTGCGTATTTCGTGGCTCATGTTCGCCAGGAACATGGACTTGGCCTGGGTGGCTTCCTCGGCCACTTCCTTGGCCAGGCGCAGCTGCTCTTGCGCCTGGGTCAGCTCGGTGATGTCCACCAGCACGCCCACCAGGCCGGCCACGCTGCCTTCGGCGTTGCGGAAGGTGGTGTTGGAGTACAGCGTGGTGTGCGGCTTGCCGTCGGTATAGGTGAACACGCCGATGCGGCTGAAGCGGCCGCCGGTGGTCAGCAACTGGGTTTGCTCCCGCATCAGCGACTGGCGTATGGCCAGCGGCACGGTCTCCAGTGCCATCACGGTGGTGCCCACCAGCTCTTCGGGGCTGTAGCCAAAGGCCTCGTTATAGGCTTTGTTGCTGCCCCGGTAGAGCGCCTGCGCATCGCGGTACAGGATGGGTATCGGGATGCAGTCGATCATGGCCTGCAGAAAGTCGCTCTGCTCCTGCGTCAGCTGTAGCGCGGCATGGCGCTGGCGCAGCACCTGGCGCAGCACGCGGCCCAGCAGCAACAGCACGGCCAGGCCCATGGCAGCCACCAGCGCGCCCTGCCCGTAGTGCCAGCGCACCATGGGGTCCAGCGTGTCCAGCTGGCTGAGCGCCAGCAGCTCGTAGCCGGGCTCGGACAGGGGGCTGCGCGTCAGCAGATAGGAGTTGCCATCCACCAGCCAGTGGTCGGCATGGCGCAAGTGAGGTGGGCGCTCGATGGGGATGCTGGCCATGGCGCCGCTGGGCGGCTTGCCCTGGCTCAGCGGGCCCACATGGCGCAGCATGTATTCGGCGCGCGAGGCGCTCACCACGGTGCCGCTGCTGTCCAGCACCAGGGCGATCTGGTTGCTGGACAGCAGCGGCGCCAGCGTGCTGGCGTTGTGGTTGATGACGGCCACCCCCATGGGCACCTCGTCCTGGTCTATGCGCAGCGAGAAGAAGAAGCCCGGCTGGCTGGTGGTGTGGACGGCGGTGAACAGCTGGCCCTGGCCGTTGGCCATCGCGTCGTTGAAGTCGCTGCGGCTTTTGTAGGACTTGCCGACCATGCCGTCGGCCAGCTGCCAGTCGCTGGACGCCACCACCAGGCCGGCTACGTTGACGATGAAGATGCGCTCGTAGCCCAGATTTTTGGCCAGCCCGGCCAGGCCGTCGCCCAGCTCGCGCACATCCAGGTTGTGCAGCAGGCGCCGGCGCCGCTCACCATCGGGAAAGTAGAGCAGGGTGACTGCCTGCGGGTTGTACTGGGCGAGCACCGTGTGCACTTCGGTCTGGCGCCCCAGCAGGCGGGCCACGCTGGCCACTTCCACGAAGGTGCGGTCGATGATGTGGGCCGTGGTGCTGGTTTCGCGGCCGGCAGTGGTGGCCTCGGCGCTGATGCGCGCAGCGACGATGCTGTCCGACACCATTAGCGTCAGGCCGGCTACCAGTACCAGCCACAGGCAGGCTGCAACACCTATGCCACGGCTCAGCTGGCGCAGCTGCTGCTGCAAGGCTTGCGCGCTGTTGGCGGTGGGTGGGCCTGTGGTGTCAGGGCCTCGGTGCGTGGATGTGGGCATGCCATTTCTTGCAAGGGGGCTGCGCCCTCAGCGCGCTGCTCCCGGAACGGCCCTTGTGGGTTGTTCCCCCACCTTACTGCAGCCGTAAGCCCCTGTAAACAGGACTTGCCAGCGGTTCTGCCTGCTGCATTATTTATAGCTGCCAGCGCAAGCAATATCTGCGCTGGCGGCCTGAAATCTTTAAATTTTCAGGCTATTTGAGTTCGATTTCGACAAACACGAATTCGTGCGTGTTGGCATTCACCACGTTGTGCTCCACGCCGGTCAGCCGGGTGTAGGACTGGCCGGCGGTCAAAGCGCTGTGCACGTCGCCGTCCGGGGTCTCGAGCAGCAGGCTGCCGCTGGTCATGGGCACCACCACATAGTCCATGCCGTGGCGGTGCCAGCCGGTGTGGGCGCCGGGTGGAAAGCGCCATTCGGTGACCTTGACGCGATCGTTGTCGATCTGCACCGTGGGTACCGCCGAAGGGCGCTGCGCGGCGCTTGTTCCGCTCATCCCACTCAGGCCTGGGCGTTCAGCGTTTCGCCCAGGGCGTTCACCATGCTGTCGATCTCGGCGGGCGTAATGACAAACGGCGGCGCCAGCTGGATGGTGTCGCCACCGTAGCGCACGTAAAAACCCTTCTTCCACATCGCCATGGCAATCTCATACGGGCGGCGGGCCGGCTCGCCGGGCAGGGCGGCAATGGTGATGCCGCTGGCCAGGCCGTAGTTGCGGATGTCGGTGACATGCTTGGCGCCCTTCAGGCTGTGCACGGCATTTTCGAAATGTGGGGCAATGGCTTGCACGCGCTGCACCATGTTTTCCTGCACCAGGATGTCCAGCGTAGCCAGGCCGACCGCGCAGGCCACGGGGTGGGCCGAGTAGGTGTAGCCGTGGGCAAACTCCAGCATGTAGTCGGGGCCGCCAGCCGCCATGAAGGTGTCGTAAATGTCCTTCTTGACCAGCACCGCACCCATGGGCTGGGCGCCGTTGGTGATCTGCTTGGCCACGTTCATGATGTCGGGCGTGACGCCAAAGGCCTCGGCGCCAGTCATCGCGCCCATGCGGCCAAAGCCGGTGATCACTTCGTCAAAAATCAGCAGGATGTTGTGCGCGGTGCAGATCTCGCGCAGGCGCTGCAGATAGCCCACCGGTGGCACCACCACGCCGGCCGAGCCGGACATGGGCTCGACGATGACAGCGGCGATGTTCGACGCATCGTGCAGCGCAATCAGGTCCAGCAGCCCGTCGGCCAGCTCGGCGCCAGTCTTCGGCATGCCGCGCGAGAAGGCGTTGCTTTTCAGCTGGGTGTGCGGTAGGTGGTCGGCCTGCAGGGCTTCGCCAAACATCTTGCGGTTGGCGCCGATGCCGCCGACCGAGATGCCGCCGAAGTTCACGCCGTGGTAGCCCTTTTCGCGGCCGATCAAACGGGTCTTGCTGGCTTGGCCCTTGGTGCGCCAGTAGGCGCGCGCCATCTTCAGCGAGGTGTCGGCGGCTTCCGAGCCGGAGCCGGTAAAGAACACGTGGTCCAGGCCGTCGGGCGTCAGTTCTTTGAGCTTGTTGGCCAGCTCGAACGACAGCGGGTGGGCGAATTGGAAGGCGGGTGAGTAGTCCAGCGTGGCCAGCTGGCGGGTGGCGGCGGCCGTGATTTCGGCGCGGCCATGGCCCAGGCCACAGCACCACAGGCCGGACAGTCCGTCCAGGATCTGGCGGCCGTCGATATCGGTGTAGTAGCTGCCCTTGGCACCGGTGATGATGCGCGGGTCGGCCTTGAAGTTGCGGTTGCCCGAGTAAGGCATCCAGTGCGCGTCCAGCCAGGCGGCGTCGGTACGGGGGCGGGGGCTGAGTTGCTGGCTGTCGGTCATGTCCATGGATGCTCCAGTAAAAAGTGGATCACGCATTCTTGCGGTGTCTGTTACTCTTATAAAGCATTAAATATCCATATTCAGTTAGCAATATATGCAAGTAAAAAATCGCGCCGTCCTGGGCCAGCTGACCGATATGGACATCCGCCTGCTGCGGGTGTTCAAGAGCGTGGTCGAATGCGGCGGCATGGCGGCGGCCGAGCTGGAGCTGAACATCGGCACCTCCACCGTCAGTCGGCACGTCAAAGACCTGGAAACCCGGCTGGGCTTGACGCTGTGCCGGCGCGGCCGCAGCGGCTTTGCGCTGACCCCCGAGGGCCAGCAGATCTACACCGAGACGCTGCGCCTGCTGGCCGGCGCCGAGGCCTTTCGCGCCAGCGTGGACGCGCTGCACCAGCGCATGGGCGGCGAGCTGCACCTGGCGGTGTTCGACAAGACCGCCAGCAACCCGCAAGCGCGCATCCATGCGGCCATAGCCCAGTTTGCGCAGCAGGCCCCGGATGTGCGCCTGTGCCTGCACGTGGCGACCATCCACGCCATCGAGCGCGGGGTGCTGGACGGCCAGTTCCAGCTGGGCATCATCCCCGGCCACCGCAACGCCGACAGCCTGGCCTACGACGCGCTGTTTGGCGAAACCATGCTGCTGTACTGCGGCGTGCAGCATGTGCTGTTTGGCCAAGACATGCAGGCCATGGGTTGGGACGACCTGCGCCGCTACCCGTTTGCCGGCCTGGGCCAGCATTCGCCGAACATGGAAATCAGCCAGCGCGAGCGCTTGCCGCGCAAGGCCACGGGCTTCGACCAGGAGTCCATCGCCACGCTGATCCTGAGCGGCCACTACCTGGGCTTCCTGCCCGACCACTATGCCGAGGGCTTTGTGCAAAAAGGCCAGATGCGTGCCGTACAGCCCGCGCTGTTCCACTACGCCTGCCAGTTTCTGGGCATCACCCGCCGCACGCCCGAGCCCTCGCCGGCGACACGGCTGTTGCAGGAGTGCCTGCGGGCTGCGCATAGCTTGTAAGAATGTGCTATTGAAAATATAGCTGCTAACGCAGCCAATACCTGCACTAGCAGTCTTTTTATAAAACTTTTGCCTCAAAAAGGATAGTGCCGTGGCGTGGTCTGCACCGTGACCCAGCGCAGGTCAGTGAACGCTGCGATGCCGGCGGCACCGCCAAAGCTGCCGATGCCGCTGCCCTTGACGCCGCCGAACGGCATCTGCGGTTCGTCGTGCACCGTCGGGCCGTTGACGTGGCAGATGCCGGACTGGATGCGCCCGGCGACCTGCAGTGCGCGCGCAATGTCGCGGCCGAATACCGCGCTGGACAGGCCATAGGCGTTGTCGTTGGCGCAGGCCACGGCCGCATCGACGCCGCTGACGCGGACGATGGCTTTCACCGGGCCGAAGGATTCCTCGCTGTAGATCTTCATCGCCGGCGTCACGTGGTCCAGCAAGGTGGCGGGCATCAAGGTGCTGTCGGCTTTGCCACCGCACAGCAGCTTCGCGCCTTTGGCCAGCGCGTCGTCGATGAGTGCGTTGCAGCGCTGTACCGTGCTCATGTCGACGACGGAACCGAGCACGACAGGACCCTTGCGCGGATCGCCCAGCGGCAGGCTGGCGGCCTTGGCGGCCAGCTGAGCCACGAAGGCATCGGCGATTTTTTCGTCCACGATGATGCGCTCGGTCGACATGCAGATCTGGCCCGAATTGGCGAAGGCGCCAAAGGCGGCGGCGTTGACGGCGGCGTCCAGGTCGGCGTCGTCCAGCACCAGCAGCGGGGCCTTGCCGCCCAGCTCCAGCACCACCGGCTTCAGGTACTTGGCGCAGACGCCGGCGATGATCTTGCCCACATGGGTCGAGCCGGTGAAGTTGACACGCCGCACGGCGGGGTGGGCGACCATGGCTTCGACCACCGCCGCCGCATCGGCCGGCGCGTTGGTGATGAAGTTCACCACGCCGGGCGGTAGGCCGGCCTCTTGCAGCGCTTCGATGATCAGGCCGTGGGTGGCGGGGCAGAGTTCCGAGCCCTTCAGCACCACGGTGTTGCCGCAGGCCAGCGGTACGGCGACGGCGCGCACGCCCAGGATTACCGGCGCGTTCCACGGCGCCATGCCCAGCACTACGCCAGCCGCCTGGCGCACGCCCATGGACAGGCTGCCTGGCACGTCGGATGGAATGACTTCGCCGTTGATCTGTGTGGTCAGCGATGCGGCTTCCAGCAGGGTGCCGGCGGCCAGGTGCACATTGAAGCCGGCCCACATCGCCGAGGCGCCGGTTTCGGCGGCCATGGCGGCGATGAAGGCCGGGGCCTTGGCTTCCAGTGCGGCAGCGGCCTTGGTCAGCAGCGTGCGGCGCTGGCCTGGGCCGGTGGCCGACCAGGCGGGGAGGGCGGCGGCTGCAGCTTCTACTGCTGCCACTGCGTCCTGCACTGTGGCGGCGGGGGCGCTGGTGGCGATGCTGCCATCCAGCGGGTTGCGGCGCTCGAAGGTAGCGCCGGAGCCGGCGGGAACGGACTGGCCGTTGATGAGCAGGTGGGTGTTGGGCATGGTGTGTTTCTTGCGGCGCGGGGCCGTTGTCTCTGGGACTGCAAGCATCTCACAACAGACTCTAATTCAGAATTAGAGTTTCTAATAAACCATGGTGTTATAAATTAGGTCAACTTATATTTCAACAAGTTTCAATTTCTCACAAAGCGAGCGCCACATGAAAGTTCTGATCTTGGGCAGCGGGGTGATCGGCACCACGACCGCGTACTACCTGGCCAAGGCCGGACACCAGGTGACGGTGGTGGACCGTCAGCCCGGCCCCGCGCTGGAGACCAGCTACGGCAATGCGGGTGAGGTGTCGCCCGGCTACTCGGCGCCCTGGGCCGGGCCGGGCGTGCCGCTGAAGGCGATCCAGTGGCTGATGATGCACCACAGCCCGCTGGTGATACGCCCGCTGCTGGACCCGAGCATGTGGCGCTGGGGTATGTCCATGCTGCGCAACTGCACCGAGGCACGCTACCAGATCAACAAGGGCCGCATGGTGCGCCTGGCCGAGTACAGCCGCGACTGTCTGAAGCAGCTGCGCGCTGACACCGGTATTGCTTACGACGAGCGTAGCCAGGGCACGCTGCAGCTGTTTCGCAACCAGAAGCAGCTGGACGGCACGGCCAAGGACATCGAAATATTGAAGCAGTACGGCGTGCCCTACCAGCTGCTGGACCGCGAGGCTTACCTGGAACACGAGCCGGCACTGGCCCTGGTGAAGGAAAAGTTCGTCGGCGCGCTGCGTCTGCCTGGCGATGAAACTGGCGACTGCTTCAAGTTCACCAACCGCCTGGCCAAGATGGCCGAGGCCCTGGGTGTGGAATTCCGCTCCAGCGTGCATATCGAACGCATTGCCGCCGATGGGAACAAGATCACCGGCGTGCATACCAGCGTGGGCCTGCTGCAGGCCGACAGCTATCTGGTGGCGCTGGGCAGCTATTCGCCCGTCCTGCTGAAGCCGCTGGGCTTCAACCTGCCGGTGTACCCGGTGAAGGGCTATTCCATCACTGTGCCGATCACCGACGCGGCCTGCGCGCCCGAATCCACCGTGATGGACGAAACCCACAAAGTTGCTGTGACCCGCCTGGGTGACCGCATCCGCGTGGGCGGTACGGCCGAGCTGGCTGGCTACAGCCTGGAGCTACATGAAGAGCGCCGCAACACGCTGAACCACGTGGTAACCGACTTGTTCCCCAAGGGCGGCGATGTGTCCAAGGCCGAGTTCTGGACCGGCCTGCGCCCCATGACGCCCGATGGCACGCCGGTGCTGGGCGAAACGCCGTACCCCAATCTCCACCTGTCCACCGGCCACGGCACGCTGGGCTGGACCATGGCAGCCGGCACCGGCCGTGTGATGGCTGACCTGCTGTCGCAGCGCAAGCCGGACATTAGCATGGAGGGCCTGAGCCTGGCCCGCTACGGCAACGGATTTAGCGGTCGTACACATACCGGCTAGGCTCCTAAGGTACATTCGCCTTCCATGAGCAGTTTTGACCCCGACGCCCTTGAATGCCTTGCCGCCATTGTGGAAGAGGGGGGCTTCGAGCGTGCGGCGCAGCGGCTGAACATCACGCAGTCTGCAGTGTCGCAGCGCCTGCGCTCGCTGGAGGCGCAGGCCGGCACCGTGCTGGTGGTGCGCAGCCGCCCGCTCAAGCCCACGGCCGCCGGCCATTTGCTCATCAAACACACCAAGCAGCTGCGCCTGCTGCGAGCTGATCTGGAGCGCGACATGCAGGAGTTGGCGCCCAGCATCAACGGCGGCGCGCGCGACGAGGAGCGGGTGTCGATCGCCATCAACGCCGACAGCATCGCCACCTGGGCCATGGGCGCCTTGCAGGGCGTGGTGGCCCAGGGCTTGCCGCTGGAGATCATCACCGATGACCAGGACTTTACCCAGGAATGGCTGCGTGAAGGCCAGGTGCTGGGCTGCGTAACCACTTTGAAACAGGCCCTGCGCGGCTGCAAGGTGGTGCACCTGGGCGCCATGCGCTATGTGGCCGTGGCCCAGGCCGAATATGCACGCCGTCACTTGCCGCATGGCTTGACGGCGCACAACTTCCGCAACGTGCCATTTGTCGCCTTCAACCGCAAGGATGATATGCAGCGCGAGTTCGTCAGCCAGCAGTACGGTCTCAAGCGGGTGTCTCTGCGCCAGGTCTTCGTGCCCAGTTCCGAAGGCCAGGTGCGTGCCGTGCGCGCCGGCTGGGGCATCAGCGTGGTGCCCGAGTTGCTGGTGCTGGATTTGTTGGCCCAGGGGGAACTGGTCAATCTGGTTCCGAAAGAGGCACTGCTGATCCAACTCTATTGGCACTGCTGGAATCTGCAGTCCGAGGTGCTGGACACCTTGAGCGCCGCGCTGACCGACGCGGCGGCTGCCTCGCTGCAATAAGGCTTGGGCTCAGGTAGAGCTGCCTGCAGTAGCTTGCCCGCAGCCCAGGGGGCTGGCTACCAAAAACTCAGGCTTTTTGCCAGAATGCGCTGCATCCAGTTGCGGGACGTAGCGTCTTGCACATCGCCCTTGCCGACCAGTTCCAGCTTGGCATCCACCACATCGCCAGAGGCGACCACATTGCCCGCGGTAATGTCATACGGGTTCACCACGCCAGAGAAGCGCAGTGTGCTCATGCCGTTGTTCAACACGATGCTTTTTTCGCCGGCCACCAGCAGGTAGCCGTTGGGCATGACGTTGATCACTGCAGCCGCCAATCGGCCGCTGAACTTGCTGCTATTGCCGGCGGTGCCCGAGCCCTTGAGCGTGTCGGTGCCCGAGGCGGTTGCGTCCACGTTCATGATGCCCTTGAGGATGCTGCCCAGGGAGTTGGATTCAGATCCCGGCCCTTTTTGTGTCAGCTTGGTTTCCTTGCTGGTATTGCTGGTTTGTTCGCTGGTGGCGCTCAGGGTTTCGGAAATATCGATTTTCAGGGCATCGCCGATTTTGGTCGGCTTTCTGCGGTCTGAAAATAAGGAGGTTACCGTCATATTCGAACGGAATATCGCACCAGTGGCAACAGGCTCAATATCCATGGGCTGCTGCAAAGCCGTTACCCGTACGGGTGGCGGGACAATACTGTCCGATCCGGCGCAGGCTCCTAGCGCGCCCAATACAAATATCGCCATCAAATATGCGTGTACGCGATAGATAGTCTGTGCCATATGAATCTTTCAGGATTTAGTTTTCAAAACCGGTGAGTAAAGCAGTAACCACCGGAGCTACCTTGCTGCGTGTGGAAGACCATTTACCCATGCCATAAGTTGGGTCCAATGCGTAACTGCTCTTGGATAAAACCTTGCCGCCAGCCGTACGTAATGTCAGCGTGGTACTGGTTAAATAGGTTTTATAGTCGTTGGTAAAAGGTGGAATATCCCACTCCACATAGGCCACATAATTCAGCCAGATTTCACAGTTGCCGGGAGCGGTACCAGCTTCATATATCCGACTTTCTATTTGGTGCAAGCGCAATTCAGATTGCACCGCGGGCAGAATTTCCACCGCTTGGGATTGCGGGTTGAATTCAATACACACTTTGTCGAAAGTAGGATGGATGTGGTAGACCGTGTCCTTGGCCTTGCTGGGCCCGACCGTGATGAGCGTGCTGGCGGCTGTGCCCGAAGCCTTGACCAGTTCGAACAGCGGTACGGGCGAGAATATGGAGCAGGCGGTTTGCAGCAAACACGCTGCAACCGCAACTCCGCGCAGGCAATAGGACTTAAACAGAATATTCTCCTGGCTCGGTATTGCCGGGCTGTGGGCTAAACCAGTGCGCTAACAACCTGCGTGGCGTTCGATATGCCCGCTTGGGTATATTCGGCGGCGGCGCTGGCAACCTTGCCAATACCTTTTGCGGTGGCGTTATAGGCGGTTTTTAAACCGTCGACGCTTTCATTGGCCAGGGTTACCGTGCTATCGACCGCGGATTTGGCGGTGTTTTCTACCGCCTGTACTGCGTTGCTGGCGGCATTGCTGATACCGTTGGTCATGCTGTTATAGGCACTCTTTAATTCTTTGGCACCTTCTGCAACAGTGGATGTGGTATTTTCTGCCGCCGATTTCACGGTATTTACGGCGCTGCTGTTCAGGGTTTTAGCCGCTGTACCCGCCGAATTAGCCAGACCCATGGCATCGGCAGTGGCCGCGCTAAATGCTTTCGCACTTTTTTCATTGATGGAGGAGTTTTTGGAGACTGCCGTTGACGCTTTGGCAGTGCTGGCGGGAATGGTGGTTGCATTGCTGATTTGCATGGTGATCCTCTGGGTTGATGGACGGGCAATTAAATTTTGTCCGCCCGCCCCAGATTTAAATCACAGATAAAGCGCTAGAAAACCCACTAAGTACATTGGATTCACAAGCAAGGATGCAATGGGTACAAATGGTATATGTAGCGAAATATAAATGCGTCGATACAATCGACTTTTAAATAAAATTAAAGATAATATGGCTGAATTTTTCGAATATCCGTTGTACGCATATTGTGTTTAGTGACTTGTGGGTCTAACAATAGACCCGTAGTTCTTATTTTGTGCATCTGCACTTAAAATGCGGTATGCGCTCTTCCCCCCAACCCAAAATTTCCTTTAAGCAGCAGATGCTGCAGGCCCGCGAAGAGGCCATCGTGCAGACAGTCAACCGTCTGCTGGCCGAAAAGGGCTTTGACGCCATGACGGTGGACGAGGTGGCGCTGGGCGTGGGTATTGCCAAGGCCAGCCTGTACAAGCATTTCCCCAGCAAGGAAGACCTGGCCGCTGCCGCCATGGTGCGTGTGCTGCAGCGCACACGGGACTTTCTGCAAGCCCTGCCAGCCACCGATGCCCCTTTGTTGAAGCTGCAAGCCCTGGTGCGCTGGGCCATGCAGGTGCAATTGGCTGGTGAAATGCCTTCACTGCCCAGCCAGAACTCCAGCCTGCGTGCCAATCTGATGGGCAATAACGCCTACCTGGATGTGCTGGTGCAGGTCAGCGACCAGCTCGGCGGCTGGATACAGGCAGCGCAAACCGCTGGCCAGATCAACCCGCAGTTGCCGGCCGTGGCCGTGCTGTACACGCTGTATGCGCGTGCTTGCGACCCGGTGCTGGGCTTTTTGCAGGCCGGCGGCCAGCACAGCGACGAGCAGATCATTGAATGGGTGCTGTCTACCTGCTTTGATGGTCTGATTGCCCGTTAGCGCAGGTATTACCAGCGCTAACAGCTATTAAAACCATAGTAAACATGGTTCACAGCTGGATGCAGCGCGCCTCTTGGAAGTGCAGCTGCTCGTTCTTGCGGGCATAGCCTCTGGGGTTAGCTACGACCCGGCAACCGCGGTGTACGTAGTCGCTGGGGGCATGCAGATGGCCGTGCAACCATAGCTGCGCATGCGGCAGCAGATCGTCCAAGGCATTGCAGAAACCGGCCGTGCCCGGCGTGCGCCCGTAGCGTGGGTCAGCGCTGTGCAGGCTGGGCGCAAAGTGGGTGACCACTACCGTGGGGCCGGCAAAGGGCGTGGCCAGTGCCGTGCGCAGCCAGGCCTGGCATTCCAAGGCTTGCTCGCGGATGGCATCGGCCAGCATGGGCTGGCCGTTGCGGGTGGCCGAGTTCTTTGTCAAATAGTAGTTGGCGGCGCGAAAGGCCTTGTCACGCGCCTTGAGCTGCTGGCCGAGGGTAGCCTCGGTGGCTGTGTCGTCCGGCCCGAGTGCGTCAAAGTCACTCCACAGCGTGGTGCCTATGAAGCGTACGCCCTGCAGCTCCAGGGTTTCACGCTCCAGCCAGGCCAGCCCCAAGCGTTCGCAGGTGGCGCGCAGGCGCTGGTGGGCGGTGTCGAAATCCAGCCCGTCGTATTCATGGTTGCCGGGCACGAAAAGTACCGGCGTGGGCCAGCCCGCGTGCTGGGGCAGGGGGGAGAAGCGGGCCAGGCCGAAGTCGCTATCGTCCAGGCGCGAGCCCGCCTGGTAGGAGCCGATATCGCCGGCTAGTACCAGCACATCGGCGTCGGGCGCGGGCGTGGGTGCGAAGTCTGGGTGGGTTTCTAGGTGCAGGTCGGACAGCAGTTGGATCTTCATGGCAGGGCCAGTCTACGCGGGATCGGGCCTGTCTATAACTGCACAGAAAATGCCTGTCACAGGCGGTCTGCACGAGGTTATGCATCAAGCGCATAGCTTGGGGCTTGAATATCTAGGGAAAACCCTTATTCTTCAAGCATCGTTGTTTTTCACCGTTTGTCCGGTGGTATTTGTATGTTGAGTCTGCTCCTCCAAAAGATCTTGTTCCGTAGCGTCAGCGCAGCCGTGCCTGCCATCCGTCGCCGCAAAGACACGCCCAATGTGGCCCAGGATTTGATGGAAAGCGCGGGTGCCCGCTCTGGCACCAACCCTTACCAGTCCGCCGAACTGCGTGGCGCGGCACTGGCCTTTCTCAGCGTGATGCGCTGAGAGCGTTGACATTTTCTTAGGGCGCAAACGCCTTTTTGGCGGAGCGCGCCAAAGCCAGGCGTAGCCAAGTGTGGGCTGCGTCATGCTCCATACGCCGGTGCCATAGCGCATCGACGTGTACAGCCGGCACCGTGAATGGCAGCTCTTGCAGCTGCAGTGCATCGGCCATGCCGGTGACGCTGACGAAATGCCGTGGCAGCACCGTCAGCAGGTCCGAATTGACTACGACCCGGCCCGCGGTGAAGAATTGGTTCACCGTCAGTACCACGCGCCGCTCGCGTTTCTGGCGCGCCAAGGCTTCGTCAATAAAGCCAAAAGCCCGGCCGGAAAAGCTCACCAGCAGGTGGCGCGCCGCGCAAAACGCGTCCAGCGTCAGGCCGGCGGGGGCCAGTGGATGGCCTTTGCGCATGGCGCATACATATTGGCCGTCGTAGAGACGCTGGTGCGCATACGGCGTGGCCTTGCCCACCTGGGCGCGGGCCGTCAGGTCGCTCATCACCGCCGGGAAATAGCCTACGGCCAGGTCGGCCAACTCATCCTCTAAGAGCTTGCGCGGGTCACGTGTGGTCAGTGGCACCACGCGCAGCGAGATGCCGGGCGCCTCGGTTTCCAGAATGTCCACCAGCCCGGGTATCAGCTCCGCCGCCGTGGCGTCGGCCATGGCCAGCACAAAGGTGCTGTCCGCCAGCGCAGGTACGAAGTCACTGGGTACCAGTGAAGCCTGCAGCTGCCGCAAGGCCTCGCGTACCACCGGCCACAGCGCCAGGGCGCGCGGCGTGGCCTCCAGGCTTTGGCCGCGCCGGCGCACCAACTCGTCGTCCAGGGTTTCACGCAGGCGCCGCAGCGCATTGCTGACGGCCGGCTGGGTTAGCGCCAGGTTTTGGGCTGCCCGGGTGAGGCTGCGCTCGGCCATGATTTCATCAAACACCCGCAATAGATTGAGGTCGAAAGTGCGAAAGTTAGGCAGGCTCATGGCGGGTGGCGTAAGCGTTTGTGCAGTAATAAATGCGATGTGTTGCTTTATGGATACGGTGTGGCGTCATGGCTATGTGCAGGTACGACGTCTGATGCACGTGCCAGAAAACCGTTTTTGCATACCGCATCTTCCAACATAATTTGCTATAAAAATTAGAGCTACTTGCGCAGGGAATATCAGCGCGAGAGGCCAATTCAACCAATATCCACAGACAGGAGTGAGCGCCGGGCCCAGGCCGATTGAACTGCTCTCCTTGTATGCCGACAGCAGGCCATTCATCACCATGGTGAATGGAGATCATCACAAAGATAAAGTTGGATCGTATGGGTGTAAACCCTAATATTCGTTTGCGTCTACGGCGATCCCGTCCAGAGGACGCTAGATCCAAAGGAAATTACCATGACCAGCATTGCCCAAACCAGCTTCCCTACCGCACATGCCGGCGCAACCCGTGCTGAGTCGGCCAACGGTAGCCTGTCCCAACGTTTTGATTCCGCCAAGGGCTTGTCCACCATTTTGTTGGCCGCCATTGTGTCCGCACTGGTGGTCGCTGCCGACCAGTTGGTAGACAACTGGAGCGAAGGCCATCTGCTGGCCGCCTGGGGCGCCGTGTGGGCCGTGGGCTTTGTTGCGCTGGCACTGTTTGCTGGTACGGCCCGCCGCGCCGCCGTCCGCATCGTACAGGCTCTGGATGCATGGTCGCAACGCCAGGCCCGTGCCCGTGCTGACCAACGCCTGTGGGCCACCGCTTTGAGCGACCCCCGCATCATGGCCGACCTGCAAGTCGCCATGGGCCGCCACGCAGAAGCCGACGCTACCGTGGTGGCAGAGAAGGCTCCCGTATCAGGCCGCCTGGGCCGTGCTGTGCTGGCTGCTTTTGACCGTCTGGACGCGCAAGCTTACGCTGCTGCGCAGTACCGCCTGTCCGCACACCTGTAATCGCGCAAACCGCGCTGCCGACAAGGCCTGGCGATCAGGCACTGCCGGCCGCACCGTTGGCCGGACATTAGGCCCCAAAGCCCCGCCCATTTTGTGCGGGGCTTTTTGCTTTAGGCGTTGCTTCAAGCCGCCAGGCGCTGTTCCAGCGCCTTCTTCGTATCCACCAGAGCTTGCGGCAAGTGGTAGGCCAGCTGGGTGAACAGCTCGGTGTGCAGTACCAATTCTTGCTGCCAGGCGGCTTTGTCGATGCTGGTGACGGTGTCGAACTGCGCCGGCGTGAAGTCCAGCCCGGTCCAGTTCAGTTCGCCATAGGTGGGGCTCACGCCGAAGATGTTTTCCTGGCCTGCGGCCTGGCCTTCGATGCGGTCGATCATCCACTTCAGCACGCGCATGTTTTCGCCATAACCGGGCCAGACAAACTTGCCGTCTTCGCCCTTGCGGAACCAGTTGGTGCAGTAGATTGGGGGCTGCTTGGCGCCCGATGCAGCCAGCTTGTCGCCCATATTCAACCAGTGCTGGAAGTAGTCGCTCATGTTGTAGCCCGTGAAAGGCAGCATGGCGAACGGGTCGCGGCGCACCACACCCATCTGGCCGACGGCGGCGGCGGTGGTTTCGGAACCCATGGTGGCGGCCATGTACACGCCTTCGGTCCAGTTGCGGGCCTCGGTGACCAGGGGCACGGTGGTGGAGCGGCGGCCGCCAAAGATGAAGGCGTCGATCGCCACACCCGCGGCGTCGTCCCAGGCCGGGTCCAGCGCGGGGTTGTTGGTCGCTGGCACGGTGAAGCGCGAATTGGGGTGGGCGGCCTTGGCGCCGGTTTCACGGGCGATGGCGGGCGTCCAGTCCTTGCCTTGCCAGTCGATCAGATGGTCGGGCAGGCTGCCGCTGTCCTTTTCCATGCCTTCCCACCACACGTCGCCGTCGTCGGTCAGCGCCACATTGGTGAAGATCACATCCTTGTCCAGGCTGGCCATGCAGTTCGGGTTGGTGTGGTAGTTGGTGCCGGGGGCCACGCCAAAGTAGCCAGCTTCGGGGTTGATGGCGTACAGGCGGCCGTCGGCACCGGGCTTGATCCAGGCGATGTCGTCACCGATGGTGGTGACTTTCCAGCCGTGGAAGCCGGCGGGCGGCACCAGCATGGAGAAATTGGTCTTGCCGCAGGCGCTGGGGAAGGCGGCTGCCACGTGGTACTTCTTGCCTTCGGGGTTGGTCACGCCCAGGATCAGCATGTGCTCGGCCAGCCAACCTTGGTCGCGGCCCATATTGGAGGCGATACGCAGCGCAAAGCATTTCTTGCCCAGCAGCGCATTGCCGCCATAGCCCGAGCCGTAGGACCAGATTTCGCGGGTTTCCGGGAAGTGCACGATGTACTTGGTCTTGTTGCAAGGCCATTTCACGTCGGCCTGGCCTTCTGCCAGCGGTGCGCCCACGGTGTGCATGCAGGGGACGAAGCTGCCCTCCGCACCCAGCAGTTCGACCACGGCCTTGCCCATGCGGGTCATGGTCTTCATGTTGACGGCCACGTAGGGGCTGTCGGACAGCTCCACGCCAATGTGGGCGATGGGCGAGCCCAGTGGGCCCATGCTGAACGGCACTACATACATGGTGCGGCCCTGCATGCAACCGGCAAACAGCGGGTTCAGCGTGGCGCGCATTTCCGCGGGTTCCATCCAGTTGTTGGTGGGGCCGGCGTTTTCCTTCTTTTCAGAGCAGATATAGGTGCGGTCTTCCACGCGGGCCACGTCGCTGGGGTCGCTGCAGGCCAGGAAGGAGTTGGGGCGCTTGGCGGGGTTGAGCTTCTTGAAGGTGCCGGCGTCCACCAGTTGTTGGCAGAGGCGGGCGTATTCCTCTTCGCTGCCATCGCACCAGTACACCGCCTTGGGCTGGGTCAGGGCGGCCATGTCGGCAACCCAGGCGAGGAGCTGGGTGTTTTTGACGTAATCGGGGGCGTTGAGGTCCAGCCCCAGGTCCATGGTGCGTGCGTTCATCGAGGTACTCCTAAGTTGAAAATCGTCTTTTCAAAAAGAGGCTCGATGCGGGAGCGGCCTTTTCAGAAAACGGCTTTGCTACTCAGTCGGCGGTCGGCGCAGTCAGCGCGGGCAGGCTGGGAGTTCGATTCTAAAGAGCCAGGACAAAGTTACGGTGTGATTACACGCAAAATGTATGCAAACGTTGCATGAGGTTATGTGCCGAAATGATGGGCGTGAGAATGGCGCATATTTCCAGGCCATAGCGCATACAAATGCTGCGCCAATAGCTATAGAAAAAATAGCAAAAAAGGGTGAAGACAGGGGTGTAGATACGGCAAAAACGGCGTTCTACATTGCATAAAACGCTGCGCCGGCCTGTGGTCCAGGCGGGCGCTCTTTCAAAGTGGCGTCAAGTCCGGCCGGACTGGCGCCAAGCTGGTGTCAGGCCATGGATACGGCGATGAAGGCCAGCAGGAAGATCAGCACGCCACCAACGAGGGGCAGGACCATGGGAATCATCGGCACGATGGCTTCCACGGCATCGGCGGGAGCGTGGGCGCTGGCGCCGTGTTCGCTGGTATCAGGGCTGGACATAGATATTCCTCGGGGTGGTGTTAAAAACTTGCCCGACCGGGCAGCGCGGCAGGCCGAAACCTGCAAGTTGGACATCGTACCAATTTTCAGGATTTATCCCTATGCGGGTTCTACCGGGCATATTTCACGGGCCATGTCTTCCCATGCTTGACAGCCTGCGTTATGGTGCGGCAACAAACCACTTTGTGGCTAGGGAGCATTTCCATGGCGAAGCGCTTGGTTTCCGATTCTGCCCACGCACCGTTGATTCCGTCACCGGGGCTGAAGGCTGCGCCGGTGCTGGATTTGATGTGCTCGCACTTTGTGCTGACCCTGGTGGCGCGCCAAGGCCCCAAATTCAATGTGCGGCGCGACCTGAACAGCCTGCTGGCCATGGCCGGCAGGCACCTGGTGTGGCCGCAGCCGGTGTTGCTGCGCCTACGTGAATTCCTGCTGCGCCGCTGCAAGGACAACGAGTTCTGGCGTGGCCATGACGACCTGGGTACCACCGAGTTCCTGGAGCGCCATGGCATCTGGCGCGGCCCCTATGAAGAGGGCACGCTGTTCTTCTACCTGGATGAATACGCCAAGGACCAGCCGAAAGACCTGCTGTCTGCCCTGGCGGTCACCGGCGAATGGCTGACCCACGCGCTGAAGAAACAGTCCACCCTGGTGGAGAAGAACATCGACGCGTTGTCCGGCCTGCTGCAGTTGAACAAGGCCGAGCGTGCGCTCTTGCTCTACGGTACCTTGGCCCGCTACCAGCGTGACCTGCGCACCATCCTGGTCGAGGTCAAGGTGAACAACGCGCCCGAAGCCTATGCGGCCATTGCCGAGGTCGCCGGCGTCAGCCCGGCCGAGGTGGGCGAGGCCCTGCGTGCCGGCTCGCGGCTGGAGCGCATCGGCCTGGTGGAGAACCTCATCTCCGAACACAACATCACCGACCTGGCCGACCTGATGAAGGTCAGCGAAAAGCTGCCACCCGTGCTGATGCGCGAATACCGCGACCAGAGCGAGCTGATGGCCGTGTTCACCCGCCCCGCCACCAAAAGCGCGCTGGCATTGACTGACTTCACCTACGTGCTGGACGACACCCAGGTGCTCGTGTCCCTGCTGCGCAACGCCGTGGCGCGCAAGGAACCCGGCGTGAACGTCTTGCTCTACGGCCCACCCGGCACCGGTAAGACCGAGCTGGCCCGCGTCGTCGCCCAGGCCGCCGGGCTGGACCTGTTCGAGGTGGAATACGCCGACCGCGACGGCAACTCGCTCAGCGGGCGCGACCGCTACCGCTCGTTGCAGATCGCCCAGGTCTTCCTGAAAGGCAGCGTGCAGGCGGCGCTGCTATTCGACGAAGTGGAAGACGTGTTCCCACCCATCAGCTCCGAGGCCGCCCAGCTCATGGCGCGGGCCGAGCAGGTGGCCGCGCCCAGTTCCGGTTCGGTCAGCGGCAAGGCCTGGGTGAACCAGATTTTGGAGTCGAACACCGTGCCCACCTTGTGGGTGACCAATCGCATCGAGCAGATCGACCCGGCCTTCCGCCGCCGCTTCGCCTACCACCTGGAACTGAAGTCGCCGCCGCCCGGCGCACGCGAAGGCCTGGTGCGCAAGACGCTGGAAGGCGTGCAGGTGTCGGACGCGTTTGTGGCCAAGCTCACCGAGCGCAAAGGCCTGACCCCGGCGCAAATCCGCACCGCCGTGCGCTTCGCCGGGCTGGTTACACCGCAGACCGACACGGCCTTTGAGAGCCTGATCGAGCGCCAACTGAAGAACGCCGACCAGGCCCTGGGAAACCGCTTGGCCGATGCCGGCGAGCGCCCCTTTGTCACCCAGTACAGCCTGGACATGCTCAACGTCGAAAGCCGTTTCGAGGTGCCGCGCATCGTGCAGGCGCTGAAAGCCCGCGGTCACGGCACGCTGTGCTTCTACGGCGCCCCCGGCACCGGCAAAACCGCGCTGGCCGAGCACATCGCCAAGGCGCTGGACAAGCCTTTGTTGGTCAAGCAGGCCAGTGACTTGATGAGCAAATTCGTCGGCGAAACCGAACAGAAGATGGCCGCCATGTTCAAAGAAGCCGAGGCCGAAAAAGCCGTGCTGCTGCTGGACGAGGCCGACAGCTTTTTGCAAGACCGTCGCGGCGCCCAGCGCACCTACGAGGTCACCGAGGTCAACGAAATGCTGCAAGGCATGGAGCGCTACCGTGGCATTTTTGTCTGCACCACCAATTTGCTGGACCGCATAGACCAAGCCGCGCTACGCCGCTTCACCTTCAAGATCCAGTTCAAGCCCCTGCTGCGCACGCAGCGCGAAACCATGTTCGTGGTGGAAGCCCTGGGTGGCGATGCCAGCCGGCTGGACGACAGCCTGAAAGCCCGTTTAGCCCGCATGGACCAGCTCTGCCCCGGCGACTTTGCCGCCGTCAAACGCCAGGGTGAAATTCTGGATGCGCAGCTGGCTCCGGAGGAGTTTATGGATCAGCTGGAGGCCGAGCACCGCATTAAACCCGAGGTGCGTGAGTCCCGGGGCATGGGGTTTATGCACTGAGGGCGTGGCCCGCTCGACTTCCAAGCCAAACAGGCCGCCAGCGCATGTTTTATCTGCGCGGGCAGCTATTATTTACGTAGCAGTATCGGCGCAAACCCGCAGCACGGCTTCGCCATAGGCTTCCAGCTTTTTCGTGCCCAGCCCGCTTACGCCGGCCAGCGCGTCCAGGCTGTCCGGCGCCAGGGTTGCGATGGCGGCCAGGGTGGCGTCGTGGAAGATCACATAGGCTGGCAGGTTGTGTTCGCGGGCCACCTCGGCGCGCCAGGCTTTCAGCGCCGCGAAGCGGACCTGGGCTGCGTCGTCCAGTGCGGCCGCCACGGCGGATTTGGCGGCGCTGCTGCCGTTTTTGCCGCTGCGGTCGCGCTTGGGCTTGCGTTCCGCTGGGCCGGACAAGGACGCGCGCAGCATCAGCGGCACCTCGCCCTTCAGCACGGCGCGCGAGCCTTCGGTCAGGCACAGCGTGCTGTATTCGCCTTCCACCGCCACCCCGCCAATCGCAATCAGCTGGCGCAGCACGCCGCGCAGCTGCTGTTCGCTGTACTCCGCACCCAGGCCGAAGGTGCTGAGCGTGCTGTGGTTGAACTGGTTCACCTTGTCGGTGGTCTTGCCGCGCAAGATGTCCATGATGTGGCCGGTGCCAAAGCTAATACCGCTCATTTGCTGGATGCGGTAAATCGTGGACAGCAGCTTGCGCGCGGCCTCGGTGCCGTCCCATACCTGCGGCGGCTCCAGGCAGTTGTCGCAGTTGCCGCAGGCGTGGGAGGTTTCCCCAAAGTATTTCAACAGCCGGACCCGGCGGCAGTCGGTGGCCTCGGCCAGTCCCAGCAGTGCATCCAGCTTGCCGCGCATCACCTGCTTGAATTCTTCGCCGGCCGGGCTCTCGTCGATCATGCGGCGCTGGTTCACCACGTCCTGCAGGCCGTAGACCATCCAGGCATCGGCGGCCAGGCCGTCGCGGCCCGCCCGCCCGGTTTCTTGGTAGTAGCCCTCGATGTTTTTCGGCATGTCCAAATGTGCGACAAAGCGCACGTCGGGCTTGTCGATGCCCATGCCGAAGGCAATGGTCGCCACCATCACGATGCCTTCTTCGCGCAGAAAGCGGTCCTGGTGCGTCTGGCGCAGTTTCGCGTCCAGCCCGGCGTGGTAGGGCAGGGCGTTGATGCCGTGCTCGCACAGCATCTGCGCCACCTCTTCCACCCGCTTGCGCGACTGGCAATAGACCACGCCCGCGTCTTCGTCGTGCTCGCGCTCGATGAAGCGCAGCAGCTGCGTGGTCGCGTCCTTTTTTTCGACGATGGTGTAGCGGATATTCGGCCGGTCAAAGCTGCTGACGAAATGCTGGGCTTCTTCGAGTTGCAGGCGTTCGACGATGTCGGCCCGGGTCAGCGCGTCGGCGGTGGCCGTCAGCGCAATCCGCGGCACGCTGGCGTAGCGCTGGTGCAGCACCGTCAGCGCGCGGTATTCGGGGCGGAAGTCGTGGCCCCACTGGCTCACGCAATGCACTTCGTCAATCGCAAACAGGCTCAGTTGCCGGCGCGCCAGCAGATCGTCCAGCAGGTCCAGAAAGCGTGGCGTGGTGATGCGCTCGGGCGCCGCGTACAGCATGGTGATGTCGCCGCGCACCAGGCGCCGCTCCACGTCCAGCGCCTCGTCGAACGACAGGGTGGAATTCAAGAACGCCGCCTTGACCCCCGCCTCGTGCAGCGCGCCCACCTGGTCGTGCATCAGCGCGATCAGCGGCGAAATGACGATGGTGATGCCGTGCCCGTCCAGCTGCCGCGCAATCGCCGGGATCTGGTAGCACAGCGACTTGCCGCCGCCGGTAGGCATCAACACCAGCGCGTCACCGCCGGCGACTACATGCTCGACGATGGCCTGCTGCGGCCCCCGGAACTGCTCGTAGCCAAAGGTTTCATGCAGGATGGCGAGAGGGGACGAGGACAATGCGATGCTCTGGAATTTGTAGCTGCTGGCGCAGGTGGTGATTGCGCTAGGGGCTGATTTGAGGGGTAAACCAGCGTGGGGCTGGTGGGAAGGTGCTATTGTGCCCGGGGCTGGGGCGGGGGGAAGACGTGATGGTGCTTCTGTATATTGAGCTAAAACTCTTAGGCCCCCGCATGAAGCGCACGAGATCCACCGCTGAACTCCGGCTGCAATTGCAGGAACAACTGCATTTGCTGCAAAGTTATTGCAAGTTGTTTGATGCAGGTGATTGGCTGGCAGCAAAGCCCATGTCAACAGCGCTGCGGGTACTGCTACACCATCCGGACCGCCCCAAGCCAGGTCAAGGGGCGTTACTTGCTCAACTTAGTCTCAGAGGAGGCTTTTGGTTGGACTCTACCCGCGTCGTGGGCATGCCTCCGGCAAAAGGCGAATGGAGTTGGCCTCAGTTGCTGATGATGCAGTTAGGTGAACAAAGTACAGGTTTTCAGCCAAGGCTCTTTGGACCTGAAGTTCGTCAGCGAAGAACCTCGTTCATGGAGTGGTGGACTAGAGAGCTTGCGACCCATCCAACATACGGATCAATCAGTCGTAAGAAAATTGTTGTCGGGATGGCCGATCAGGATGGCGGAGCGCACGTAGACGGTTACGTTGATCAAAGTTACGACGCTTTTTCAAGCGGTGCTTACTTCAATATTACGATTGGCGATAAAAAAGAGTTAGCCCGAGGGGCCACGCATGCTTGTATACGCACCATAGCGCACGAGATCATACTTACCATTTATCGATATGCATCCGGGGCCGTCGTTACTCCGTATCGTTGGTCTGCGTTGGGAAGCACAGATATCAACTCTGTGCCATAAATTTAGAACTCCCCATCCGTAGTCACTGACAGAGCTTGCCAAGCCTCCAACTCCCCCCGCAGCGCCTCAATCTTCGTCCCAATCACCGCCACAGCGTCGCTACCCGCCGCAAAGCGCAGCGGTGGCTTCGGATGCGCCGCCAGCTGCAGCAGCACCGCAGCCAGCCGCGCCGGGTCGCCGGGCTGCAGGTGGTTGCGGGCACCAAAGCCTGCGCTGATCTGTGCCGACTGCGCGGCGTAGTCGGCGATGGCCTGGCTGCCAAAGCGCATCGACTGGCCGTCCAGAAAGTCGGTGCGGAACGCGCCCGGCTCCACGATGGTGACGCGGATGCCGAACGGGGCCAGCTCTTGCGCCAGCCCTTCGGAGAAGCCTTCCACAGCGAACTTGCTGGCGCAGTACAGCGAGCCGCCCGGGATGCCGCGCATGCCGGCGATGGACGAGAGGTTGAACACATGGCCGGCGCGCTGCGCGCGCATCACCGGCAGCACGGCGCGGGTGACGTGGAACAGGCCGAACACATTGGTGGCGAACTGCTGCTCCGCATCGGCCGCCGTGCTTTCTTCAAACAGACCTAGCTGGCCGTAGCCCGCGTTGTTGACCAGCACGTCGATGCGGCCAAAGCGGGCCACGGCGGCTTGCACGGTGGCCTGGGCCTGGGCGGCGTCGGTGACGTCCAGATCCAGCGCCAGCAGGCGGTCGTCGGTCTGTTGGATGCTGTCGCGCTTGCGGGCGGTGGCGACCACGTTGTGGCCGGCGGCCAGCGCGGCCTGCACGGTGTGGGCGCCGATGCCGCGCGCTGCGCCGGTGATGAACCAGGTGTGGGGTTGGAAAGACATGGGTTGCTCCTGAATGGTGAAGAGCTTGACTATCCGCGTGCCGGCCTGTGCAGCGGTAGCCTGATGCTGCGCAGCTCTTGCATAATCCTCGCATGTTGCCCTTGCCTACGCCGGACTCGCTCAAAGAGCTGTGTGCCTTGATTGCACAACACTGCCATGAGCGCCGGACCAGCACCGCCATCCCCCGCGTCGGCCTGGTGCGCTCCGATACCCCGACGCTACCCATGGGCGTGGTCTACCAGCCCATGCTGTACATCGTGGCGCAAGGTGCCAAGCAGGCGCTGCTGGGTGACAACATCGTGGAATACGCTGCCGGCCAGTATTTGGTGGTGTCGGTGGACTTGCCCATCACCGGCTCGGTCATCCAAGCCAGCCCGGAGGCGCCGTATCTGGCGTTGTCCCTGGAGCTGGACCCGGCGGTGCTGGCCGACATGCTGCTCACCCTGCCTGGTGCAGCCCAGGACGCCCCCTTGCCCGGCCTGGCGGTCAGCCCGGTGACACCGGATCTGCTGGATGCCGCCGTGCGCCTGCTGCGCTTGCTGGACCGGCCGGCCGACATCCCCATGCTGGCGCCGCTGGCCGAGCGCGAAATCCTGTACCGATTGCTGACCGGCGCCCAGGCGCCCATGCTGCGCCAGATCGCGCTGGCCCACAGCCGCATGGCCCAGGTGGGCCGGGCCATAGGCTGGATACGCGACCATTTCGCCGAGCCGCTGCGCATAGCCGCGGTAGCGCAGCGCGCCAACATGAGCGCCTCCACCTTCCACCGGCATTTCAAGGCTGTCACCGCCATGAGCCCGCTGCAGTACCAGAAGCAGATCCGCCTGCAGGAGGCCCGGCGCCTGCTGCTGGCCGGCCAGGCGGATGCGGCCAGCATTGGCTTCACCGTCGGCTACGAGAGCCCGTCGCAGTTCAGCCGCGAATACGCCCGCATGTACGGCCAGCCTCCGCTGCGCGACGCCGTACGCCTACGCAGACTGGGGCCACTGGTCGCGGTGTAGTGGGGCGGTGCCGGGGTTTCCTACAATCGAGCCCTCATGAAAACGCCCACCTACACCCGCGCCCAACAACTGCCCGCCATCCTGGCGCAACGCATTGCCATCCTGGATGGTGCGATGGGCACCATGATCCAGCGCTTCAAGCTGACCGAGGAGCAGTACCGCGGCGAGCGCTTCAAGGACTTTCACAAGGACGTGAAGGGCAACAACGAGCTGCTCAGCCTGACCCGGCCGGACGTGATCCGCGACATCCACGAAGGCTACCTGGCCGCTGGCGCCGACCTGATCGAGACCAATACCTTCGGCGCCACCACCGTGGCCCAGGAGGACTACGACATGGCCGACCTGGCGATCGAGATGAACTTCGAGTCCGCCAAAATCGCCCGCGCCGCCTGCGACAAATACAGCACGCCGGACAAGCCCCGCTTCGTCGCCGGCGCCCTCGGCCCCACGCCCAAGACGGCCAGCATCAGCCCCGATGTGAACGACCCCGGCGCACGCAACGTCAACTTCGAGCAGCTGCGCAAAGCCTATTACGAGCAGACCAAGGCCCTGGTCGAAGGCGGCGCGGACGTGATCCTGGTGGAGACGATTTTCGACACGCTGAACGCCAAGGCCGCGCTGTTCGCGGTGGACGAATACTTTGAAGACTCGGGCCAGCGCCTGCCGCTGATCATCAGCGGCACGGTGACCGATGCCTCGGGCCGTATCCTCAGCGGCCAGACCGTCACCGCCTTCTGGCACAGCGTGCGCCACGCCCAGCCGCTGGCCGTGGGCCTGAATTGCGCGCTGGGTGCGGCGCTGATGCGCCCCTACATCCAGGAGCTGCACAAGGTGGCGCCCGATACCTTCATCAGCTGCTACCCCAACGCCGGCCTGCCCAACCCGATGAGCGACACCGGCTTCGACGAAACGCCTGAAGTCACCTCGGCCCTGGTGCGCGAATTCGCCGCCGAAGGCCTGGTCAACATCGTCGGCGGCTGCTGCGGCACCACGCCCGACCACATCGCCGCCATCCACAACGCGGTGAACCCGCTGCCCGGCCGCGTACTGCGCCCGTTCTTCTACAAAGAGGCTGCCTGATATGCAAAAAGTGCGCTGGGGCGTGTTGAGTACCGCCAAGATCGGTATGGAAAAAGTCACCCCGGCGCTGCTGCGCAGCCAGTGGTGCGATGTGCAGGCGATTGCCTCGCGTTCGCTGCCCTCGGCGCGCGCTGCTGCCGACAAGCTGGGCATTCCCACTGCCTACGGCTCCTACGAAGAGCTGCTGGCCGACCCGAACATCGAGGCCATCTACAACCCGCTGCCCAACGACTTGCACGTGCCCATGACCCTGGCCGCGGCGCGCGCCGGCAAGCATGTGCTGTGCGAAAAGCCGATTGCGCTGAACGCCAATGAAGCGGCCCAGCTGCGCGAGGTGGCCGGCAAGGTGCACATCATGGAAGCCTTCATGGTGCGCTTCCACCCGCAGTGGCTGCGCACGCGCGAGCTGGTGCAAAGCGGCGCCCTGGGCGAGCTGCGCACGGTGCAGGCCTGGTTCTCCTACTTCAACCGCAACCCCGACAACATCCGCAACGATGCGGCCAAGGGCGGCGGCGCGCTGTTCGACATTGGCTGCTACCCCATCGTCGCCGGGCGCTTTCTGTTCGGCGCCGAGCCGGTGCGCGTGATGGCGCTGGCCGACATGGACCCCGAGTTCAATGTGGACCGCACTTTCAGCGCGCTGCTGGACTTTGGTGGCGGCCGGCACCTGGACTTCACCGTGTCCACCCAGTCCACGCCCTACCAGCGCGTGCAGGTGGTGGGCACGCAGCAGCGGGTGGAAATCGAAATTCCGTTCAACGCGCCACCATTTGAGGCCACCCGCATCTTCATCGACAACGGCAAGGCCCTGGGCGGAGCCAGCGCCACGGTGGAGAGCTTTGCACCCTGCGACCAGTACAGCCTGGAAGGCGATGCGTTCTCGCTAGCGGTCCGCGGTGAAGCGCCGCTGCTCTACGGCGTGGAAGATGCGGTCCAGAACATGCGCATCATCGACGCGCTGTTTGCCTCGCAGCGCAGTGGGCGCTGGGAAACCCTGGTTGCTATCTAATTAATAGCTACTAGCGCAGGTACTACCTGCGCTAGAGGCATATTTGACGGTTGTTTTGCCGTCAGGTAGCACGTAGCCTCTGCGTCAGATCGCTGGCGGTGCTGACCAGGCAGTCCAGATATTCCTTCTGATTGCGCTGCCCATCCTCACGCGGGGCGACCAGGCACAGCGTGGCGATGCACACCTTCTCGCCCTGGTACACCGGCGCTGCGAAGCACTGGGTGAAGCTGTCGACGATGCTGCCGCAGGTGAAGTACCCGGCGGTGCGGGCCTCGCGGGCTTCTTGGAGGAAGGCCTGGGTATCGAGCCAATCGCCGTTCGGCAGCTTGAAGTCTTCCTTGGGGATCAGGTTCAGAATTTCGCCGTCCGATAAATGCCCCAGCAGCAGGCGCCCGGACGCGGTCCAGGGAATCGGCATGGCTTCGCCCACGTTGGACGAGATGCGGAAAGGGCGTATGCCTTCCTTCATCAGCGCCACCGTGTATTTGTTACCGTCCAGCATGCAGAGCTGGGCGGTTTCGCGGGTTTCCTGGGTGATGCGGACCAGCGACTTTTCGCATTCGCGCATCAGGTCGAAATGCTCTGCATACGCGCTGCCCAGGAAGTGCAGCTTGCGGCCCAGAAACACCTGGCCTTCGCTGCCGGAATATTCCAGCACCCCGTGCTTGAGCAGCAGATTGATCAGCTCGTAGACGGAAGAGCGCGGCGCGCCCAGCAGTGCTGCAATTTCATTCGGCCGTGCCGGTTTGCGGTGCGATCTGAAAAAGTCGAGGATCTCGAAAGCGCGGTCCAGCCCTCTGGAGCGGCGATTGGAGAGACTGTCATCGACAACCGTCATGGATAAGGGCTTCCGTTGCTGGATTTCAGGGGTTTGTGTTGTTGCCACTTTTGCGCTTGTAGGCAATGCAATCGACTTCGACCTTGCAGTCGACCATCATCTGCGCCTGTACGCAGGCACGGGCTGGCGGATTATCCCCAAAATACCCGGCGTAGATTTTGTTGAAGGTCCAGAAGTCGCGCGGATCGTCCAGCCACACACCGACCCGCACCACGTCTTCCACGCCGTAGCCGGCTTCGGTCAGGATGGCGATGAGGTTCTCAATGGTTTTGTGGGTCTGGGCGACGATGCCGCCGGCGATGATTTCGCCGCCCTCCATGGCCACCTGGCCGGAGACATGCAGCCAGCCGTCCGCCTCTACCGCGCGGGCAAAGGGCAATGCCTGGCCGCCTGCTCCGCGCTCGCCGGCGCCGTATCGAATGATGCTCACAGATGTCCTTTCAATTTAGTTGAAGGCAGAGCTCTTGAGGAACTCGGCCAGCCGTTCGGTTTGGGGTTGGATGAACATCTCGCGCGGATTGCCTTCTTCGGCAATGCGGCCTTGGTTCATGAAGATCACCCGCGTCGAGACTTCGTAGGCGAAGCGCATTTCATGCGTGACCAGCAGCATGGTCATGCCCTCGCGGGCCAGGTCCTTGATGACCAGCAGGACTTCGTTCACCAGTTCCGGGTCCAGCGCGGATGTCACCTCGTCGAACAGCATCAGCTTGGGCTCCATGGCGATGGCCCGGGCAATCGCCACCCGTTGCTGCTGGCCGCCGGATAGCTGGCCGGGGTAGTGGTTGCGGCGCGCCAGCAGACCGACGCGGTCCAGCCAGCGCTCGGCCACCGCGACGGCTTCGTCCCGGCCCATTTTTTTGACCTTGATCAGGCCCAGCGTGACGTTCTCGGTGGCGGTCATGTGCGGGAACAGATTGAACTGCTGGAAGGCCATACCGGTGAGCGCGCGCTGGCGGGCAATCTCCAGTTCGCTCTTGCGCCGCCGCGTGCCGCCGCGTATTTCGTAGCCGATTTCTTGTCCGGCGATGCGGATCGACCCGTCGTTGAACTCTTCCAGCATGTTGATGCAGCGCAGCATGGTCGTCTTGCCGGACCCGCTGGAGCCGATGATGCAGACCACATCGCCCTGCTGCATGGCGCAGTCCACGCCTTTGAGCACTTCCACATCGCCGAAGCGCTTGTGCAGGTTGCTGATTTCCAGAATATTGCTGCTCATCAAGAGGTCCTCACGATGGAATGGTCATTTTTCTTTCCACAAAGCGTCCGAAGCGCTCGATGGAGAAATTGATGCTGAAGTACAGAAACCCGGCCAGAAAATAGAACGGCAGGTTCATGAAGGTGCGGGCAATGATTTCCTGCGAGGCCAGCAGCAAGTCGCCCACGCCGATCACCGACAGCAGGGTGGATGCCTTGACGATTTCCGCTGCGGTGTTGACCCAGGCGGGCAGCACCTGCCGCAGGGCCAAGGGCATCAGTACCGATGCAAAGGTTTGGCGGAATGTCAGGCCTATGGCCTTGGCAGCGTCCATCTGCCCCTTGGGAATGGCTTGCAGCGCACCGCGCACGATCTCGCCCACATGCGAGCTGCAAAACACCGCCAGGGCCAGCACGCCGGCCTGCAGCGGGCTGAGCCCGATGCCGATGGCCGACGGCACGTAGTAGCCGGCCAGCACCAGCACTAGCACCGGGGTGCCGCGCAGAAAGTCGGTGTAGCCACGCGCCAGCCAGCGCAGCGGGCGGCCCCCATAGGTCAGCGCCAGGCCCACGCCTATGCCCAAGACCGTGCCGAGGACGATGGCGCTGGCGGCGATCGCCATGGTCACCCCGAGCCCGTAGGCAATCGAGCCGCGGGCGATCCAGAGCTGCTGGATGAATTCTGAGAATGTGAAGTCCATGGCGGTTACCGGGGGATGGAGAGTTGCCGCTCGATGCGCCGGAACACGGCGGCCAGCACGGCGCAGGTGCACACATAGATCAGGCTGACCACCACCCAGGTCTCAATCACGCGGAAGGATTCCACGTTGATCTTGCGGGCCTGGAAGGTGAGCTCGGGCACCGCGATCACCGCCGCCAAAGAGGTGTCCTTGAACAGTGAAATCACCGTGTTGCCCAGCGCCGGCAGCACGTTTCTGAACATCAGCGGCAAGATGATGGAGGTGCGGATCTGCATCTTGCTCAGGCCTATGGTCTGGCCGGCCTCGCGCAAGCCGGCCGGCACCGACAGCAGCCCTGCGCGAAACACCTCCGCCAGATAGGCGCCTGAATAGATCGCCAGCGTGGCCACGAAGGAGGGGATTTCGTCCAGCTGCAGGCCCACATTGGGCAGCGCGAAATAGGTAAACAGCACCAGCACCAGAATTGGCGTGTTGCGGATGACCGTGACGTACAGGCCCGCGGTGCGGCGCAGCACGCCCAGCTTGGAGGTCAGCGCAAAGCTGACGACGAGGCCGATCAGCATGCCGATGGCAATGCTCTCGGCCGCCAGCACCAGGCTCAGGCCCAGCCCGTCCAGCAAGGGCATGAAGCTGCGCCAGACGGCGGCGAAATTCAGTGTGTAACCCATGTGCAGCCTCGTCTATGCGGTTGGCGGTTTGCGGTTCGCTGATGGGCCATTGCCCTGCCTGGGCAATGGTTTCCGGGTGTCTGTTCAGACGGGGGCTTTATTGGAATTCGACCGGGAAGCCGATCTTGGGCGGTGCCAGCTTGACGCCGAACCAGGTGTTGAAGGACTTGGCGTAGCTGTCAAATTCCACGCCGGTCATGGCTTCGTGCAGGGCTGTGTTCACGAAGTTCAGCCAGTCTTGGTCGCCGCGCTTGACGGCGCAGGCATAGGTTTGCGGGTTCCAGCCGTAGCCCGAGTCGATGTACTTGCCGGCGTTCTGTTTGACGAACCAGGCGATCGACGATTGGTCTGTGGCCACAGCATCCACGCGGCCGGAATTCAAGGCCTGGTAGATCAGGTCTTGCGAGTCGAACTGGGCCACCTTGGCGTTGGGCAAGGCCGCATGCACCATGGCTTCGGCATAGACGTTTTGCAGCACGCCCACCTTGACCGAAGCGTCGGCCTTTTTCAGCGCCGCGTAATTGGCATACGGGCTCTTGGCCTTGAGCATCAGGCCCACGCCTTCGCGGTAGTAGGGAATGGTGAAGGCGACCTGCTGCGCGCGCGCGCCGGTGACGGTCAGGAACTGGCAGGTGATGTCCACCTTGCCGGTGGTGATGTTGGGGATGCGCGCGTCCGACGACTGGTTGACGAATTCCACCTTCTCGGGGTCGTCAAACAAGGCCTTGGCAATGATCTTGGCCATGTCCACGTCAAAGCCCTGCAGCTTGCCGTCCTCTCCCTTGAAGTGCCAGGGCGCGTTGGTGCTGCCGGTGCCCACCACCAGACGGCCTCGCGCAAGAGCCTGTTCCAGGGTGCCGGCGGCAAAAGCCGTTCCCGTTGCAAACACGGAGGTAGCGGCCAATGCCGCCAGTGCCAGAAGTCGAAACGCCATGTTGATACTCCTAAATGCCTAAGTGATGAATAGGTTGCGTCTGCAATAATGGACATGTATCTGCAATTGCGGACGTGCTCAATTATTGTTACTTTTCAGTGACTGTCAACAAGGCGTGCGCGGGCGTTAGAATTTCTGCCACGGGAGGAAGGCAAGGGCTCGCATGCTGCAGCGTGTGCAGCCAAGTGGGTTGGATTGGGTTGCTACTGAATTAGTAGCTGCTTGCGCAGGTATTACCTGCGCTGGAGGCTGATTTCTTATAAATCTGGAGCGGTAGCCGCCAGCAGCTTGCTGGCTTCACGGCTGGCGCTGACCAGGGCGATGAAGCGCCGCGCCGCCAGGCCCAGTGGCCGCTCCTTGGACCAGACCACGTCCACCCATAGCTCCATGTGGTTGGTCAGGTTGTCAAACGGTATCTGCACCAGTGTGCCGGCGGCGATCTGGCTGCGCACGAAGGACTGCGGCAGCCAGCCCCAGCCGATGCCGGCCTCGATCAGGCCCAGCGCGGCGATGTGGTTGTCGGTGCGCCAGCAGTGCCGCGCAAAGGCAAAGCGCCGGTCTATGGTGGCCAGGTCGCGGCTGGCCACCACAATCTGGCGGGTGTTGGTCAGCTGTTCCTCGCGCAGGCCGTCCGGGCTTTGTAGGGTGCGCGCCAGCAGCGCGGGTGCCATCACCGCCACCAGGGTTTCGCTGCTGACCTCTTGAAAACCCTCGCGTCCGTCCAGGCTGGGACGCTCGAACACCAGGGCCAGATTGGCCCGGCCCGCGTGCAGCATGCTCAAAGCGTCGGCCTGCGGTGCGGCCAGCACTTCCACCTCCAGCAGCGGGTATTCCTGCGCCAGCGTGGCCAGCGGGCTGCGCCATTGCGCCGCCAGCAGCTCGGGGGCGATGGCCAGGGTCAGGCGGCTTTCCAGACCTTGCGTCAGCCCCAGAGCCTGGGCGTTCAGCTGCTGCAGCTGGCCGGCGAGCAGGCGGGCCTGCGGCTCCAGCGACCGCGCGGTGGCGGTGGGCCGGGGCTCGCGCCCGCTGCGGTCGAACAGCTCCAACCCCAGTTCGGCCTCCAGGTGGGCGACGGCCATGCTGACCGCCGAAGGCACCCGCCCCAGGGTGCGCGCCGCGGCCGAGAACGAGCCACGGTCCAGCACGGCCAGAAATACCTGCACGCTCTCGGTAGTGAATGCCATGGCTCAATCTATCAATAAAACTGACATAAGCTGACTTTATATATCAGAATTAAAGACATAAAGTGGCGGCATTCCCGGTTCCAAGGCGCCAGCGCCCCCAGATTTGCCATGCAAGGTATCAAGAGAAAAATTGTTTACGTGGGCTTGTTTGAAGCCATTGCCATCCTGGCCAGCACTTATGGTCTGTCCGGCATGTCGGGCCACGGCCTGCAGGAGGCGGGTGTGGTGGCGGTCGCGGCTTCGGCTATTGCGATCACCTGGAACCTGGTGTTCAACACCTTGTTTGAGCGCTGGGAAGCGCGACAGGCCGTGCATGGCCGCAGCGTGGGCCGGCGCATCGCGCATGCCATCGGCTTCGAGGGCGGGCTGACGGTGTTTCTGGTGCCTTTGATGGCCTGGTGGTTCGATGCCACGCTGTGGCAGGCCCTGGTGATGGACCTGGGTTTGCTGATGTTCTTCCTGGTCTACGCCTTTGTTTTCAACTGGGTTTTTGACCGCGTGTTTGGCCTGCCCAGCTCGGCAGTGCGCCAGGCGCAGCCGGCCTAGGTTCAGTGCCGACTGCGGCAATTACGTAAGGATTTGCACCCTGCGCCAAACGCTGGCGCAGTTCTAGGATGCGGCTCTCATCTCTAGGAGTTCCTATGTCCGTGTGCAAATTACTATCCGTGGCGGCCGCTGTCGCAGCCGTTGTTTCCCTGCCCCTGCCCGCTGCCGCGTTTGATGGCTGGCATCTGGATAACGCTACGGCGATTCCCGGCAAGGGCTCGGCCTGGGACTATGTGTCACTGGATGCCGCGCGCGGCCATCTGTTCATTGGTCGGCGCGGCGCGGGTCTGCAGGCCTACGATCTGGCCAAGCACAAGGCGCTGGGCATCATCGGTACGACGGCCAGCGATAGCTCCAATGGTGCCGCCGTGATTTCCGAGTTTGACTTGGGCATTTCATACAACGAAAACGGCACCATCACGCCGTTCAAGCTGTCTACGTTGCAAGCCCAACCGTCTATCAAGCTGGGTGACGATCTGGACTCCGTCCACTATGACTCCGCGACAAAGCGCGTCATTGTCAATATGGGTGCAGAAAAAGACGGTACCGAGTTGCTGGTACTCGATGTCCCCTCGTTGAAGCAGGTTGGCTCCATCAAGGTCAGCACCAAGAAGCCTGAGCACGCGGAAGCCGACGGGCAGGGCAATTTCTACATGGCCTCGCGCGACGAGAACGCGGTGTACCGCATCAACACCAAGGACCTGACCGTCACCGCCCAGTGGCCCACACCCGGTTGCGCCCAGACCAATGGCTTGGCGCTGGATGCGACCAACCACCGCATCTTCCTGGGCTGCCGTGGCAGTGCGACGGTGAAGCCATCTTTTGCGGTGATGGATGCCGACAATGGCGCGATTCTGTACACCTATGAAATCGGTGGCGGTAACGACGACGTGGTGTACGACGCAGAGTTGAAGCGGGTGTTCCTGACCAACGGTGTGAACTCGGTCATGAATGTGTTTGAGCAAGTGGACGCGAACACCTATAAGCCGTCCGAAGCGCTAGGCACCATGGCCGGCGTGCGCACCATGGCCATGGACCACAAGACCAAGAAGATCTACGCCATCACCGCCGAGGGCAGCGCCGACTACAGCAAGAAGATCACCACCAGCGTGTCGCCGTACTACGCCAATACCTTCTTTGACAACAAGTTCTACGTGCTGACCTACAGCAAGTAAGTTACTTGCGACCTAGTTTCGCCCCTTGCGGGGCGAAACTAGGTCGGCATCAGGTGGTCAATCTCTTGCTGCATGGCCTGTACCAGCTGGCTGTAGCGCTTGAGCTTTTCCGAGGTCTCGCGCAGCCGCTCGGCCACGCGCATGGAAATCGCCAGCAGCAGCTTGGCGGCGGTGTGCGGGTCGTCCTGGCTGAGCTTTTCCAGGGCGGCACGCGACAGGATGGCGCAGACCACGTTGGTGCTGGCAGTGCACGAGGCCAGCCGGGCCTGGCCGTCGATCAAGCCCATTTCACCAATCAGGCTGCCCGGGCCCAGCACGGTCACGGTAACCGGGTTGCGCCGGCTGACGATGACGTTTTCTACCGTCACCTCGCCCTCCAGCAGTAGCACCATGTAGCCGGTTTCGCTTTTGTCGCCTTCGACGATGAAGGTGGTGTTTATCGGGATGCGGCGCGGCGTCATATAGCTCACCACGGTCAGTGCCTCTTCGGGCCGCAGCTGCATCAACGCCGTGGGGGCGATGAGCAGTTCGGCTGCCCGGTTGGCGGATTCGGACCCTTCTACGGCCCGCATGCGCTGCTTGGGCAGAAGGTCTTCGGGTTGTTGACCTTGAACGGTTTTCTTGCTGCCAAAGAAGTTTTCAAACATGCTGGGGGAGGGGGGTAGAGGTAACAGATGGTCCGTGCCAGAAGTTTAGAGCTTTCTTGGGGTAGGGGGTAGGCCGGCAGGTGCGCGCATAGCCTTTAAAATCGGTGCTTCCAAGGAGCGTTGCAGCGGGGCTGGTTCCCGTCAGGCTTGGAAAGCTCTGTGTACGAGACCGCAACGACGCTCACCTGAACCATGCCCCCTCCACAGGTGAGTTGAATGTCCGAACCCGTCGCAAATTCCGTCCCCCCCATGCTGTTGTCCGGCCTGGAGCCTGTGCTCATCGGCCCCGGCACGCTGTTCGTCAACATCGGCGAGCGCACCAATGTCACTGGCTCCAAGGCCTTCGCCCGCATGATCCTGAACGGCGAGTTCGACCAGGCCTTGTCGGTGGCGCGCCAGCAGGTGGAAAACGGCGCCCAGGTGATCGACATCAACATGGACGAGGCCATGCTGGACAGCAAGGCGGCCATGGTGCGATTTTTGAACCTGATCGCCAGCGAGCCCGATATCGCCCGCGTGCCGATCATGATCGACAGCAGCAAGTGGGAGGTGATCGAGGCCGGCCTGCGCTGCATCCAGGGCAAGGGCATCGTCAACTCGATCAGCATGAAGGAGGGCGTGGAGCAGTTCAAGCACCACGCCAAGCTGCTGCGGCGCTACGGTGCGGCCGCGGTGGTGATGGCCTTTGACGAAAAAGGCCAGGCCGATACCTATGAGCGCAAGATCGAAATCTGCGAACGCGCCTACCGTATCCTGGTGGACGAGGTGGGCTATCCGCCCGAAGACATCATTTTCGACCCGAACATCTTTGCCGTGGCCACGGGTATCGAGGAACACAACAACTACGCGGTGGACTTCATCGAAGCCACGCGCTGGATCAAGCAAAACCTGCCGGGCGCCAAGGTCTCGGGCGGTGTCTCGAATGTGAGCTTCTCGTTCCGCGGTAACGACCCGGTGCGCGAGGCCATCCACACCGTGTTCCTGTACCACGCGATCCAGGCCGGCATGGACATGGGCATCGTCAACGCCGGCATGGTCGGCGTGTATGACGATCTGGAGCCGGTGCTGCGCGAGCGCGTCGAAGACGTGGTGCTGAACCGCCGCCCCGACGCCGGCGAGCGCCTGGTCGAGATCGCCGAAACCGCCAAGAGCGGCGCCAAGGACGAGAGCAAGCGCCTCGACTGGCGCGGCACGCCGGACCATCCGGTGACAGTGGAGCAGCGCCTGAGCCATGCCATGGTGCATGGCATCACCGACTTCATCGTGCCCGATACCGAAGAGGCCTACCAGGCGATTCTGGCCAAGGGCGGCCGTCCGCTGCACGTGATCGAAGGCCCGCTGATGGCCGGCATGAACATCGTGGGCGACCTGTTCGGCCAGGGCAAGATGTTCCTGCCGCAGGTGGTGAAGTCAGCCCGGGTGATGAAGTCCGCCGTCGCCCACCTGATCCCCTACATCGAAGAAGAAAAGCGACTCGACGAAGCCGCTGGGCGCGACGTGCGCACCAAGGGCAAGATCATCATCGCCACCGTCAAGGGCGATGTGCACGACATCGGCAAGAACATCGTCACCGTGGTGCTGCAGTGCAACAACTTCGAGGTGGTGAACATGGGCGTGATGGTGCCCTGCCATGAGATCCTGGCGCGCGCCAAGGTCGAGGGCGCCGACATTGTGGGCCTGAGCGGCCTGATCACGCCCAGCCTGGAAGAAATGCAGTACGTGGCCGGCGAGATGCAGAAGGACGACCACTTCCGCATCAAGAAGATCCCACTGATGATAGGCGGCGCCACCACCAGCCGCGTGCACACCGCCGTGAAGATCGCCCACCACTACGACGGCCCCGTCGTTTACGTGCCCGATGCATCGCGTAGCGTGGGTGTGGCGCAGAGCCTGCTTGGGGATGGCGCTGCAAACTTCATAGCAGAGCTGAACGCCGACTACGACAAGGTGCGCCAGCAGCACGCCAACAAGAAGCAGACCCCGCTGTGGCCGCTGGCCAAATGCCGGGCCAACAAGACGCCGATCAACTGGACCGGCTATGCACCCAAGACGCCCAAGTTCATCGGCCGCCGCGTCTTCAAGAATTTCGACCTGGGCGAGCTGGCCAAGTACATCGACTGGGGCCCGTTCTTCCAGACCTGGGACCTGGCCGGCCCGTACCCCGCGATCCTGACCGACGAGGTGGTCGGCATAGAAGCCACCCGTGTCTACAAGGACGCGCAGGCCATGCTGAAACGCGTGGTCGAGGGCCGCTGGCTTACCGCCAACGGCGTGATTGCCCTGTACCCGGCGAACACGGTGAATGACGACGATATCGTCTTCTACACCGACGAGTCGCGCAGCGAGGTCGCCATGACCTGGTACGGCCTGCGCCAGCAGACCGAGAAGCAGGCGGTCGATGGCGTGATGCGCCCCAGCCGCTGCCTGGCCGATTTTGTGGCGCCGCGCAGCAGCGGCGTGGCCGACTATGCAGGCATGTTCGCCGTCACCGCCGGCCTGGGCGCCGAGAAGAAGGAAGCCCAGTTCATGGCCGAGCTGGACGACTATTCCAGCATCATGTTCAAGGCCATCGCCGACCGCCTGGCCGAGGCCTTTGCCGAATGCCTGCACCAGCGCGTGCGCACCGACCTCTGGGGCACGGCGCCGCAGGAGGCGCTGAGCGTCGAGGACATGATCGGCGAGAAGTACACCGGCATCCGCCCCGCGCCCGGCTACCCGGCCTGCCCGGACCACAGCGCCAAGCAGGACATGTTTGCGCTGCTGCAATGCCATGAGATCGGCATGGAGCTGACCGAAAGCCTGGCCATGATGCCGGCCGCTAGCGTCAGCGGCTTTTACCTGGGCCACCCGGACTGCGTGTATTTCAACGTCGGCAAGATTGGCGAAGACCAGCTGAAAGACCTGGCCCAGCGCCGGGGTGTGGCCGAGGCCGATCTGCAACGCCTGTTGGCACCCAATTTGTAAAAACCAGGGGCTCGTCCGCATGCGGGCGCCTGGTTTTAGGTGGAAGATGGGGTACTAGAACGTAAACACGTTCTTAGCCGCTCAACTTACTACAAACTTGTACTTTGCTACAGTTTGTAAGAAACTGAGTTAACCACCCACTTAGCGCCACGCCTTCTGCCGGACTGCCCATGGATGACGATGATCTGCTTGAGTTCATAGACACCCCGTCGGCTGCCGAGACCTCTGCGGGTGCGGCCATGCCAGAGGCCTGGCGCATTGTGGTGGTGGATGACGACCCCGATGTGCACGAAAGCACCTCCTACGGCTTGCGTGGCCTGGAGGTCGAGGGTCGTGGCCTGCAACTGCTGCACGCCTATTCGGCCGCCGAGGCCTTGCAGATGCTGCGCGACGAAACCGGCGTGGCCGTGGTGCTGCTGGACGTGGTGATGGAAACCGAAGACGCGGGTCTGGCTACGGTAGGCGCCATTCGCGAAGGGCTGGGTCTGGCGAATCTGCGTATCATCCTGCGCACCGGGCAGCCCGGCCAGGCGCCCGAGATCGAGACCATCCGCCGCTATGACATCAACGACTACAAGACCAAGAGTGAGCTGACCCGCACCAAGCTCTATACCGCGCTGACCACGGCCATCCGCTCTTACGACCAGCTGTGCCGCCTGGACGCCAGCCGGCGGGGGCTGGAGCAGATCGTGGCGGCCAGCAACCAGTTCATTGCCGATGCCGGGGTGCAGACTTTCGCCCAGGGCGTGATCACCCAGATTGCCGGTCTGATCGGCATAGAGGCCGAAGGCCTGGTATGTGCCTGTACCGGCATCAGTGAGGGCACTGCGCAGTACGTGGTGATTGCGGCGGCCGGGCATCTGGCCTATCTGATGCGCCGCCGTATCAGCGAGATCGATGATCCGCACATCGTTGCCAGCCTGACGCAATGCCTGGCGGAGCGCCGCAACCTGGTCACCGAGCGCAGCATCACCTTGTTTTTCGAAGGGCGGGAGTCGGGTGACTTCGCGGCGTTTGTGTATTCGGGCCAGCCTTTGCGCGCTGTGGACATGCATTTGATGCAGGTGTTTTGCACCAATATCGCCCTGTGCGCGGCGAATGTGGAGCTGGTGGCCCGCCTGCGCGACCATGCCTATGTGGACCGCATGCTGGGTTTGCCCAACCGCACCGCTCTGATCGAACATATGGACCGGGCGATCGCTGATGGCGCGGCGCAAGGCAGCGCCCTGGGTCTGATGGACGTGGACCAGTTTGCCGAGACCAACGATATGTTTGGCCACGTGTACGGCGATCTGTTGCTGGTCGCGATCACCCGTCGGCTGCGCGCTCTGCATGGGGGCGACGCGTTTCTGGCGCGCGTGGGTGGCGACACCTTTGCCTTGTTTGGCGCCGAAACCCGGGTCCAGCCCGAGGTGCTGCGCGCAGTGTTCGAGCAGCCGTTCGAGATCGAGGACATTCAGCGTCCGGTGTCCATCTGCATCGGCCTGGTGCGTTGTGATGCGGCCGGCGGTAGCGGCCTGGAGCTGCTGAAGAACGCGTCGATTGCGCTCAAGCGTGCCAAGGAGTTGGGCCAGGGCCGTAGCGCCTACTACTCCGCTGAGATCGGCATTGCCACACGCGAGCGCACCCGCTTGCTGCATGGCCTGCAGCGGGCTTTTGACCACGAACGCCTGTTTGTTGTCTACCAACCGCAAATGTCCTTGCGCACCGGGCTGCCCATAGGTTTTGAGGCGCTGCTGCGCTGGCGTACCGAAGACGGCCAGTTTGTGCCGCCCGATCGCTTCATTCCGGTGGCCGAGCAGTCCGGTCTGATCGTGGCCATCGGCGCCTGGGTCCTGCGCACGGCGCTGCACGCCCACGGCCAGCTGCGTACCGCGGGCATACAGGGCATACGCATGGCGGTGAACGTATCGTCAGTACAGTTCGCGCAGCCCCAGTTTCTGGCCACGGTGGACGAGGCGCTGGCCGACACCGGCATGCCACCCGACTGCCTGGAGCTGGAGATCACCGAGTCGGTGGCCGTGATGGGTATGGAGCGCGTCGCCAGTGTGCTGCGTGCCATCAAGGAGCGCGGCATTGCGGTGGCGATTGACGACTTCGGCACCGGCTTTTCCTCGCTGTCCTACCTGGACCAGTTGCCCGCAGATCGGCTGAAGATTGACCGCGCCTTTGTCAGCTCGCTGGACTCGGGCCGGTTGGGCGCGCGCATTGCCGAGATGATCGTGCCGCTGGGCCACCAGCTGGGCATGCAGGTGTTGGCCGAGGGGGTGGAGACCGAGGTCCAGGCCAACATCTTGCGCAGCCTGGGCTGCGACGAGGCCCAGGGCTACTTGTATGCCAAGGCCATGGTCATCGAAGAGCTATTGCCCTGGCTGGCGCAGCGCCTGGGTAAAAAGCCGTGAAATTCTGGCCCTGGCTGTTGCTGGCAGGGCTGTTGGCAGGCTGCGGCCCCGGCCAGCCGGTGCGCATAGGCTTCATAGCCGGCTTGTCCAATCGCAGCCCGGATGTCGAAGAGGATGGTCGCAATGGCCTGATGCTGGCCATCGAGCAACGTAACCAGACTGGTGGCCTGGGCGGCCACCTGATTGAGTTGGTGGTGCGTGACAGCGGCCAGACGCCGCTGCAGGCCCAGACAGCCATGCAGGCGTTGGTGCAGGCCAAGGTGGTGGCTGCGGTGGGTTCGTTTACCAGCGCTACCGCTGCGCTGGTGGTGCCGCTGGCCGATGCGGCCCAGCTGGTGCTGGTCAGCCCCACGGTGACGTCCATGGACTTTGTGGGCAAGGACGATTACTTTTTTCGCATGAACCGCAATGCGCACGAAAACGCCAGCGCTTACGCGGCCAAGCTGGTGCAAAGAGGCCAGCGCCGCGTGGCCGTGCTGTATGACGTACGCAACAAAAGCCTGTCCAGCTCCTGGGTTCAGGAGTTCCGGGTTGCCTTTGCCGCAGCGGGCGGCCAGGTGGTGGTCGAGGTGCCTTTTGGCGCGGAGGGGCAGGGCGTGGGCGACAGCGTGCGCCAGATGCTGGCCGGCCGGCCGGATGGCTTGCTGTTCATTGCCGGAACGCTGGACGTGGCGCAACTGGCCCAGCAGGCCGAAAAGCTGGCCCCAGGCTTGCCCAAGACAGCCTCGGAATGGGCTTCTGGCGACTATCTGGTTGAACTGGGCGGGCGTGCGGTAGAGGGCATGATGACGGCCCAGGTGTTTGACCGCGCTGACACTTCCGAGCGCTACCGCCGCTTCCGGGATGCATACCAGGTGCGGTTTGCACGGCCACCCAGCTTTAGTTCCGTAGCTGCGTTTGACACGGGTACGGTGCTGCTGCAAGCACTCGAGCGGCGGTCCTGGTATGAGTCGCTCAAGGATGCCTTGCTGAAATACGGCCCCTATGAAGGGCTGCAGCAGAGCATCCAGTTCGACCGCTTTGGCGATGCCACGCGCAAGATGATGTTCACCCAGATCCAGGCGGGTCAATTCGTGCCTTTGCCATGATGGTGTTGCGGCTGCGCAGCTATCTGGGGGGTCTGCTGGTGGCCACCATGCTGGTGACACTGGTGATTGTGGGCAGTGCCATTTTGTGGATGCGTATTCCGCAGATCGAGCAGGCCAACAAGGAAGAGGTGGCCCGGGACATCGGCGAGATGGCCGCCCTGATGGAGATTCTGCTGGGCTCGGTGGAGTCGCGTGTGCAGGTGCTCAGCCAGGCGCTACGGCTGACGCCTGCGTCGCAGGCGAATGCGCTGCTGGACGAAGCCGTGGGCAACGCGCATGTGATGGGGGCCATTTACCTGGTGTCGGGGTCCGGTCGCGTGCTGGCGGCCGGTGTACCCGAGACCCTGCGCGCTCAGCGCGAGGAATGGTTGGGCAGCGATTTGTCGGCGAACCCGCTGTTTCGCGCTGCCCAAACCCGCCAGCAGTTGGTTTGGGGGGATAAATACCTGTCCGTGCTGTCTGGCGTGGTGACAGTGGGGTTGGCATATCCAGTGGATGCCCAGCGTGTGCTGGTGGCAGAGGTGCCGCTATCGTATTTGCTGCGCACCTTCCAGCTGGTGGCGGGCCAGCGCGACTCCCTCATCTGGCTTGTGGATCGGCGCGGCGAGGTGTTGGCGGATACCGAGGGTGGCGCGCTCGTGGGTCGTGTGAATGTGCTGAACCTGCCGCTGATATCGACCTTTCAGCAGGG
Source organism: Rhodoferax sp. GW821-FHT07F03 (assembly GCF_059418745.1). Classification (NCBI taxonomy): domain Bacteria; kingdom Pseudomonadati; phylum Pseudomonadota; class Betaproteobacteria; order Burkholderiales; family Comamonadaceae; genus Rhodoferax; species Rhodoferax sp. GW821-FHT07F03. The sequence goes on from NZ_JBWKQM010000009.1 coordinate 163,691, forward strand.
CCAGGCCTTGCCCGATCTGTTCCGCTTCATGGACAGGAATTTTCATCCCGCTGTATCCCGCTCCATGGACCTGGACTGGTATTTCGTGGGTGGCATGCCCTCCGGCCTGGAGAACCACGAGATCCGTGGCTTGGTGGTGATTGTTTTTACGGTGTTTTTGGGGGCGCTGGTGGTGGGCTTCCTGTTGGCTCCGTTCTGGGCGTCCCGCCTGATACGTCCGCTGCGGCGGATTGTGGTGCGCGCTGGTCAGATATCGGCCGGCGAGCAGGTCAGCCCCTGGCAGCAGGGGACGATCGCCGAGTTCAACAGCCTCTCGGGTGACCTGGAAAAGATGGCGGCCACGCTGCAGGAGCGCCAGCAGAAATCACAGGCCATCTTCAACACCTCGCCGGTGGCGATGTCGGTGACCAGCACGGAATCTCCGTTCGCTTTGCTGGACGTGAATCTGGCCTGGTGCCGGGTGTTCCGGCGGCGCCGTGAAGACGCATTGGGTCGCACCGCGACGGAGCTGAATATGTGGCGCTCCCAAGACGACCGCGCGGCCATGTTTGCCGCGCTCCAGGCTGGGCATGCCACCGCCGAGGCCTGGATGCTGCGCGGTGATGGCGAGCCAGTGCTGATCCAGCTATCGCGCGATACGGTGCAGATCGGGGCTCTGCACATGATGGTCTGGGCCGGGGTGGATATCACCGAGATGTACCGTATCGATAACGCCCTGCGTGAGCTCAACGCCGAGCTGGAGGAGCGCGTGGCGCGCCGTACCGAGGCCCTGGCCAGTGCCAACGACGATCTCTCCACCGCCATTGCCGAGCTGCGCCAGACCCAGACCGACCTGGTGCGGGTCGAAAAAATGGCCGCTTTGGGCGGGCTGGTGGCCGGTGTGGCGCACGAGCTGAACACGCCGCTGGGCAACGGTCTGATGGCGGTGACCGCGTTGGGCGACGAGGTGCGCAAGTTCAGGCAGTCCATGCAGGATGGGCTGCGGCGCACCGCCCTGGAGGAGCTGTTGTCCAGTGTCGAGCAGGCTACCGATATCTCCACCCGCAACCTGTACCGCGCTGCAGAGCTGGTGGCCAGCTTCAAGCAGGTTGCCGTGGACCAGACCAGCGCCCAGCGTCGGCGCTTCGCCCTGGCCGAGGTGGTGGCCGAAATCGTCAGCAGCCTGCGCCCTTCGTTTGCCCGAACGCCTTACAAGGTGGTGGTGGAGATACCGCCCGGGCTGTGGATGGACAGCTACCCTGGGGCCCTAGGCCAGGTGGTGACCAATCTGGTGAACAACGCGGTGCTGCATGGCTTTGAAGGCCGCAACCAGGGCACGGTGCATATCACCGGCGAAGCCCGGGACGAGGGCTGGCTGCTGCTGCGGGTGGCCGACGACGGCCGTGGTATTCCCGCTGATTTGCTGGACCGCATCTTTGATCCTTTCGTCACCACCAAGATGGGCCGCGGCGGTACCGGCCTGGGCTTGCATATTTCCTATAACGCGGTGGTCAGCCTGCTGGGCGGCAGCATCAGCGTACGCAGCACGGAAGGCGAGGGGGCCGTTTTTGAGCTGCTCATGCCCAGCAGCGCGCCCCGGGCGAGTTGAGGGTGACGCTTGAGTGTTAAATGGGCTGCCAGCGCAGATATTACCTGCGCTGGCAGCTATCAAAAACATAGTAATTTAGCTGGATGCCCGCAAGGCCCGGCGGTACTGCACGGCTTCGGCAATATGGCTGGTATCGGTCGTGCCAGCGCCTGCCAGGTCGGCAATGGTGCGGGCCACTTTCAGGGTGCGGTGGATGCTGCGGGCCGACCAGCCCAGCCGGGCGGCCGTGGTGTTCAGGAACTTGGCGGCCGCGTTGTCCAGCGCCACGTGCTGGTCCATTTCCTGCCCTTGTAATGCCTGGTTGGACTTACCTTGCCGATCCATGGCCTGTTGCCGGGCGGCGCTGCTGCGTTGGCGGATGGCGGCCGTGGATTCGCCCGGCGGTGCGTTGAGCAGGTCCTGGGCCGGCAGCGCCGGAACTTCAATATGCAGATCGATACGGTCCATCAAAGGGCCGCTGAGCTTACCCTGGTAACGCAACACCTGGTCTGGTGAGCAGCGGCAGGCCTGCTGGCGTGATCCTAAAAAACCACAAGGACAAGGATTCATAGCTGCAATTAGTTGGAAGCGAGCCGGGAATTCGGCCCGCCGCGCCGCACGGGATATGGTGATGTGGCCAGTCTCCAGCGGCTCGCGCAGGGCTTCCAGAGCGGCTCTGGGGAACTCTGGAAGCTCATCTAAAAATAAAACCCCGTGGTGGGCCAGCGAGATTTCACCGGGCCGTGGCGGTGACCCGCCGCCCACGAGGGCCACGGCACTGGCGGTATGGTGGGGGCTGCAAGTGGGGCGGGTAGCCCAGCGCTCCAGGGAGAAACGCCCGCCCAGGCTGGCCACGGCAGCACTTTGCAGCGCCTCTTCCACCGTCATGGGTGGCAGCAATCCGGCAAAGCGTTGTGCCAGCATGGATTTGCCCGAGCCGGGCGGTCCGATCAGCAGCAGACTGTGGCCGCCTGCTGCGGCAATCTCCAGCGCCCGTTTGGCCCCAGCCTGGCCTTTGACGTCGGCCAGGTCAGCATAGCCGGCCGTGGTGGGTCGGGTGGTCAGCTGCAGATGGCGCCAGCCTTCGGCCGGGGCGTCGCCTTCGCCTTGCGGTAAAAACTGCTGCACCACATCCAATAGGTGCTGGGCGCAGTACACCTGCGCGCCGGGCACCAGGGCGGCCTCTTCGGCGCTGCCCGGCGGCAATACCAGCCGGGTGTGCACTTCTTGTGCGTGCAGCGCCAGGCTGGTAGCCAGCGCACCGCGCACCGGGCGCAATGCACCAGACAGCGACAGCTCGCCGGCAAATTCGTGACCGGCCAGGCGTTCTGCCGCGATCTGGCCGCTGGCGGCCAGGATGCCCAACGCAATTGGCAGATCGAAGCGGCCGGAGTCCTTGGGCAGGTCGGCCGGCGCCAGGTTCACTGTGATGCGTTTGTTATGGGGAAATTCCAGGCCGGAGTTCTGGATGGCCGAACGCACGCGTTCGCGCGCCTCCTTGACCTCCACATCGGCCAGCCCGACCAAGGTAAAGCTGGGCAGGCCGTTGGTTAGATGCACCTCAACGGTGACGGCGGGGGCTTCCAGGCCCAGTAAGGCACGACTCTGCACCAAACACAAGCTCATCGTCGTTTTACTCCCTGTATCGGTGCAGAAACGACGTCCGAAGTACACGTTTCTTTGCAATGCACCATTTATGTGCGATAAATACCAATCCAAAGCTGTGCATCGCCACGCATGGATAAGGGGTAGGTTAACAAATTGACACCAATTTGGCACGCTACATGCTTAGAGCTTCCCGATTCCCCTCATTATTTTGGAGAAGACAATGAAACTGCCAGCGCCCGAGGCTGCCCGCCTTGACGCCCACCCTCTCTATAGCCCATCGAAGGACCAGCCATGAAACTTGTCACTGCCATTATCAAACCGTTCAAGCTCGACGAGGTGCGTGAAGCCTTGTCCGGCATTGGTGTGCAGGGTATTACCGTGACGGAAGTCAAGGGCTTTGGTCGCCAGAAGGGCCATACCGAGCTGTACCGCGGCGCTGAATATGTTGTCGACTTCCTGCCCAAGGTGAAGATCGAGGCAGCCATCTCCGACGACTTGGTGGACCGCGTGATCGAAGCCGTAGAGGGCGCAGCCCGCACCGGCAAGATTGGCGACGGCAAGATTTTTGTCTACAACCTGGAGCAGGTTGTTCGTATCCGTACCGGCGAGACCGGCAAAGAAGCGCTGTAAGCGCGGCGTGCGTCATTAACGAAAGCCAAACAACCATGAAAAAACTTCTCGCATCTTTTGCCCTGGGTATGGGGCTGCTATGGGGCGCATCTTTTGCCCAAGCCCAGGCTCCGGCTGCTGAGCCGGCAGCCAGCGCGGCGGCTCCTGCCGCATCGGAGGAGGCCAAGCCAGCCGACGCAGCAGCCCCCGCACCGGCTGCTGCGGCCGCCGCAGCGCCTGCTGCCTCGGCACCGGCTGACGCCGCTTCTGCTGCACCCGCTCCGGTTCCCAATAAGGGCGACACCGCCTGGATGATGGTTTCCACGCTGCTGGTCATCATGATGACTGTGCCCGGCCTGGCCCTGTTCTACGGCGGCCTGGTGCGCAGCAAGAACATGCTGTCCGTGCTGATGCAGGTCATGGTCACCTTCTCGCTGATCCTGGTGCTGTGGTTCATCTACGGCTACAGCCTGGCGTTCACCGAAGGCAATGCCTATGTCGGTGGCTTCGACCGCCTGTTCATGAAGGGCATCTGGGATAACGTTGCGGGCACGTTTGCTACTGGCGGCACCTTCAGCAAGGGTGTGCCCATGTACGAAATTGTGTTTGCCGTCTTCCAGGCCACCTTCGCCGGTATCACCTGCTGCCTGATCGTGGGTGCTTTCGCAGAACGTATCAAGTTCTCGGCTGTGCTGCTGTTCACGGCGATCTGGTTCACCTTCAGCTATGCGCCTATCGCCCACATGGTGTGGTTCTGGATGGGTCCTGACGCCTACGCTTCCAAGGAAGTTGTTGACGCGATGAACGCCAAGGCCGGTCTGATCTGGCAATGGGGCGCGCTGGACTTCGCCGGCGGCACCGTGGTGCACATCAACGCCGCTGTGGCCGGCCTGGTCGGTGCCTACATGATTGGCAAGCGCATTGGCTACGGTAAGGAATCCATGGCACCTCACAGCCTGACGCTGACCATGGTTGGTGCCTCGCTGCTGTGGGTGGGCTGGTTCGGTTTCAACGCCGGCTCCGCTCTGGAAGCCAACGGCTTCGCTGCTCTGGCATTCATCAACACCCTGGGTGCTACCGCTGCTGCTGTGCTGGCATGGTGCGTCGGCGAATCGCTGATGAAGGGCAAGGCTTCCATGCTGGGTGCTGCATCTGGCGCCGTGGCGGGTCTGGTGGCAATCACGCCTGCTTGCGGCAACGTCGGTATCGGCGGCGGCTTGGTCATCGGCTTCGTGGCAGGCTTCGCTTGCCTGTGGGGTGTGACCGGCCTGAAGAAGATTCTGGGCGCTGACGACTCGTTGGACGTGTTCGGTGTGCACGGCGTGGGCGGTATCCTGGGTGCGCTGCTGACCGGCGTGTTCAACAGCCCCAGCCTGGGTGGCCCGTCCACCGTGGCTGACTGGGTTTCCGCTGGCATGACGCCCGCTGACGCCTACTCTGTGGCTGGCCAAGTGTGGATCCAGGCCAAGGCCGTGATGCTGACCATCGTCTGGTCCGGTGTGGTGTCTTTGGTTGCCTACAAGATTGTGGATCTGACCATTGGTCTGCGCGTCTCCGAAGAAGAAGAGCGCGAAGGTCTGGACATCAGCTCCCACGGCGAAACGGCCTACCACCGCTGAAATTGACACACCCCCAGGCTACGCACTTCGTGTCTTCGCCAACCCCCTTGCAGGGGGCGATACCAGTGGCCCGGCAAAGCCGGTTCCACGGTATCCCTGGCAAAGAGAGGTAGCGCCTGTATCGGTGAACCAGCCCGCCCGCAGCAATGCCGGCGGGCTATTTTTTTGCCCGTTCACAATACGGGCACTGCAAACTTTTACATCCCACCATGACCTGGCACACCGTCACCACCGAACCCAACCTCCTGGGCGAGTCGCCCTTCTGGCATCCGCAGGAAAAACGCCTGTACTGGGTCGATGTGCCCGGCAAGCTGCTGCAGCGCCTGGACGTGGTCAGCGGCGTGGTTGAGCGCTGGGCCATGCCCTCCGAGCCTGGCTGTATTGCCCCGGCGGCCAGCGGTGGCCTAGTGGTGGCGCTGCGCGAGGGTATTTACCGCGCGCCCGTCTGGGGTGGTGATCTGCAGCTATTGGCTGCGGCACCGTACGACCCGGCCACCACCCGCTTCAACGACGGCAAGTGCGACCCGCTGGGCCGCTTCTGGGCCAGCACCATCTACGAGCCGCGCGATGCGCGCAAGGCCGAGCTGTACTGCCTGGAGGCCGGCCGACTGAGCAGCAAGGCGGGCAATGCCATCACCGGCAACGGCCTGGCCTGGTCGCCCGACGCCAAGACCCTGTACTGGTCGGACACGCCGCACCACATCGTCCACGCCTGGGACTGGGACGCGGCCTCGAATGTTCTGTCGAACTACTGCGAGTTCCTGCAGATGGCGCCCAAGCCCGCGGGCTGGCAAGCCGGCATGCCCGGCTACGGAGGCCGCCCCGACGGTGCGGCGGTGGACGTGCAGGGCAACTACTACTCGGCCCAGTTTGAAGGCCAGCGCCTGTGCAAGTTTTCGCCGGATGGCGACTTGCTGACCGCCTACCCGCTGCCCGTGCGCTGCCCCACCATGCCCTGCTTTGGCGGTGACGACCTGCAAACCCTGTACCTCACCAGCGGCCGCCATGGTCGCTCCGATGCCGAGCTGGCAGAGCTGCCCGCATCCGGCCATGTGCTGTCCATGCGCGTGGATGTGCCGGGCCTGCCTGTGAATTTCTTCAAAGACTAGGCTTGCTATTTTTTAAATAGCTGCTGGTGCAGCTAGTATCTGCGCTGGAGCAGTATTTCTTATAAATCCCTATGCGTCGCTTACGCCATCTATCCAGCCACCACCGCACCCCGGCCACCAACCGGCTGCTGGGTGGCCTGCTGGCGTTCAACGCGGGGGCCATCAACGCCGGGGGCTTTCTGGTGGTGGGCATGTACACCTCGCACATGAGCGGTTTTGCGTCCATGGTGGCCGACAACCTGGTGCTGGGCAATTTGACCCTGGTGCTGGGGGCTTTGGGTACGGTGCTGGCCTTCACCTGCGGCGCTGCCACTACGGCGGTGCTGGTCAACTGGGCACGCCAGCACCATTTGCGCAGCGCCTACGCCTTGCCCCTGCTGTGTGAGGCACTGCTGATGCTGGTGTTTGGCCTGATTGGCGCCACGCTGAACCGCCAGACCCCGTTTGCCGTGCCGCTGACCGTGCTGGTCCTGGCCTACACCATGGGCCTGCAGAACGCGCTGATCAGCAAGATCTCCCTGTCGCAGATCCGCACCACCCACATGACCGGCGTGGTGACCGACCTGGGCATCGAGCTGGGCAAGATGCTCTACATGAACCGGCAGGGCAGCCCGCTCGAATCCCGCGTGCGGGCCAACCACGTCAAGCTGCGCCTGTACGGTACCTTGCTGGGTGCTTTTGTGACCGGCGGGCTGGTGGGCGCCACCGGCTTCAAGTACGTGGGTTTCATTTGGGTGGTGCCGCTGGCGCTGCTGCTGCTGGCCTTGTCGCTGCCGCCGCTGGTGGCGGACCTGGTACGCCCGCGCCCGGTTCGTTAAGCCACGTCCTGCGGCCGGGGGTGGCCGGGCATCAGCGCATAGGGCGCGACCCAGCCGGGCTGACCCTGGATGCGCTGCAGCCAGGCGGCAATGGCCGGGTAGTCGGCCCAGTCCACGCCGAACTCGTCTGGCCAGAACAGGTAGCCACACAGTGACAAGTCGGCCGTGGTCAGCCGCTCGCCCACTACGTATTGCTTGCCGTCCAGGTGCTGGTTCAGCACCTTCAGCGCTGACACCATGCGGCCGCGCAAAAAGGCCGTGACCGGCGTTTCACCCGTCTTGGCAAACTGCAGCTGAAAGCGTAGCGTGGCGATGTTGCTGGTCAGTTTGTGGTTGTCGAACAGGGTCCAGCGCAGTATTTCGCGGCGCTCGTCCTCGTTGGCCGGCGCCAGCTGGGGGAATTGCCCGGCCAGGTAATCCAGGATCACCCCCGATTGGCTCAGGCGCAGGCCGCCGTGCTCCAGTACCGGCACCTCGCCCATCACATTGATCTCGCGGTAGGCCGGGGTGCGGGTTTCGCCGTTGAAGAAATCCACAAAGCGCGGCGCCCAGTCGGCGCCGCACAGCTGCAGCGCCAGTGCCACCTTGTAGGCATTGCCGGATTGGGCGAAACAATAAAGTTGGTAAGCGGCCATGGGGTCTTTCGAGTGGGAGGGGCTGAAAGCGCCATCGTAGCCGCAACCCCGAGTGCTCTATTTTTAGTAGCTGCTAGCGCACATGGAATATGCGCTGGAAGGACTTTTTGCGCCATGCTGATGCGGCCAACTCCGTGCAATCCCGTATTAGGGCAAGTCCTAGTCCTTATTTTCTGGAAATGAAAGATAGTTCGTGCGGCAGTCGAACTAAGTAGTTTCGCGGAATTCCCGCCGCTGCCAAGGTGCGCTGGGCCGTCCGCCTGCAGCCGCCTCGTTGTTCCACAAAAACGGAGACAAAACATGAAGATCGCTTTCAAACAGACCCTGTCCATCCTGGCGTTGGGCTTGGCCAGCAGCGCCGCCTTGGCGCAAATGACCGTGGGCGTCAGCTGGTCCAACTTCCAGGAGGAACGCTGGAAAACCGACGAGGCCGCCATCAAGACCCAGTTGGAAAAGCTCGGTGCCAAGTACATCAGCGCCGATGCCGGTGGCTCCCCTGAAAAGCAGCTGGGCGACATCGACAGCCTGATGAGCAAGGGCGCGAAAGTGCTGATCGTGCTGGCCATGGACAAGGACGCCATCCTGCCCGCCGTCAACAAGGCCACCAAGCAAAAGGTGCCAGTCGTCGCCTATGACCGCCTGATCGAAGCGCCCGGCGTGTACTACATCACCTTCGACAACAAGGAAGTCGGCCGCCTGCAGGCCGCCGCCGTGTTCAAGGCCCAGCCCAAGGGCAACTACGTGATGATCAAGGGCTCGCCCACCGACCCCAACGCCAACTTCCTGCGCGAAGGCCAGCAAGAGGTGATCGACGCGGCCGTCAAGTCCGGCGCCATCAAGATCGTTGGCGAGGAATACACCGACGGCTGGAAGCCCGAAGTCGCGCAAAAGAACATGGAGCAAATCCTTACCAAAAACGGCGGCAAGGTCGATGCCGTGGTCGCCTCCAACGACGGCACCGCCGGTGGCGTGGTCGCAGCGCTGACCAGCAAGGGCATCAAGGGCATTCCGGTCTCCGGCCAGGACGGCGACTTTGCCGCTTTGAACCGCGTGGCCCTGGGCTCGCAAACCGTCTCTGTCTGGAAGGACGCACGTGACCTGGGTCGCGAAGCCGCCATTGCCGCCGTGGACCTGGGCAATGGCAAGAAGGTGCCCGGCACCGTGAGCTGGAACGGCGGCGAAAAGAAGATCGCCCTGGACTCGCATTTCCTGAAGCCTGTAGCCGTTACCCGCGACAACCTGGACGTGGTGGTCAAGGCGGGCTGGATCAAGAAGGATGAGCTGTGCAAGGGGGTGGCCGCAGCCAGCGCCCCGGCCGCCTGCAAGTAACTCCCCGGTGCTGAAGCGCTCCGCCCTGCAGGCCAGGGCGGGCGCCAGCCTGGAGTCCATTCTTCTTCCGGAACCCTGATATGAGCGATTCCCCCAATGCCTGGCGGCAGGCCAACATCGACTGGCGCCTTGTGCTGATGAGCCTGGTGCTGGCCGTGCTGGCCATGGTGTTTGGCCTGTTGACCGAAGGCATCTTCTTCTCGCCCGAGAACCTGTACAACATCGCCCAGCAGACGGCGGTGGTGGGTATCGTCTCCACTGTCATGGTGCTGGTCATCGTGGCCCGGCATATCGACCTGTCGGTGGGCTCGGTGATGGGCTTTGTGGGCGTACTCATCGCCTATCTGCAGTACAGCGCTAACTGGTCCTGGCCCACAGCCTGCCTGGCCGGACTCGCCGTGGCGCTGGCCGCATCCATTTACCAGGGCTGGCTGACAGCGGTGCTGGGTGTGCCCTCGTTCGTGGTGACGCTGGGCGGCCTGATGTCATTTCGTGGCGCGGCCTTTTTGGTGGCCGACGGCAAGACCCAGCCGGTGACGGACGACTTCTTTCTGCGCCTGGGCGGCGGCTACGACGGTGGCATAGGCACCACGGCCACCTGGTGGGTGACCGGCCTGGTCTGCTTGGCGCTGCTGCTGCGCGCTGTGCAAAAGCGCCGCTCGCGCCTGCGCCACGGCGTGGCCAACGACCCGCTGTGGATGGAGGCCCTGCTGACCGGTGTGCCCATCCTGCTGCTGCTGGCCTTTGCCGACACCATGAACCACTACCTCATTTCCTCCAAGACCGAGCCGCAGGGCATACCCATACCGGTGCTGATCTGGGCCGTGGTGGCCGGCGCGTTGTCCTTTATCGTGCACCGCACCCGCTTTGGCCGCTATGTCTACGCCATGGGTGGCAACCCCGACGCAGCCGCGCTGGTGGGCATACCGGTGAAGCGTGTCACCTTGCAATTATTCGCGCTGCTGGCCGTGCTGATTACGATAGCAGCTATTGTTTCCATAGCGCGCCTGAACGCCGGCACCAACTCACTGGGCACCGGCATGGAGCTGTATGTGATTGCCGCAGCCGTCATCGGCGGCACCGCGCTGGCCGGCGGCAGCGGCTCCATCTTCGGCTCGGTGCTGGGCGCGCTGATCATGCAGTCGTTGGACAGCGGCATGCTGCTGTTGGATGTGTCCATCGGCAAGCGCATGGTCATCATCGGCCAGGTGCTGATCATCGCCGTGGTGTTCGATGTTCTCTATCGCAAGTTCACGGGAGATCGATAAATGACCGACCACTCCCAACCTTTAGTCGAACTGCGCGACATCCGCAAAGCCTTTGGCGGCGTGGTGGCGGTGGACGGTGTCAGCGTCAACCTCTATCCCGGCGAGGTCGTCGCCCTGCTGGGCCACAACGGCGCGGGCAAGTCCACGCTGATGAAGATGCTGGCCGGGGCCTACCCCATCGACAGCGGCGACACCGTGATTGCCGGCCACAAGGTGCACATCTGCACCCCGGCGGAGGCCCAGGCCCAGGGCATTGAAACCATCTACCAGACCCTGGCTCTGGCCGACAATTTGGACTCCGTCGCCAACCTGTTCCTCGGTCGCGAGAAGATGACTGCCTGGAACACGCTGGACGACCACTTCATGGAGGTCAACGCCCGCAAGGTGTTTGCCCGGTTGAACAAGAACTTCACCAACATCCGCGTACCCGTGCGCCGCCTGTCGGGCGGCCAGCGCCAGGTGGTGGCGATCTCGCGGGCGCTGTACTTCAACGCCCGCATCCTCATCATGGACGAGCCCTGTGCCGCCCTGGGCCCGGAGGAAACCGCCATGGTTGGCCGCCTGGTGCAGCAGCTCAAAAGCGAAGGTGTGGGTATCTTCCTGATCACCCACGACATGCCGGACGTGTTCGGCCTCAGCGACCGCCTCGCGGTGATGAAGAACGGCAAGCTGGTTGGCACCTACAACACCGCCGATGTCACGGAAGACGAGGTGCTGGGCATGATCATTACCGGCAAGCGACCTGAGGGTAAGGCGCAGGCGGAGCGTGCACAGAACTAGACTCAGGTCTTCTTCCACCTCAGCTATTCCATCCCCACTATGCGCACAACGCACCCATTCGCCAAGATACCGTGGAACTGGCTTTGCCAGGCCACTGGTATCGCCCCCTGCGTGTCGCATCGGTTTTTGCAAACCGATGCGAGGGGGGTTGGCGGAGCGCAGCGCAGCCTGGGGGTGAGCCAAATATTATGAAGACTACCGGCGACCAACAACTCGTCAAGCGCATCAACCGCAGTGTGCTGCTGCGCCTGCTGCGCGCCCAGCCCGGCCTGTCGCGTGCCCGCCTGGCGGCCGAGAGCGGCCTGACCAAATCCACGGTCAGCCTGCTGGTGCGCGAGCTGCTGGACGACGGCTGGCTGACCGAGGCCGCCACGCCGGTGAACGACGGCATAGGCCGTCCGTCCACCCCGCTGCGCATCCACGAAGGCGTGCGCGCGCTGATCGGCGTGGAGATCGCGGTCGAGGTGGTGCGCGTGGCCTGCGTGACGCTGCAGGGCGAGGTGCTGCACTCGGCCCAGCAGCCGCTGACCAGCAACATCCCGGCCCAGGCCGCGCAGCAAACCGCGCGCATGGTGGCCACCGCCTATGAAGGCCTGCGGGCGCTGGACCTGCAGCTGGTGGGTGTGGGCGTGTGCACGCCCGGCGCCATCGACCACGACACCGGCCTGGTACTGTTCGCCCCCAACCTGGGCTGGCGCCAGCTGGACCTGCTGGACCTGCTGACCCGCGCCATGGCCAAGGCCGGCCTGCCGCCCGTGCCTGTGCAACTGCAGAACGACGCGGACGCTGGCGCCTTGGGCGAGTACGAATTTGCCCAGGGCGAAGGCGAAGACCCGCTGATCTTCGTCAGCTGCGACGTGGGCGTGGGCGCGGGCATCGTGTCCAACGACCGCTTGTTCACCGGTGCCCAGGGCATGGCCGGCGAAATCGGCCACACCATCATGCAGATCGACGGCCCGCTGTGTTCCTGTGGCCGCAAGGGCTGCGCCGAGGCCTTCATCGGCCTGCGCGCGCTGCGCAACCACCCCATGGACCTGAGCCGCTCCGGCCACTACCTGGGCGTGCTGCTGCAAAACCTGTGGACCACCTTCAACCCGCGCGCCATCGTGGTCGGCGGCAAGTCGTGTGATCGCCACCCTGAATTCTTGCAGGCCGCGCAAAAAACCGTGGCCGCCTATGCCGAAAGTGCTGGCATGCCGCCCCCTAGCATCCGCGTGGCCCGCTATGGCCCGTTGGCCGCCGCCGTGGGCGCAGCCGCGCTGACGCTGCACGAATACCTGCGGCCCATGCACCCCAATTCCGAAGCCCGGCGCGCCCGCGCAGGGCAGGCTCTTTCACCCCCCTAACTTTTTAAAGGACTTCCATGGCCTCTTATTTCTCAGACATTGCCCCCATCGCGTTCGAAGGCCCGGCCTCCTCGAACCCGCTGGCCTTCAAGTGGTACGACCGTGACAGGCTGGTGCTGGGAAAGCGCATGGAAGACCACCTGCGGTTCGCCGCCTGCTACTGGCACAGCTTCTGCTGGAATGGCTTTGACCCGTTCAGCCACGACGGTACCTTCGAGCGCCCCTGGATGCGCATGGCAGACCCCATGGAAGCCGCCCGCGCCAAGGCCGACGCGGCTTTCGAATTTTTCGCCCGGCTCGGCGCCCCTTACTACTGCTTCCATGACCGCGACGTGGCCCCCGAAGGCGCCACCCCGCGCGAGAGCCTGAACAATCTGCACGCCATGATCGACGTGCTGGGCACCAAGCAGCAAGACACCGGCATGAAGCTGCTATGGGGCACGGCCAACATGTTCAGCCACCGCCGCTTCATGGCTGGCGCCTCCACCAACCCCGACCCGGCCATCTTCGGCATGGCCGCCCTGCAGGTGCGCGCCGCCATGGACGCAACCTTGAAACTCGGCGGTGAAAACTATGTGCTGTGGGGCGGCCGTGAAGGCTACGAGACCCTGCTCAACACCCGCATGGGCCAGGAGCTGGACCAGATGGGCCGCTTCATGAACATGGTGGTTGAGTACAAGCACAAGATCGGTTTCAAGGGCACCATCCTCATCGAACCCAAGCCCCGCGAACCCACCAAGCACCAGTACGACTACGACGTCGCCACCGTCTACGGCTTCCTGTGCCGCTACGGCCTGGAAAAGGAAATCAAGGTCAACATCGAAGCCAACCACGCCACCCTGGCTGGCCACAGCTTCGAGCATGAGATCGCCACCGCCATCGACCTGGGCATCTTCGGCTCCATCGACATGAACCGCGGCGACATGCAATGCCAGTGGGACACTGACCAATTCCCCAACAGCATCCCCGACACCGCACTGGCCATGTATTTGATCCTGAAAGGCGGCGGCTTCACCACCGGTGGCGTCAACTTCGACAGCAAGGTCCGCCGCCAGTCCATCGATCCCGAAGACATGTTCTACGGCCACGTAGGCGCCATGGACGTCAGCGCGCGCTCCTTGCTGATCGCCGAAAAGATGATCAACGACGGCCGCCTGGAAAAGCACATCGCCGCCCGCTACGCTGGCTGGCAAGGCCCCGAGGCACAGAACATCCTGGCCGGCAAAGTCAGCCTGGACGCCCTGGCCGACCAGGTCCTGGCCAGCGGCGCCGACCCCCGCCCGGTCTCCGGCCGTCAGGAGTACATCGAAAACCTCCTGAACGCGTATATTTGAGTAGGTGCTATTTAAATCGTAGCTGCTAGCGCAGGAATTATCTGCGCTAGCGGGCGATTTGACTTGAACCTTTGGATTTTCTGGGTGCTGCCAGCATCCCCGGCCGGGATGTGCGCCCGGCGGCGCAGTCACCTTTCTTTGCTTCGCCAAAGAAAGGTAACCCAAAGAAAGGGCGAGCCGAAGTCGTCGCCCCCTTCGCTGCGCTGCGGGGTACGCTGCGTTGCTCGGTCTGGTCGGGGTCCCGCTCGAACTCGCTGCGCTTGTATGTTTAAGACGTCGGGTTCAAAAACTTGTATGTTGATGGTGTCGGGGTGGAGAGACCCGCTACGGGATCGGCTGCTTGCGCGGACCGACTGTTTTGAGAATTCTCCCGTCCCACCTGCCAACGTCGATCAGGAACTGAGCGGTGGCCCGTTTCAAGCCAGCCAACCGCCGATCTGAAGGCAAGCCAACGTGGCAGGTGAGCTGCACCCCGACAAGGCAAATTGTCCAATCGGAGGAGCCATCATGCAAGAGCCAACTTGTTCAAAGTTATGTATTGGCGTCGATGTTGCGAAGGCCGAACTGGTCATCTCGCTAGGGACCGGACATCGACCGCACAGCATCGTCAATGACGAAGCCAGCATCACGGCATGGTTGCGCGAACTGCCACAGCCGGAACGCTGATTGCCATGGAGTCGACGGGTCGTTATCACGCTCTGCTGGCCCACTTGGCCAGCCAAGCAGGCTTTACGGTCTACGTGCTCAACGCCCGGGATGTCTACTTCTACGCCCGCGCCCTGGGCACGCGGGGTAAGACCGATGGCGTAGACGCCGGCGTCATCGCCCGCTACCTCGCCGAACACCATACCCGACTACACCCTTGGCAAGCCGCCAGTGGCATGCAGCAACAACTGCAAGAGCTGCTCACGCGCCGAGCGCAAGTGGTCGTGCAGCGTTCGAGTTTGCGTCAAATCTTCACTGGTGTGGACGCACCAGGGTTGGCTCTAGAGATGCTTTACAACGGCTTTGATGCCTTGCTGAAATCGATGGATGACAAGGTTCAGTACTTGATCGCTGGTGACACCGAAATGGCGCAGGGTTGTCAAAGACTTTGCAGCATCACCGGCATTGGGCCGCAGACTTCGGCTTTATTGGCCACATTGCTGAGCCGCTTTGACTTTGCCAATGCCGATGCGTTAGTGGCGTACTGTGGGCTAGACCCGCGGCCCAATGACTCGGGTACCAAGCGCGGGCGGCGTCGACTGAGCAAGAAAGGGCCGCCATTGCTGCGCCGGCAGATGTACCTGGCGGGCTTCGCTGCCAGTCACAGCAAAGCGCTCAAGCCGCTGTACCTGTCGATACGGGCCAAGGGCTTTGCCAGCACAGAAGCATTTCTCATTTTGGGGCGCAAATTGTTGCGCGTAGCGTTTGCAGTTTGGAATGGAACCGAGACATTTGATCCGGCCCGTTTAAGTCCAAAAACAACTTGAAAAAAACATAGAACCTCAGACAATCGCGGGCCCTGATCCGCCCACCCCTGCGCTACTCGCCGACGCCACACGGCGTGGGAACGGACAGCCAAACAGCCAGCCCGGCTACGCCGGGCATCGCGCCCTGCACGGGCTGCGAGTGCGGGGTGTTTGCTATATAAATCGTAGCTTCTGGCGCAGGTATTCCGTGCGCTGGTGACCGATTTGGCTTGTATGCCTGCGCCAGTCGCCAAGCTGCGCCAGGCCGCGGGGGTGTAGATGCACCCGACTATAGTGACCAGTTGCTTTTATCTGCTGCTTTTTTGCTCAAGCTGTGATTGTTTTTTACCGTGTGTTGAAAACCTAGAAATCCAAGCCTGGATTGGTGTAGCAACATATCAATTTTGGCGCCGAGCTTGAGCGGGGCGGCTACAGCCATGAACCCAAGGAGATCAGAGTGACCCTTTTACGAGTCGGCCATAGGTACCGCGACGCGGAAAGCGGAAAGACCATTGATGTTTGGTATCCGCAGTCAAACAGTAAGACAAACAGAGGCTGTCTTGCTGAAAAGGTCGGACTTATTTGCTCCGACTTCATAGAAACTCGCATCGAGTCCCTCGATGACGCACCCGTATCAACGGAGGACGCGTACTTGCGCCTTCATCTTTTGTCTGAAAGGTTTGCCAAGCCGAATGAGGTCAACTTGGACGGAATTTTCGGCTTGCTTCCCAATGTGGCGTGGACGTCCGCCGGGCCGGTCTTTCCTGGGCGGGTAGAGGTGTTACGTGATCGCGTTGCCCCCGAGCACCATCACCTGACCGTTACGTCCATCGACAAGTTTCCCCGGATGACTGACTACGTGACGCCGAGCGGTGTTCGCATCGCCGATGCTGACCGTGTGCGCCTTGGTGCTCATCTGTCCGAAGGTACGACCGTCATGCATGAGGGGTTCGTTAACTTCAATGCTGGCACTCTCGGTGAATCGATGGTTGAAGGCCGAATCACCCCGGGTGTCGTTGTCGGTGCGCGGTCGGACATTGGTGCTGGTGCATCCATCATGGGAACACTGTCCGGCGGTGGAAAACATAGAACTTCCATAGGGCAGCGAAGCCTGCTTGGTGCAAACGCTGGGACCGGAATTTCGTTGGGCGATGATTGTATTGTCGAGGCCGGCCTGTATTTGACCGCCGGCACAAAAGTCCTGCTGCCAGATGGGACGGTAGTGTCGGCCAGAGCGCTCGCGGGGCAATCTGGCTTCGTCTATCGAAGAAACAGCCAGACAGGAGCCGTTGAGGCAATTTTGAATAAGGCTGCCAGCTGGGGTGGGCTTAACGATGCGCTGCACAGCAATGCGTGATTGGAGGCGCAGTTCTTTGTTTAAGCGGCCCCGCCAGTGGCGGCTCACAGCTCAGGTTCAACCTTGATCATATGGCTGCCTTCTTACTCCTCCCCGCATCCGAACACGACAAAGACTTCATCTTTGAAGCCTTTAAAATCGCTATGCGCGAGTACGTGGAATGGGCTTGGGGGTGGAACGAGGGGTTTCAGCGTGACGGCTTCTGGGCCAATTTGCCGGTACAGAAATTCCAACTGATTTGTGTTGGCGGGCAAAACGCTGGGGCGCTGTATGTCGAAGAGAGCGCGCAAAACCATTGTGTGCGCACCCTCTTTTTGAGACCGGAATTTCAGGGGCGCGGCGTCGGTTCTGCTGTGCTTACGCAAGAAGTCGTTCGCGCCACAGCTGCCAAAAAATTTCTCGTCTTGAAAGTAATCAAGATCAACCCGGCCAAACGCCTCTATGACCGCATGGGGTTTAAGGTCGTGCAAGAGGACGAGGCCACCTTCCACATGCAATGGGGCTGAGGTTGCAGGGATGGACTCGTCCACAACGTCGAAACGGGTGGCAGCTACGCGCACTGGGCCCTAGGTTTTGCTGCTGAAAAGATAGCGCCCAGCGCAGGGTTTACATGCGCCAGCGGTCTATTCTTCTTGAATTTTCAGGCCACAGCATCAAAACAATCGACAACCCCGTCCGCCCCACAAACAGCCCCAGCGCGGGAGACCAGACGCAAAGACTGAGTTGGTCGGGCACTACGGCGACGATGCCGCTTATGCCGCTCTTGCAAGACAGGGATTCAGTTTTGCTCAGCCTCCGTGCACGATGGCCAGCTTCCCAAAGTGACGCCCGCCCGCGCTGAGCTCTGCATAGGCTGCGCCGGTGTCGGCGATATCGAAGATTCGGTCAATCACCGGCACGATGCGGTGGGCGGCAATGGCGCGGGTGGCTTGGGCCAGGTCGGCGACCGAACCGGTGTTGTTTCCGACGATGCGCAAGGCCTTGACGATGATGGGCATCAAGTTGATGGACGCTGCCGTGCCGGAGAGAAAGCCCACCGTGAATACCGTGCCACCCATCGCCGCTGCGTTGAGCGAGCGGGCGATGGTGGCCTCGCCCACCGTCTCCACCACCAGGTCCGCGCCACGCCCGTCGGTGAGCTTGAGCACTTCGGCGTCCCAGGCCGGGGTGGCGCGGTAGTTGATCACGTGGTCGGCACCGAGCTGGCGTGCGCGCTCCAGCTTTGCATCGGAGGAGGAAGCGAGGATCACCGTGGCGCCCGACGCCTTGGCGAACTGCAGGGCGAAGATGCTGACGGCACCCGTGCCCAGCAGCACCACCACCGACCCTGGCCGCAGCGATGCCGAGCGCACGGCGTTCCAGGCCGTGGTGGCGGCGATGGGCAGCGCCGCGCCCTGGACGAAATCCAGGTGCGCAGGCAGGGCAACCAGGCTGTGGGCGGGCACGGCGACGTAGTCGGCCAGCGAACCCGGCAGCGTGATGCCCCGCATCGCGGCTATCTTGTGCGGCGCCATGGCGCCGTCTTGCCAGCCCGGCATGAAGTGCGGCACCACGCGGTCGCCCACCGCCCAGCCGCTGACGCCTTCGCCCAGGGCCACGACTTCGCCCGCGCCATCGGCTACCGGCACCATGGGCAAAGTCACGCCGGGTATGGCGCCAAGGGCGACGGCGACGTCGAGGTAGTTCAGTGTGGCGGCGCGCATGCGCACCAGCACTTCGCCATGGCCGGCCTGGGGGTCGGGCAGCTCGGTGCTTTGAAACGCGCTGAGGGAATGGGCGGTGAGTTGGACTGCGTGCATGGTGTTTTCTTTGCAATGAAGGAGGCCGATAGTGTTATTAATAAATTAACAGAGATAAACTGCGATTTAGTTGATAGATTTGAAATCAGGAGTGATGAATGGATGTGTTCAGTAGCATGCAGGTCTATGTGCACGCGGTGGAAAAAGGCAGCCTCAGCGCGGCCGCCACGGCCTGCGGCATTTCGGCGACCATGGCGGGCAACCACCTGCGCACGCTGGAAAAGCGCCTGGGCATGCAGCTGCTGCAACGCACCACCCGGCGCCAGCACCTCACCGCCTTTGGCGAGGACTACTACCTGCGCTGCAAGGAAATCCTCCGACTGGTGGCCGAAACCGATGCCCAGGCGCAGAACCAGCAGCTCGCGCCGGCCGGCAAGCTGCGCATCACCGCGCCCGTGAGCTTTGGCGCCGAAGCCCTGATGCCGGCCCTGTCGGACTACATGGCGCGCTACCCCGAGGTGAGTGTGGATGTGGCCTTAAGCGACCACACGGTGGATCTGGTGGAGGAGGGTTTCGAGGCCGCCATCCGCATTGGCCCGCTGCAGGATTCGCTGATCGCCCGGCCGCTGGCGCCGTACCGTCTGATGGTCTGCGCATCGCCCGACTACCTGGCGCGCCGTGGCGCGCCGGTCCGGCCCGAGGATCTGGCCCAGCATGAATGTCTGTCGTTCTCGCTCGCCGCCTTGCAGCACTGGCCCTTAACAGGGGAGGAGGGCACCTGCCAGGTACCGGTGTCGGGCCGGCTGCAGGTCAATAATGGGCAGGCGCTGCGGGTGGCGGCGCTGCACGGCTTGGGCATCGTGTTGCAGTCGGCCTTTCTGCTGCAGGCCGATGTACAGGCTGGTCGCCTGGTGCAATTGCTTCCCAGCTACACCCTGCCCAGCCGGCCGATGAGCCTGGTCTATCTGCCCGACCGCTACCGCTCGCCCAAGCTGCGCAGCTTTGTGGATTTTCTGGTGGAGCGGTTCAGCTAGTGGGGTGGTGATTGCTATCGTAAATGTAGCTATTGGTGCAGGTAGTACTTGCGTCAGCGGCCTATTTCCCTTGAATTCTCAGGCCGCCAAAGGTCAAAAGATTGACAGTCCCGTACGCGCCGCAAACAGCTCCAGCGCCTGCATGCCCAGCAGCGAATTACCGCTGCCGTCCAGCGCTGGCGACCAGACGCACAGGGTGAGCTGGTCGGGCACCACGGCGACGATGCCGCCGCCTACGCCGCTCTTGCAGGGTAGGCCGATGCGGAAGGCGAATTCGCCGGCGGCGTCGTAGGTGCCGCAGGTCAGCATCAGCGCGTTGATGCGGCGTGTCTGGCTGGAGCTAACGACGGTTGCGTCCGCGCGGTAGGGGTGGCGGCCGTCGCGGCACAGGTAGCCGGCGGCGCGGGCCATTTGCTGGCAACTCATGCGGATGGCGCACTGGTGGAAGTACAGGTCCAGCACGGCGGCCACCGGGTTGTCTAGCTTGCCAAAGCTCTTCATGAAGTTGGCCAGCGCATGGTTGCGAAAGCCGGTTTGCGCTTCGGACCGGGCCACCTCGGGGTCCAGGTGCACCGGCTCGTCGCATAGCTCGGACAACAGGTCCAGCACGTTGCCTACGCCGTTGCCGTGCGACAGCAGTCGGTCGGCC
The DNA here is from genome assembly GCF_059418745.1 of Rhodoferax sp. GW821-FHT07F03. NCBI lineage: Bacteria > Pseudomonadati > Pseudomonadota > Betaproteobacteria > Burkholderiales > Comamonadaceae > Rhodoferax > Rhodoferax sp. GW821-FHT07F03. The sequence goes on from NZ_JBWKQM010000009.1 coordinate 183,943, forward strand.
ACGGCGATGGCACCGGCATTGATGAAGGGGTTGCGCGGTTTGCCTTGCTCGTTTTCCAGCTGCACCAGTGAGTTGAACGGGTTGCCCGAGGGCTCGCGGCCTATGCGCTGCCACAGCGCGTCGCCCAGGTGCTGCATCGCCATGGTCAGCGAGAACAGCTTGGACATGCTCTGGATGGAGAACGGCGTGGCGTAGTCGCCGCTGGCCGCCTCCAACCCGTCGCAGGTGCGCAGGGCGATGCCGAATTGCTGCGGCGACACGCGGGCCAGCGCCGGGATGTAGCTGGCCACCTGGCCTTGCGCGCCCAGCTGGGGCCGCACGGCAGCAACGATGTCGTCGAGGATGGCTTGGAAGTTCACACGGGGCTCCACACAGAAATGAGTCTGGATTGTCCCGCATCCTGGCTGGCTGCGTAAACGGTTTGCTATGTAAACAATAGCTGCTTGCGTAGGTGAAATGTGCACTGGGAGCCGATTTGGTTTAAATGCTTCATGCACCAGACCCTGGGTTCTGCGCCTGGTAGCGCATCCTGACAGGCTGTTGCAGGGCCACCACGTGTATGCGTTCGGTAAAGGGCTTGTCACAAAGCCTACGTACGCTGCCCATGCGCTGTTAACTGAGAAAGTCTTGCTCAGGTACCAGTCACCATGAATCGCTGGATCGCGCGTTCGCGTCAGATCCGAAACCTTCGTTTTCAGGAACCCCGTATGAAATTCATAAAGATCGCTTTGTTGTTTGTTTGGATGGCCGCCCTCAGCGGTTTTGTCGGTGCACAAAACCTCAGTTCCCTCAATACCCGCTTCGAAGGTTGGCTCGGCAAGAACCAGCGGGGCTATTACTTGGATGGGTCAGAGTGGCACTATTGCTTCAGCAACAAGGGTGGTAGCTGCGGTACCGTAGGTTTGACGACCGGCCATTCGCAGTGCAGAACCACTGGCTTCAATATCGGTGGCAAATGGGCGATCCCGACCCGGATCGGTGGCATGGAGATCAATGCCGGCGCCAACCATTCCTGGACGGCCTGCAACATCCGAAGCGAAACCGTTACCTGCGGCCCCAACGTGGGCTACAAGGGCCGTGCGGTGATCAACTTCAGCGAACGCTGGGGGCGCATGCGCGTGTTGGGTGGTAACACCTACCTCACGCTGAATTCGAGTTGCCCCGCCGGCTGGCGGTCTGACTGGATGGGGGGGTCAAGCTGGCGCTGCACATACGATGGGGGCACCAATTACACCGTCGATGGCTATCTGCCAGAGTGGCGCGGCAGCAGCTGCCAGTACTCAAAGATCTAAGCACTTCGCGAACTGAGAGGCAGCAGAAGCGTATGCCAGTTGGACGCTTCTGCCTGCCCACGCACACTATTTCCAGAGGATTGCAGTGCCTTCCAAAATCTATTTTTCCTCGCCCCGCGTACCTGTGAAAGCCATCATCGGCGGATGTTTGCTGATCGCGGCGGGGATCTACTTTTTTTCCCGTAGCGGGTATGGTGCAGACCAGGCCGAAGCGCCGCAGGCAGGCAGTTCCAGCGCCCAGCCATCCCAAACGCCAGTGGTCTTTGGTGCGCAAGCGTCTATGTCCGCTGTGCCGAGCGGTTTCCAGGGGACGCTTGTCTCCGCCGATGAACCAGACGTCAAGGTATTCACGCCCGAAGAAGCGGCTGAGAGTCTCAGGGCCTTGTTTGACAAGATCATGAAGCGGGAAGACCTGTCGTCGAAGGATGTCGAGGAACTACAGGCGCGGCTCCTGGCGTCGATAGAGGGCAACCCTGCGGTTGCCAAAGTCGTGGAGCAGTTCTATCACAACATGCCGGCCGAGCAGGGCATGGAGCGGGACATGCTGCGCTCGCTGCTGGTCGGGTCGGCGGCGGGTCGGGGCATCGTTTTGCAGGAGGCGAACGCCATCTGGGCGGGCAAGAGCGAAGCCAAGTTCGCCGAGATGTACGAGACCTACTTCAACCTGCCGGGCCAGGCGCCGCAGGAGGTGCTTACCCGAGCGATGGCCGATTTGAAGGCGGGTGCGCAAACGGATGAGCGAACTGCTGTCGCGCGGCTGAACTTTATTGGCATGCTGGAGGATCAGAAAAATAGCGATACCGCCAATCTGCGAAATGATGCCGTCCCGCTGTTGAACCAACTGGCGGAGAGCCAGGGCAGCGATATAGTGCGGGCGCTTGCCGTCCAGAAGCTGTACCGCCTGAGCTCGCCTGCGGAGGCTTCCAACATCGCCATCGCGCAGCTGTCCAAAGGTGCCTATGGCGACCTGGTGCGGGAAACACTGAGTTCGGTGAGCAGCGGCGATGTGGACCTTACGCCGAACCTGCGTGTCGCGTTGACCACCGCCGTCAAACGCCCGGCCGCCTCCGCCGAAGAGAAGCAGCAACTCAACCAAGTCCTGGCCTCGCACAGTTGAGGTACGCGTTCGCCGCGCATGGTCAAAAGCCTGGGCGGCGGAAGAAGCGCCGGCTTTAAATTGCCAATGCCGCCTCGATGTCCTTTTGCAGGCTTTGGGGCGTATCCATTGGCGCATAGCGCTTGAGTACCTGGCCGTCCTTGCTGATCAGGAATTTGGTGAAGTTCCATTTGATTGCCTTGGTGCCCAGCAGGCCCGGTGCCTCGTTGACCAGCCACTGGTACAGCGGGTCGGCACCGGCGCCATTGACCTCGATCTTGGCCATCATCGGGAAGCTGACGCCGTAGTTCACTTGGCAGAAGCTGGCGATCTCGTCGTTGCTGCCCTTGTCCTGCGCGCCAAACTGGTTGCACGGAAAGCCCAGCACCGTCAGGCCCTTGGCACCGTAGCTTTTGTGCAGCTCTTCCAGCCCGGCGAACTGCGGCGTGAAGCCGCAGGCGCTGGCCGTGTTGACGACCAGTAGAACCTGGCCTTTGAACTGCGACAGGGCGACGGGTTGGCCGGCAATGTCTGTGGCGCTGAAGTCGTAGATGGAGGTAGTCATGCCTGCGATTTAAGCAGACTTCTCTCTGACGCGTTTATTCACTGCGTGCTGCCAGCACCGACGCCAGCAGTATCAGCGCCGCTCCCACCAGCGTGCGCAGCGACAGCGTGGCCGCGCCCAGCGCCACCGAGGACACGCTGGCAAACACGATTTCGGTCAGCATCACGATGGAGCTGTTGCTGGACGACATGCGTGCCGCACCATACTGCAGCCCCATATTGCTGATGAAAAATAGCAGGCCCAGCAGCACGACGGCGCTGCCCCAGCCTAGCTGTAGTGCTGGGATAGCCGGCACCAGCCCAAACTGTCCGCCCAGGGAAGCGGCCAGCCCAGCCATCAGCACGCCGCCGCCAAACATGGCGCACATGCGCTCGGTGCCGGGCACATCCTGCAGGCGGCGTAGCAGCACATTGGTCAGCGCAAAGCTGAAGCCGCCCAGCAGGGCCAGTCCGTCCGCCGTCGAGAACGCCATGCCGGCCACCGTGCGCAGGCCGCCCTCGGGCCACAGCACCACCAGCACGCCCACCAGCGCCAGCACCAGCCGCAGCAGCGAAGCCCGCGTAGGCCGCTCGCCCAGCACCAGCCAGGCCAGCAGCACGGCCCAGCCGGGCATCAGATAGAACAGCAGCACCACGCGCACCACGTCGCCAATCGCCACCGCCCAGTTGAAGCCCACATTCGTCATGCCGGTGGCCAGCAGCAACAGCCATAGCTCCGGCCGGCGCAGCATGCCGCGTGCGGCAGCGGGGCGGGCCAGCAGCAGGCCCGCCAGGGCCACGGCGTACAGCAGGGAGGTGGACCACAGCGGATGCAGGCCCAGTTGCTGCAGCTGGCGGAACGGCCACCAGGACACGCCCCAGATAAAGGCGTTCAGCATCAGCGCGAGAGCGGGGAGCAGGGCGGCGGGCATGCGGGAGACGCGCCCTGCCACCAGGGCGGGCGCGAGGCTAGTGGGTGTTGTCGGTGCGGGCCAGCATCAAAAGATGGTCGACCTCGTCCTTGTATTTGATGCAGTTGTTGGCATGCCAGCGCTTGATCAGCCACATGAAGCCGGCCACCACCAGGCCAAAGGCGGTGATGGCGCCAAAGGACGACAGGCCCAGGCCGGTGGAGACGCTGTAGAAGGCGCCCAGGGCCAGGATGCACAGCTGCTCGTTGAAGTTCTGCACAGCGATCGAGCGGCCCGCGCCCATCAGATTGTGGCCGCGGTGTTGCAGCAGGGCATTCATCGGCACCACCATGAAACCGCCCAGGCCGCCCAGCACTACCAGGAATGGGACGGCCAGCCAGACGTTGTGGATGAAGTTCATCAAGATCACCAGCAGGCCCATCAGCAGGCCCAGTGGGATGACCTTGGTGGCGGTGTCCAGCCGCATGCGCATGGACGCTGCCACGGCGCCAGCAGCGGTGCCTATGGCGACTACGCCCAGCAGGCTGGTCGATTGGGTGATGCTATAGCCCAGCGCGGTGGCGCTCCAGGCCAGCACGATGTATTTCAGGTTGCCGCTGACACCCCAGAACAGGGTGGTGGTGGCCAGGGTAATCTGCCCCAACTTGTCGGTCCACAGCCGGGAGTTGCAGCGCCAGAAGTCGGGCAGCAGGGCCAACGCGTTGCTTGGCATGGGGCGCATTTCCACCCCGGTATCGGGAATGCGGGTGTTGAACCAGGCGGCCAGCGCGTAGACGGCGATGAGCACGCTCACGGCGGCTTGCGGCGGGGTGCTGATGCCGGTGTCAAAGAAGGGGAAGTCCAGTGCCAGCAGTTTGGCCGACACCGCCGGCCCTACCAGTTGCCCGCCAAACAGCACGCCCAGAATGATGGATGCAATCGTCAGACCTTCGATCCAGCCATTGGCCTGCACCAGCTGCGAGGCCGGTAGCATCTCGGTCAGGATGCCGTACTTGGCTGGCGAATAGGCCGCCGCACCCAGGCCCACCACGGCCGTGGCCAGCAGGGGGTGAATGCCAAACAGCATCATCAGACAGCCCGCCATCTTGATGGAATTGCTGGCCAACATCACCTTGCCCTTGGGGAACGCGTCCGCCAGCGCACCCAGCCAGGGGGCCAGGATCACATAGAAAAGCGCAAACATGGGAACCAAGGCGGCCTGTTGCCAGGGAGCACCTCCGGCACCTCGGATCATCGCAATGGACGCCACAAAAAGCGCCTGGTCGGCCAGTGACGAGCAGAACTGGGCCGACATGAGGGTAAAGAAACCGCGCTTCATTAAATGCTTGTGGCGGCATCAGTCTGGCTGATGCAGGTTGATTTAAGACAAGTCTCCAGAGACAGCGGGTTATATCACGCGGTGGAATGCCAAAATCCCGGAAAAGCCCTCAACCCTGCCGCATCGCCCCTACCGGAACCCACCCATGCCGCGTCCCATCCAGGCCACCATCCACACCGACTCCTTGCGCCACAACCTGGCCCGCGCCCGCGCTGCCGCGGGGGATGCCCGGGTCTGGGCGGTGGTCAAGGCCAATGCCTACGGCCATGGCATCGAGCGTGTTTTCGAGGGCCTGCGCGGTGCCGATGGCTTCGCCCTGCTGGATCTGAACGAGGCCGAACGCGTGCGCGCCCTGGGCTGGCGCGGCCCGGTGCTGCTGCTGGAAGGCGTGTTCGAGCAGCGCGATCTGGAGCTGTGCTCGCGCCTAGACCTGTGGCACACCGTGCACTGCGATGCCCAGATCGACATGCTGGCCGTGCACAAGACGAATGTGCCGCATCGCGTGTTCCTGAAAATGAACACTGGCATGAACCGCCTGGGCTTTAGCCCTGAGCGCTACCGCTCGGCCTGGACCCGGCTGAACCTGCTGCCCCAGGTGGACGAAATCTCGCTGATCACCCATTTCAGCGACGCAGACGGTCCGCGTGGCATTGCCGAGGCCATGGCGGTGTTCAACGCCGTGACCGCCGACCTGCCCGGTGAGCGTAGCGTGGCCAATAGCGCCGCCACCCTGCGCCACACCCCCGGTGCGCCCCTGCAGCAGCCCGCGCTGGCGGCCCAGGTGGCGGGTGACTGGGTACGCCCCGGCATCGCCATTTACGGCAGCGCACCCGACTTTCCGGCCTATACCTCGGCCGATTGGGGCCTGCAGCCGGCCATGACGCTGACTGCAAAAATCATAGCTACGCAAGACCTGCAGCCGGGCGCTACCGTCGGTTATGGCTCCAACTTTGCGGCCGAGCAGGCGATGCGTATCGGCATCGTGGCCTGCGGCTATGCCGATGGTTATCCGCGCATCTGCCCCACCGGCACCCCGGTGCTGGTGGACGGCGTGCGTAGCCGCACCCTGGGTCGCGTCAGCATGGACATGCTGGTGGTCGACCTGACGCCCACACCCCAGGCCCACATCGGCACGCCCGTCACCCTGTGGGGCCGGGCTGCGAATGGCGTTGTGTTGCCGATTGACGAAGTAGCACAGCAGGCCGGCACCGTGGGCTACGAGCTGATGTGCGCTCTGGCCCAGCGTGTGCCGGTGGTGGTCGAGTAAGCCAGGTTACTCTTATTTTGATAGCTGCCAGCGCAAGTATTTACTGCGCTGGAGGTCATTTTCACACTTTGGTTTCGCTGGCGAGAAAATTGTCCTTTACCCGCACATAGTGCTCGGCCGAATAGCGCAGATAGGCGATTTCCTCGGGGGTGAGCGCCCGCACCTTGGCGGCCGGCCGGCCCATGTACAGGTAGCCGCTCTCCAGTACCTTGCCCGGGCCGATCAGGCTGCCCGCGCCGACCATGGTGCGCGCCGGTACCACCACGTCGTCCATGACGATGCTGCCCATGCCGATCAGGCACTCGTCGCCAATGCTGCAGCCGTGCAGGATCACCGAATGCCCGATGGTCACGTAGTTGCCGATCAGCAGCGGCGAGCCCTCGGGCTTGCTGGCGCTCTTGTGCGACACATGGCCCATGCTCAGGTCCTGGATATTGCTGCTGTGGCCAATGCGGATGCGGTTTACGTCGCCGCGCAGCACGGTGTTGCACCAGACCGAGCTGTCGGCGTCGATCTGCACGTCGCCAATCACCTGGGCCGAGGCGTGGATGAAAGTGCGTTCGGCCAGCACAGGCCGGGTATCAAGGTAAGAGGAGGTTGCCATGGAATGTGTTTGTATACAAAGCAAAGGTCCATCATAGGACAGCCCAGGCCAGGACCCGTCTTAGAATGCCGCCACGCTGTCCCCTGGAACCCCTTATGCCTGCAAGCGACGTCTCGGTCGTGATTCCTGCCTACAACGCCGCCCATTTTCTGGCCGATGCATTGCATGGAATTGCTGAGCAAACGCTGCAGCCGCGGGAGGTGATCATCGTCAACGATGGTTCCACCGACGATACGGTGCAAACCGTGGCGGCCTGGATTGCCGCCCATCCGCAGTCATACCCCATCCATTTACACAACCAGTCCAATAGCGGCATTGCGGCAACGCGCAACCAGGGCATTCGGCTGGCGCAGGGCGAGTGGCTGGCCTTTCTGGATGCCGACGATATTTTCGAGCCCGAGCACATTGCCGAGCTGATGCGCGCACTCGCTGCGGAACCCAAGGCCAAAGGCGCGTACGGCGCCGGCCGCTTGTTGGCCAAGGGCGTGCTGCAAGACATGCTTTACGACGACTACTGGGACAGCCCCTCGCGCAAATTCGGCACACCCATTGCGGGCACCGATTTCTACCGTATCGACAAGCAGATACTGCCGCGCATGATCAAGGGCAATTTCATCAAGCCGTCCAGCCTGGTCGTTTCCAGGGCCCTGGCCAACGAGGTGGGTTTGTTCAATGAAAAGCTAGCCACAGCCGAAGACCGGGAGTTTCTGGTGCGCCTGCTGCTGAAGGCCTGCTTTGTGTACGCCCCGGTGGCCATCACGCAGTACCGCTGGCATGACGACAACGCATCGCATGTGCGCAACGCCCGCCGCAATGCGGAAAACGGGTTGTTGGCCATCAAGATCATCCGAGACAATCCAAACATAGGCCTGGGGCCCGTGGAAATCGGGGCTTGCCAGGACGCGATTGCAAGCACCCTGCAAGAGTACTTCTATATGTGCAGCCAGCACGGTGTAGCGGCCTATGCGCAAGGCATGCGCTTTGCGCAGCGGCATTTCGGCTGGGCTTCGGCGCATGCCTCCTTGCGGGTCAAAAATATGGTGCGGAGCGTGGCTGCCCTGTTCGTGGACCCGCTCAAAAATCCAGCCAAAGACTATCCAGATCTATGAATCCAAGAGACATTGCGGGTGTGAACTCCGCCGGGGATGCGCCCTTGGTCAGCGTCATCATTCCCACCATGGCTTCTGCCGCGCGGGCCGAGCTTCTCCAGCGTGCGGTGAATTCCATCCGCTCTTCCTCTTCCCAGCCCGTGCAGATTATTGCGGTTGTGAATGGCAACCGTTCTGATGCTGCTGTGTGCGACTGGTTGAAGGCGCAGCCAGACGTCCATTTTGAATATGTGGCCAAGCCCTCGGCCCCGAATGCCGTGCTGCGTGGGCGGGAGTTGGTCACCACCGCATTTTTCTCGGCATTGGATGACGACGACGAGTATCTGCCTGGCAGTACCGATCAGAAATTGGCCGCGCTGCAAGCAGACCCGCTGGCGGATCTGGTCGTTGGCAACTACTACCAGCACCGTGCCGGTCGGCAGGTTTTGTCCTATGACCGCTTGGCGGACGTACCCGCTCGCCCATTGGACACGCTGATGGAGTTCAACTGGTTGCACAACGGCAACGCGTTGTTTCGCTCGGCCTCTGTGGGCGTGGGCTATTTCCAGAATTACCACGACTACGCAGAGTGGACGCTGGTGGCTTTTAGGCTGGCGCTGGATGGCAAAAAGGTGGCGGTCGTGGATGCACCAGTATTCCGTTGCAATGAAGAAACACCAGGGTCCTTGTCCAAATCGGCGGCTTATTTCCAGGCCTACATTCCGCTATTCCAGCGCATGCTGGGGTTGGCGCCACCGCGACGAATTGTGCGCATGATCCAACGCAAGATCGGCGCGGCACACCATGATGCATCGGTAGCCGCGCTGGGAGACGGTGAACGCACAAGGGCACTGTTGCACCATTGGAAAAGCCTGGTGCATGCCGGTGGGTTGCGCTACCTCAGCTATACCCGGCGGTTGATTTTGTGATTTTGCTGCATCAGCGCTAGCTTATGTGGGTTGCATATTGCATCGGTGCACGTGCTTATTATTGGCCGTAGATAACTTTTTAATATGCACCTCACAAACCCCACCGCGCATCATCTTAAATATCGCTCCGATATCGATGGACTGCGTGCCGTTGCCGTTCTTGCTGTGGTGGGTTTTCACGCATTTCCATCCTGGGTGCACGGTGGATTTGTCGGTGTCGATATATTCTTTGTCATTTCCGGTTTTTTGATTTCTTCCATTATTTTTCTGAACCTGGAAAAAGATAAATTCAGTATTATTGATTTTTACGATAAGCGAATTCGAAGAATATTTCCGGCTTTGCTGGTGGTGATGCTGGGTAGTTTGGTATTTGGCTGGCATTTGCTGTTGGTGGATGAGTACAAACAGCTCGGAAAACATCTTGTAAGTGGCGTTGCATTTATTACCAACTTTATTTTGTGGAAAGAAAGCAGCTACTTTGATAATGTGGCAGAAACCAAGCCCATGCTGCACTTGTGGAGTTTGGCGGTGGAAGAGCAGTTTTATATATTCTGGCCCATTTTGCTAAGTTTCTTCTGGGGGCAGAGACGGGTTTTGGGGCTTGCTATTGCATTGATATTGGCAGGCTCTTTTTGGATGAATATATATTGGACCAGCAACCATCCCGATGCAGCATTTTATTTGCCGATGCCGCGTTTTTGGGAGTTGCTGGCCGGGGCCGTGCTTGCATATATCGCCATGTACAAGCCGGCGGTACACCAGCGGTACCCAAACGAACAGTCTTTCGCTGGCGCGGCGTTATTGGTGGTCGGTCTTGTTTATATCGACAAGACGCAACATTTTCCGGGCTGGTTGGCATTGCTTCCGGTCATCGGCGCATTTTTGCTTATTTCAGCTGGGCCCAACGCATGGGTCAATAGACATGTTCTAGGCTCCAAAGTATTGGTGTCGATTGGCTTGATCAGCTATCCGCTGTATTTGTGGCACTGGCCTTTGCTGTCATTTGCCCATATTTTGGAGTTGAATAGCCCTGAAATTAAATTGGCAGCAGTTTTCCTGTCATTTGTGTTGGCGATTGCCACCTATTTCTGGGTAGAGAAACCGGTTCGCTTTGGCGCGTACGGCAAAGAAAAATCCTTTGCCTTGCTGGGTAGCATGCTGTTGGTTGGTGTTGGTGCTGGCTATATTTATGCGCAGAATGGATTGGCCCGAATTGACGGTGGTGCGGTGGACCGGCCTGAGTTCTACAGGTATTTCTCTAATATTCCCAATGGCCGATTGGTGGAGGTGTTTGAGAAGAACTTCCGCCATGACTGCAATTTCTCTGATATTCAAAAAGAAATTTCGGGCGATAAAAACAGAACTCCCAAAGATGAAATCCCCAGCAGCTGCTACGCCAGAGACACCGCCAAATATGACAAAGCGGTATTCATATGGGGTGATTCGCATGCGCAAATGCTGAATTTTGGTTTGACCAAGAATCTGCAAAGCAACTGGCAGGTATTGCAGGTGGCTAGCTCGGGTTGCAGACCATCGGTGGATGTAGCCTCCGATTCATCTACCAGCTCTTGCGTCCGGTCCAACTGGTTTGCTCTGAAGGCGATTGCGCAGGCACGTCCTGATGTGGTCGTCGTGGCGCAACGTGCAGGGCATTCCGAAGTTGCGGCGCAGCTAATCAAGGCAAAACTGACGCAGCTCGGCGTCGCCAAGGTGGTTTTTACCGGGCCGACACCGGAGTGGGATTCCGATTTGCCCAAAATCATTGTTCGAAAGCTATGGAACGATACGGCGCACAGGAGCTTGGAAGGAATCGATGCAACGATTCTTGAAAAAGATAGGCTGTTGAAAAAATCGTTCAACGACACGCGGCTGCTGTATGTGAGCTTGGTCGATGTTTTTTGCAGTGTTGAAGGCTGCATGACATTTATCGGCGACGACCGAAAAAATGGCATTACAACCTGGGATTACGGCCACCTCACACCGGTCGCCTCCGACTATCTTTCTCGGTCGGTGCTGGCGCGTGCGGTGGCTGGCAATTGAGCCAGCGCAATGGCTCGGCTGGCCGCTTCCTCGGCGCGCTTGGTTTTCACGGTCTGCAGCGGGGCATTCGGCTGCCCAGATGTTTGACGCTGTCTCCGATTCTTCGGTCCCTTGTCATGCATGGTTGCATGGCCTAATACGGCCTTCTTGCGTGCGCGTTGTTCTGCAAGCTATGTATTCCACACCATGTCCACTCGTAAATCTTTAGTTTTCTCGTTTCTGGACCGCTATGCGAGTTTGGCGATGTCCATCGTTTCGTCCATGGTGATTGCCCGTTTGCTCACACCTGCGGAGATCGGGGTGTTTTCCGTCACCATGGTGTTGTTGATGTTCGTGGCTTCGGTGCGGGATATGGGCGCCGGCTCCTACCTGGTGCAGGAAAGAGAATTGACGACCGAGCGCATCCGGGCGGTGTGGGCGGTGCAGCTGGGTTTGGGTGTGGGTCTGGCGCTGCTGGTATTGCTGGCCAGCTACCCGGTGTCGTTGTTTTACAAAGAACCCCGCATGCGCGACATCATGCTGGTGATCGCCTTGAACTATGCGGTCAATCCGTTTGGCTCTTTGACCTACGCCTGGTTAATGCGCGAGATGCGTTTTGACAGTGTTGCGCTGATGCGTTTTGCTTCTGCACTGAGCGGTGCATTGGTGTCCACCTTCATGGCCTGGAAGAACTTCGGCCCCATCAGCCTGGCCTTTGGGTCGTTGACGTCCACGGTGGTGAATGCGCTGATGGCCACGTATTTTCGGCCGAAGTCCTTCCCTTGGCTGCCCGGGGTGGCGGAAATCCGGCGTGTGCTGGCGTTCGGCTCGCGCTTGTCCGTCAGCTCCATCGTCGGCGTGGCGGCTGGCGGTGCGCCCGAGCTGCTGCTGGGCAAATTGCAGAGCCTGGCGTCGGCGGGCTTGTATTCGCGTGCAAATGGCCTGGTGCAGATGTTTACCCGCCTGGTCACGGATGCTGTGGGCTCGGTATGTTTGCCCTGGTTTTCCAAGCAGTCGCGCGAGCAGGGCGATTTTGTGGAGCCCTTTGTGAAAGCCACGGCCTATGTGTCGGCGGTGGGCTGGTTTTTTTGCAGCATGGTGGTGTGCATGGCCCACCCCATCATTCACGTGCTCTACGGCACGCAGTGGGACGAATCCGTGATCCTGGCCCGGCTGCTGGCGGTGGGCACAGCGCTGAGCGTGCCCACCTCTTTGTGCGGCGTCGCCTTGCTGTCGTCGGGGGCAGTGAGCACGATTGCCCGCTTGACCATCGTCAACGCGCTGATGACCATATGCCTGGTGGCCGTGGGCGCAATGCAGGGGCTGGTGGCGGTGAGCTGCGCGTCGATTCTGGGCTCTGGTGTCTACGCCGCGTACAGCATGCGCCTGACGTCCAAGCACATCGGCCTGGACCTGTCGATGTTGTGGCCTGTCCTGGCGCGGAGTGGACGCGTTACGCTGTTCGCGGCCATTGGGCCTGTGCTGGCCCTGGTGTTGTTTGGCCCCACCCCCGAGCATTCTTTGCTGGTTGTGGTGTTTGCTGGCTTGCTGGGCCTGGCGGGTTTTGTGACGGGCGTGTTCTTTTTCAAGCACCCGCTGCAAGAAGAGCTGCAGTCGGTTTGGGCCAAGATTCGCCGTCGTTGATAGGGCTGAATTTCTAGACCTGTCCGGCCCCGCCACAGGCAAGCCACAGCACCTCATACGCTGCCAGCGTCACGCCGCCCTGCAGGGCCAGGGTTTTGCCGCTCAGCACATCCACCGTCGTATCCGGCTGGGCCGAGAACACCCGTGCCGGGCAGTGCTGTGCTTGTTCGCTGAAGTTGGCCAGCACCAGCACATGCGTCCCCGGCGCGCCGCGCATATAGCCCAGCACGCTGGGGTTATCGGCGCGAAAGCCGGTGAGTTGGCCACCAGCGAATACCTCCAGCGACTGGCGTACTTCGACCATGCGGCGCAGGCCCTGGTAGATCTGGCCGGGCACACTGTTCTTGGTGGTCCGCTGCGCGTAGAGGCTTGCGACGCGGGCCGGGCGGTGCACCCAGCGGCTGTCGCCGACCTTGGCCGGGTCGCTCAGATAGCTGGGGTCGTTCGGCGTGCCTACCTCATCGCCCAGGTAGATCAGCGGTATGCCTCCGGTACTCAGGGCCACGCTGTGCAGCAGCAGGATGCGCGCTGGCGCCAGCGGATCGCCTTGCTCGATGCCAGCCAGTGAGGCGCAGGTGCCGCTGATGCGGCAGTCGCCGGTCGCAGGGTTGTCCTGGAACGGCACGCCGCGGGCGAAGCTACCCTCGAAGCGGTTCACGTAAAAGCGGTTCAGAAACTGCCGGTGTGCAAAGCCGTGGATGCCGAGCTGGATCGCGTCCTCGTCGGCGAATGTCCAGCCTATGTCGTCGTGGCTGCGCACATAGTTGACCCAGCTGGTGTCCGGGTCCAGGTTGTGGCGCTGCTCCAGCGCCTGCTGCAACAGGTTCACCTCGCGCGTGGCCAGGCTGTTCCACAGCAAGGCCATCTGCAGCGGGTTGTACGACAGCTGGCATTCCTGCGGTGAGATGTACTTCACCACGTTGTCCGGGTGCACGATGGCCTCGCTCTTGAACAGCATGCTGGGCGCGGCGATCCGCACCAGCGCGCTGAAGGCGCGGATCACCGTGTGTGCTTCCGGCAGGTTCTCGCACACCGTGCCGAGTCGCTTCCACACAAAGGCCACCGCGTCCATGCGCAGGATCTCGGTGCCCAGGTTGGCGATGGCCAGCATCTCGGCGGCCATGGCGGTGAACACCGCGGGGTTGCTGTAGTTCAAATCCCACTGGAAGCTGTTGAAGGTGGTCCAGACCCAGCGGCCATCGGCCAGCTGCGAGAACGCGCCCGGGTGCTGGTCGGGGAAGATCTCGCGCACGGTTTGGTCATACGCATCGGGCAGCGTGCGGTCGGGGAACAGGTAGTAGAAGTCGGCGTACTTGGGGTCGCCGGCCACGCAGGCGCGGGCCCAGTCGTGCTCATCCGAGGTGTGGTTGAAGATGAAATCCAGCACCAGGCTGATGCCCTCGGCGCGCAGTGCGGCGGCCAGGGTCTGCAGGTCGGCCATGGTGCCCAGGGCCGGGTTCACCTCGCGGTAGCTGCTGACCGCGTAGCCGCCGTCGCTGTTGCCGTCCGGGCATTTGAACAGCGGCATCAGATGCAGATAGGTCAGGCCCAGTTCCTTGAAGTACGGGATCTGCTTCAGCAGGCCCTTCAGATTGCCGGCGTACAGGTCCACGTAGCACACGCCGCCCAGCATCTTCTGCGACTGGAACCAGCGCGGATTCTTCTCGCGCTGTACATCCAGCGCCTGCAGATCGACCGGGCGCGCCAGCCAGGCGTCGAAGCCCACAGCTAGCAAGTCGACCAGGAAGTCCAGAAAGTCCGCCCGCGCGCCGTACAGCTGGGCCAGCTCGGCCACCAGGGTGGGGAAGTGCGCGTCCAGCCGGGTGGCAAAGGTCTTCCAGGACTTGCGTGCGGCCTTGGCTTCCGGGCGTGCGGCCAGCTGGGCCGTGACGTGTTGCTGGGCGAGCTGGGTTTGGTGGGCGAGGGACAGCATGGGCGGCGTATTCCGGTGGTCAGAATCAGGTTTTCAAAGCGCTTTGAATGTAGCAAAGATTGAAACCTGCTTGTGCCTACAAGCACACAGGGGAAACACCGAGGCGGCCCGCCCCAGGAATACACAGGCAGGTCTCAGAATTCCTTCCAAGAGCTGCCTGTGCACGCGCCCTCAGTCGATGGCCAGACGCTGCGAGCTGGTGGCCGCTTTCTTGGGCAGGGTCAGGGTTAGCATGCCGTTGTCGTACTTGGCTTTGGCCTGGCCCGGGTCTACCTCTTGCGGCAGCTGGAAGCTGCGCGCCACCGCGCCGTAGTAGCGTTCGCTGCGTAGCAGTTTTTCGCCGTGGGCTTCACGGTCTTCCTGCTTTACCTCGGCGCGCAGCGTGACCGTGCTGCCTTCCAGAGACACCTGGATGTCCTCCTTGCGCACGCCGGGCACTTCGGCGTTGACGGTATAGGCGCCGTCGGTCTCGTGCACGTCCAGCTTGATCTGGGCGGGCGAGGGCAACGGGTCGCCATGCAGGGGGCGGACGTACAAACTGGGCACCACGTCGCGAAAGAATTCATCGAACAAGCTGCCGCGGTTAACCAATGCATTCATGGGATTGCTCCTTTCTTACTGGTGGTGGCGACACCCCCGTGGTGGCGCCATACTTCTCAAATATTGGCCGTTGGCGTAGTTTCAAGAGCTGTTTGCACAATCGCAGATGTGACTTTTCGTTGAGCCAAGCGCTATAAAGAAAACAGGCCGCTGGCGCACATGTTGCGTGCGTCTGCAGCTAGCAATTCAATAGCGCTACACTGCGCCACCATGTCCTTGCCCCTTTCGCCGCGCAGCCATGTTGCCGAGTACACCCAGCGCATGAACCGGGTGCTGGACCACATCGACCGGCACCTCGATACCCCGCTGGACCTGGCGGGCCTGGCCGATATTGCGCACTTCTCCGCCTTCCATTTCCACCGCGTGTTTGCCGCCTGGATGGGCGAGACCCTGGGCGACTACCTGCGCCGGCGCCGACTGGAGGTGGGTGCGCTGCAACTGGCCCGCCTGCCGCAGGCACCGGTGCTGCAGATTGCGCTGGCCGTGGGCTTTGGCTCGGGCGAGGCCTTTGCGCGGGCCTTCAAGCTGCGCTTTGGCTGCACGCCCAGCGCCTGGCGCGCGGCCACACCGCAACGCTGGGCGGACGAGTTGGTCCATGTACGCCGCCAGCAAGACCGCAATCTGGATCAGGCCCAGCGCAAGCCGGATCAGGCGGCCCACCGTGTTTCTGGGAACCATCAAGGTCTCAACAACCTGGAGCCTCTCATGCACGTCAGCATCGCCACCCTGCCCCCTACCCGTATTGCCTATATGCGCCACATTGGCCCTTACGGCGCCACTATCAGCCGCTTCTGGGCCGAGCAGTTCATGCCCTGGCGTAGCGCCCAGGGGCTGGATGGCGCGGCCTGCTACGGCATAGGCCGCGACGACCCCCACGTCACCCCGCCGGCCCAGTGCCGTTACGACGCCTGCGTGCAGGTGCCCGACGACTTTGTAGGCCGCAGCCCGGTCAGCGTGGCGGAACTGCCCGGTGGGCGCTACGCGTTGGGCGAGTTCCGTGGCACAGGCGTACAGATCGGCCTGGCCTGGAGCGAGATGCTGCGCGACTGGCTGCCCGCCAGCGGCATGCAGGCCGACGCGCGGCCGTTCTTCGAGTACTACCCTGTCGGCAGCTATCACGACCCCGCGACGGGCGTGTTCTCCTGCCAGATCTGCCTGCCCGTGCGTCGGTTGTAGCGCTGAAAGAAAATCGGGTCCTGGCACAGGAAATACCTGCGCTAGAAGCTATCTAAATAGTAGCAAACGGCGACTGCAGGCCATCGACAGCAGACCTGCAACACATGGTTGTTCAGCCTATGCGCAGCCCTGTGGTGGGGTCGAATAGCATGGCTTTCGCAGCCGCTGGCAGCAGCTTGATGCGGTCGCCGGGATGTGCGGTCAGGCGGTCCTTGAACACGGCCAGCACGGTCTGGCCGGCGATCTTGACGTGCATCTGCGTTTCTGCGCCGGTGGGTTCGACCACGACGATCTCTGCATCCACCCCCCGTTGTGCGTCTATCTTGAAATGTTCGGGGCGTATGCCGCAGACCACCTGGCCGGGTGCCGTGGCAGCCAGGCCGTCCAGTGGCAAGCGCGTACCGCCGCCCAAATGGAACAGCGTGCCATGGGCTTCGACCTCGCCCTGGAGGAAGTTCATCGACGGCGAGCCGATGAACCCGGCAACGAACATGTTGCGCGGGTTGTCGTACAGGTCCAGCGGTGCGCCGATCTGCTCGATGACCCCTTCCTGCATCACCACCACCACGTCCGCCATGGTCATGGCTTCGATCTGGTCATGGGTCACGTAGACGGTGGTCACCTTCAGGCGCTGGTGCAGTTCCTTGATTTCAGCGCGCATCTGGATGCGCAGCTTGGCGTCCAGGTTGGACAGCGGTTCGTCGAACAGAAACACCTTGGGGTTGCGTACGATGGCCCGGCCCATGGCGACCCGCTGGCGTTGCCCGCCGGAGAGCTGTTTCGGGGAGCGTTCCAGCACTGGCTGCAGGTTCAGGATGCGTGCCGCGTTCGCCACCTTTTCGGCAACCTCGGCCTTCGGCATGCCGTTGATCTTGAGCGAAAACCCCATGTTTTCAGCGACGGTCATGTGCGGATACAACGCGTAGCTCTGGAACACCATCGCGATATTGCGTAGCTTGGCGGGAACGCCGTTCATGCGCTCGCCGCCGATCAGCAGCTCACCACCACTGATGTCTTCCAGTCCGCTGATCAAGCGCAGAAGGGTTGATTTGCCACAGCCGGACGGCCCGACCAGGGCCACGAACTGTCCGTCTGCAATGTCCAGCGAAATGCCGCGCAGTATCTCCGTCGGGCCGATTTTTTTGGAAACGTTTTTGAGTTGCAACGAGGTCATGGATTCTTCTTTCTAGCGGATACGAAACAACCGTGCGCAGTACGGTGCCGGCAATGCGACGCTGAGGCGTCCGCTGGTGTCACTCCATTGGTAGTCGCAAGCGTAGCCGTGGGGGTAGACCAGTTCGGCCTGCCTACCCTGACCGGCCAACAGAGGCAGGTCGATGCTGTATTGCGTGGGGCCGTCCATGCGCCAGACGGCTAGGTAGCACGCAGAGTCGCACACCAACGCAAACGACATCCAGGGGCTTTGCAGCGTCGGAATGCCCTGCGGCCAGAACGGGTGGGCGCGTGGTATGACATTACGCAGCTCCTTGTAGACGGCAATGCCCTCCTTCACCAGTGCGAATCGTTCCGCGTCAATGTCCACCAGATGGCCGCTTTGGTGGATGCGCAGCAGCATGGCGTTGACCATGTTGAACACCACTTCTTCGCGGTCGCCGTCGCGCAGAGGATACGACCACACCGCCAACTGCTCCGGCGTGCACAGCGACGCGGTAGAGGCTGCTATGACGCCGTTCTTGCGGTAGTCGGTCTGGTCGCTGCTGGACTGGATACTGTGCCGCTGCAGCAGCGCGTAGTCCATGCGCAGGCCACCGCTGCCGCAGTTCTCTATAACGAGCTGCGGGTGGCGCGCAAACACGGCGTCTAGCCAGCCCAGGTAGGCTCGGGTGTGCTGTAGCAGGCCTTCGCCAAAGCTGTCGGCGTCCACGCCCGTGCCTATGCCGGCGTTGATGTTGTAGTCCATCTTGATGTAGCCGGCACCGTATTCCAGCACCAGGCGGTCCAGTACAGCATCTGCGTAGCGTCGCACGTCGGCGTTTCTGAAGTCCAGCTGGTAGCGGCTGTTTTCGGTGACACGCTTGCCGTGCCGCATGAAGAACCAGCTATCGGGCAGCTGCTTGGCCAGGGGGCAACGGATGCCCATGACCTCGATCTCCAGCCACAGCCCGGGCACCATGCCGCGCATTCGGATATGGTCCAGCACCTCCTTGATGCCGTCCGGGAAGCGCGCCGCAGACGGCAGCCATTCGCCCACGCTGTCCCACCACCAGCCGTCCGAATACCAGCCGCAATCGACACAGAAATACTCGCATCCCGCCTCTGCCGCGCGGTCGATCAACGGCAGTAATTTGGCGGTAGTGGGGTCGCCAAACAGACAGTTCATGTAGTCGTTGAAGATCACCGGCAGCCATGTGTTGTCGTGGTTGGGGCGGCGTATGTCGCGGCGGTAGTCGGTGAGCGCCGCGATGGCGGTGTTGAAGCCGCCATCCACCAGACCGACGCAGGTGGGCACCGAAATGAAGGATTCGCCGGGTTGTAGGTTCTTCCACCAATGGTGTTCGGTTTCGGTCGGGCCGCTGAGCCGCAAATACAGCATGTTCGAGACGTCGCTGATTTCCCATTGCCAGGGGCCGTTGTTTTCGATTTGCCAGAACAAGGTGCGGCCTGTTTCGGTGTTCTCCAGCATGGCCATCGGTGCATACTGCGCGGTGGACCAGGTGCCAGTGGCGCCTATCTGGATGCGCTTCATGGAGAACTCGTTCACATGGCTCAGACCCAGCTCTGGCAGGCGGTAGCTGCGCCACTGCGCTTCACCAAACCAGGTGCTGTGCGGGATGTGCAGGCACATCTTTTCGTCCCGCGCGGTAAGCCCGCCTAGGTCCAGCCCAGTCAACGCAAATGACGACAGGTATTCGATGCCCTGTGCCGCACTGCCAATATTGCTCACCTCGGTCCAGCTGCGCACGATGGGCGCCACCATGGAATGCACGAAATGACTGAGTACCACCGTGCCGCTGCGCTCGTCGCGCTGCGTGATGGTCAGCGTGCCCGCTGCATCGTCCTGTGCCCAGTGCGTCAGCCGCAGCCGCTTGCCGGGGTTGCTGGCGATGCGCTTGCAATCATGGTTGGCCTCGTAGTTTTCGCCGGAGTGATGGACTTCTACCACCCGAAAGGCTTGGTGGTTCTTCTCTGGCAAAGCATCCCGTGTGTCGTCGGCTGGACGCAGGGCCAGCAGGCGGACATCGCCGTCGGTATCGACATGGAAAACCAGGCTCAGGAAGTGGGAAGAGAAGGTGCGGATATCGGTGTCTAGGGTCATGGTGTTCAGCCCTTGACCGCGCCAGCGGACAGGCCTTCGATGAGGAAGCGTTGGAGGTACAGAAACATGGCTGCAACGGGAAGAATGGCCAGTACTGCCGCGGCCATCAGTCCGCCCCAGTCGGTGGCGTACAGGCCCTTGAACAGCATCACGCCTGGGGTCAGGGTTCGGTGCGCTTCATCGTTGATGAGCACATAGCCAAACATGAATTCGTTCCAGGCGTTTATGAAGGCAAACACCCAGGTGGACAGAATGCCCGGCGTGGATAGCGGCAGCACGATGCGAAAGATGGTGCCTACCAGGCTGCAGCCGTCGATCTCGGCCGCGTCTTCCAGCTCCACCGGAATCGCGTCAAAGTAGCCTTTCAACATGAAGGTGCAGACGGGCAGCATGAAGCTGGTGTAGACCAGAATCAGCGCGCCGTAGCTGCTTAGCAGGTGCAGGCTTTTCACCAGCATGTACAGCGGCACCAGCAGCAATACGCCGGGAATCATTTGCGACGCCAACAGCGCGCCGCTTACCAGCTTCACAGCTTTTTTCTCGCCCCAGCGACTCATGGCATAGCCGGTGAACACCGCCACCAACATGGTGAAGATGGTCGATGCCACGGCCACGATCAGGCTGTTGCGAAAGAAGACCAGAAAGGCCGTATCGAACAGCACCCGCCGAAAGTTTGACAAGGTGGCGTTGGCAATCATGAAGGTGGGCGTGGTGCTTCGGATCTCGTTGGCCGGCTTGAACGCTGTGTCCACCATCCACAGGAAAGGGAACAGGCAGTACACGGCAAATGCCAGCAGCACCAGATAGGTCGCCGTTTTCAGCACTTTGGATTGGTTCTGGAATGCGGACATCTCAGTCCTCCTTCTTTCGGGTGGCGCGGCGTATCAGATGTGAGCCAACAAACATGGCGCTCATGAACACCAGCATCAGTGTCGCAACCACCGATGCGGCACCCACGTCAAAGGTGCGCATGGCGTAGTGGTAGATCAACAGCGGCAGCGTCTGGGTGGCATTTAGCGGTCCGCCCTCGGTCATGACGTAGATAAAGTCGAAATTGATCGCCGTCCATATCAGGTGGATGAAGATCAGCGTCAGCGAAATCGTCTTCAGATGCGGTAGCGTGATGTGTATGAAGCAGCGCGTGCTGCCGGCGCCGTCCACGGCGGCGGCCTCATACAGATCTTTGGGGATGGCCATCAGGCCGGCCAGCAGGCTGATGGTGTAGAACGGAAAGCTGCGCCAGATGTTGACGAAGATCACCGTGGCCAGCGCCGTGTTCTCGCGTCCCAGCCAGTAGTAGGGTTGGTCCACCAGATGCAGCTTGAGTAGCCAGTAGTTCACGATGCCGTAGTCGGGCGTCAGCATCCAGGTCCAGATGAGACCGGCCACCGCGATGGGGATGATCCACGGAATGGTGATGGCGGCGCGAAAGAAGGCCCGGCCCTTTATGTTCTTGGCCAGCACCAGCGCTGAGGCCATGCCCAGCACATATTCGCCAGCTACCGAGAAAATGGTCCACCAGACGGTACGCCACACCGCCGGCATGAACTCCTCGTCCTCAAATACGGCGCGGTAGTTGTCCAGGCCGGCGAAACCGGCGGCGCCGGTATTGACCAGGTTGACGTTTTGGAAGCTATCCCAGATGACCCGCAGCAGCGGGTAGGCGATCAGCAGCAGCAGCAGGGCGGCAGCGGGCAGGACGAAACATAGCGCGGCCATGCTGCGCCGCTTTTCCGTGCTGTAGCTGGGTTGGGGGCGTGGAGGTGTGGTCATTGCGGTCATTCTTGGCGCTGCAGGTGCACGTCTTCACGACAACCATACGGTGTCGGGCATGCTGGCGGCTATGCGCAGGACGGGAGTAGGTCTGTCCTGCGCAATGGATGGCGGTTTACTTGGAGCTCAATTGCCCGGATTTGCGCAAGTCCTGGTTGATAGCCTTGGCCAGCCAGGCGGCCACCTCTTTGGGCTGGTCCTTGCGTATCAGCACGCGGCCTACGGCATCGGTCATGTTCTTGGATATCTGGCCCAGCGCGACTGGTGGGAACACAACGCCCGTGGGCGCCAAATCGGTGAAGCCCTTGCCCCATTGGGCGTGGCCCAGCACGTCGGCGCGTGGTGAGTTGTCCGGGCGTATGTCCTCCTGCCATTCCTTGGATAGGATGTAGCTGGCGAACTTCCAAGTCTCTTCGGGGTGTTTGGAGCCCTTGAAGATGTACAGCGGGCTGACTTCAAAGAACGTGGCGGGCTTCAGCTTGTAGGGAGGTGGGGCGACTTTGGCGTCCTGCATGGTGGCGCCGTTCTGCGTCGCCAGGTTCTGCATCCACGGGCCATCGACCACCATGGCGTACTGGCCCAGCGCGAAGTTGGTGTCCTCTTCCTGCCAGCCCCAGCTGGCGGCGTCCGGTGCAATCAGGCCTTTGTCCAGCATGTCCTTGTAGAAGGTAAACACTTCTACGGCACGCTGCATTTCCGCCGGGTCGGTTTGCCAGGTGTTCTTGTATTTGCCATCGGTCTGGGGGCGGGCAATCAATACATCGTTCTGGGCGAGAAAAGCAATCAGCTCCTGTGGTGCGCGTACGCCAGTTCCGGCAATACCGAACGCATATTTGCCGGTGGCGGCCTTCACTTTTGCGGCCATGCCCAGCATGTCGTTCCAGGTGGCAGGCGGCGCGTTGTAGCCCGCTTTCTTCAGCATGTCGTCGTGGTAGACCAGGGCCCGAAGTCCTATGTACTGGGGCAGCGCCAGCAGCTTGCCGTCCACTGTCAGGGAGGCGAGCACATTGGGGCGTATGTTGGCGTGGTCCGGCCACTTGTCGGCGTAGGGACTCAGGTCGAGCAGGGCGCCCATTTGGCGCAGTTCGCCAAACCACTCGGACAGACCCCAGCTCACGTCGGGAGCATCGCCACCGGTCACGGAGGTCACCAGCTTGTCGTGCAGCATGCCGAAGGTGATGACCTGCACATTAATCTTCACGCCCGGGTGGCTTTTTTCATAGCTTCTGATGCGGTCCATGGATTTGGTTTCTTCCGGCGTTCCCGGTGTCCAGGAAGACCAGTAGTTGAGGGTTACCGTGTCGGCCCGGGCGTGCCCGACCATTGCCATCACTATGCCGGCCATTGCGGCCCATTTTTTCAGTTTCATAGTTGTGTCTCTGTTGTGGTTTTAGGCACCACCGTGCGTGCACCGTGGCGTGTCTCCTGCCGGAGTTGGTCGGGGCTGGGCCTTTGCAGACCTGGGCTCCCCTTCCTGCTCCACGCGTTGCAAATATCGCCCATGCTCTAGCCTCCAACAAGAGTAGAGCGGCGTCAAAAAGGGTAATTTTGTGCTCTAAAGATCTAGACAGATGGCACAAATTCCAGGGCTTGCTGCCGGTCGCGATACCATCACGGCCTTAGCGTTCGCACTCGGACGCGTTGAACGAAAACCTTGCCGAAATTGGGGGACACCGGTGTTTTCTCAGCTTAGAAAGTTGAATTCGGACGCGCGGTTACTGGTGCTGCCCAAGCCGGTGCTGCCGACCACGGTCAGCGTGAATAGCGCGGCCTACGAACATCTGGAAAATGTCTCCTACAAATGGGACGGTGCACGCCGCCGCATCCCGTTTGCGCTGGTGCAGCACACCATCTCGGGTTGCGGCCATCTGCGCTTCGAGGGTCAGCGCATCAAGCTGGATGCGGGTACGACCATGCTGCTGCAGTTTCCCCACGACAACAGCTACTGGTTGGAAGAGGGTGGGTCTTGGGAGTTTTTCTGGATGGCCCTCAGCGGGGAGGAGGTGCTGGCGCTGTGGAAACGCTTGATACTGACCCGTGGTCCGGTGCACTACCTCCCGGTGGAGGTGGGCCAGCAACTGGGCGACAAGCTCATCGACATTCTGGGCATGCAGGTCATTCACGCCGCGCGGCTCACGCGTGAAGCAACCGAGATATGTAGTCTGCTCAGCACCGTGCTGACCGGCCACATGCCCGGCGATATGGCGACCCATGCGCCACGGCTGGAAGAAGATCTGCGACTGGCGGTTGATTTGATGCTGGACTACAAGGGCAAGCAGCTGCCCATCTCCGACATAGCCCGGTCGCTGGGCTATAGCAGGCACTATTTCAGCCGGGCCTTCAAACGTCAATACGGCATGTCGCCAGTGGAATACCGCGATGCACAGCGCATGGCGCATGCACAGGCACTGCTGCTGCAGACCGACAGCAAAATCAAGCTCGTGGCAGATGCCTGCGGCTTTGAAGACCCCAACTACTTCGCCAAGGCGTTCAAGAAGCGGTTTGGCATCGCGCCCCTGGCCTACCGCTCACGCAACGGCGGGCACTGACGGCGAATTTATAAGAAATGGGCTATTGATGTAGATAGAAACTGCGCAGGTAGCTATCACAAACATAGCAATTTCGCATCATGCTTTGCTGCCCGCAGTTCTAAACTGGACCGCATGTTTTCACTGCCCCGCACCGCCACCGCTCCCTTTTGTCCGTCGGAAGTCAAAGGCTCGGTGGGCGACGCCATGGGGCTGCCCCTGCACAAAAAGCTGCTGCGTTACGCCGGGCCCGGGCTGCTGGTGTCAGTGGGCTATATGGACCCCGGCAACTGGGCGACGGACATTGAATCCGGCTCCCGCTTTGGCTACGGATTGCTGTTCGTGGTGCTGCTGGCCAGCCTGGCGGCCATGCTGCTGCAAACCCTGTGCGTGCGCCTGGGGCTTGTGGCGCAAAAAGACTTGGCGCGCCTGTGCCGCGAGCAGTATTCGCCAGGTGTGAACCGCTTCCTGTGGCTGGGTGCCGAGCTGGCCATTGTGGCCTGCGACCTGGCCGAAGTGCTGGGCAGCGCGCTGGCCTTGCATCTGTTGTTCGGCGTGTCGGTGCCGGTGGGCATTGGCATCACCGCGTTGGACACCGTACTGGTGCTGGGCTTGCAGGGCGCGGGCTTCAGGCGCGTGGAGGCCATTGTGCTGGGTCTGGTGCTGACCATCGCCGGCTGCTTCATGGTCGAGCTGGCCATGGCCCAGCCCAACTGGCTGGGCGTGGCCATCGGTTTTGTGCCCAGCCTGGAGCGGCTGCAGCAGCCCGGCGCACTGTATTTGGCGATAGGTATCGTTGGCGCCACGGTGATGCCGCACAACCTGTACCTGCACACCAGCATCGTGCAGACCCGTCGCGTGCATGCCTCCGAGGCGGGCCTGCGCGAGGCGCTGCGCTTCACCACGCTGGACACCCTGGTGTCCCTGTCATTGGCCTTGCTGGTCAACGCCGCCATCATGGTGCTGGCGGCCAGCGCCTTCAACAGCAACGGCCACCGCAGCGTGACCGACATTGCCGATGCCTACCACCTGATCGAACCCGTGGTGGGCAGCGCCCTGGCCGCCAGCCTGTTTGCGATCGCCTTGCTGGCCTCGGGCCAAAGCTCCACTTTCACCGGCACCATCGCCGGCCAGATCGTGATGGAGGGCTTTCTGGACCTGAAGATACCGTGCTGGCAGCGCCGCTTGTTGACGCGGGTGCTGGCCCTGGTGCCGGCCTTCATCGGCGTCTGGTGGCTGAGCGAGGACGCCATCGGCAAGATGCTGGTGCTCAGCCAGGTGGTGCTGAGCTTTCAGCTGCCCTTCGCCATGGGACCGCTGATCCGCTTCACCAGCAGCCGCGCGCTGATGGGTCGCCACGCCAATGGGCCCATGCTGAAGCTGCTGGGCTGGGCCTTGTTTGCCATCATCAGCGCGGCCAATGTGTGGCTTGTGGTGCAGGTGCTGGCGTAAGAACATGTTCAAAGAAGAGCCCGCACATGGCGGGCTCCAGCTTTTGCCCGCAACGCCTGTGCGTGCAGGGGGCCACTACGCCAAGCCGAACTGCTTGTGCAGCACCTTGTCGAACAGAGAGCGCGGCAGAAAACGCCGGGCAAATGCACCCTGCCGAGCAGACTTGCCGGAGGGGTAGCGCAGGTGCGGAGTTTGATCGCGCGCCGCGAGGACGATGGTGTCGGCGACGCTTTCAGCGGTATCTGCTACGGCCATGGCGCGCTCAAACGCGACAAGATACTTTGCGCGGCTTGCGTTGTAGGCGGCGAGCGGCGTATCGGAGAGGACCGTGCTGGCTTCAAAGGATGTCCGGGTGGCTCCGGGTTCTATGACTGCGACACGCACGCCAAACTCGCGTACCTCATGGTCAAGCGCCTCGGAATAGCCCTCCAGCGCATGTTTGGTCGCCGAGTAATGGGCGCTGTACGGTGCAGGAATAAAGCCCAGCCCGGAGCCCACATTGAGGATGCGCCCGCGTCCCTGTCCACGCATGATGGGCAGGACCGCATTGGTCACTCGGACGACGCCGTGGTAGTTGGTTTCGAACAGAGCGCGGACTTGTTCGATCGAGCATTCTTCGGCAGCGCCCGTGATCCCGGAACCGGCATTGTTGACCAGCACATCAATCTGCCCTTCCAGCCTTTGCAACTCGCTGACGGCAGCTGCGACGGAGGCGTCGTCGGTGACGTCAAGCGCCAGCATCGGAAAAGGCCGCTGACCCGATTGAGCTCCGCGTCGGCTGGTGCCGTAGACCGTGTAGCCTGCTGCCAACAGCTTGATGGCTGTGGCTTCACCGATGCCTGATGAGGCGCCCGTCACGAGCGCCACAGTTTTATCTTTTTTCATAAAAGTCCTGTTGTAGCCTTATTCCCGTTGGGCCTACGAGGCAACCTGGTAACGCTCCGCCGCATGTGCCTGACGGATGTCCGCCAGTAGTGCTTGCCGTGCGGCGTCCAGGGCATCCCAGCGTGCGGCGTCCTGCAGTGGCGGGATCGTCACCGGCTCTCGGCGATCGAAGCCAATCAGTGCGGCATCCACCAACTCGCCCACTTCCATCACCTCGGGCAGGGTATTCACGTCGATGCCTGCACGCCCCCAGATTTCCGTGCGGGTTGCCGCCGGCAGTACGGCCTGGATATACACCCCCTTGGGCAGGAGTTCCAGACTCAGTCCTTGCGACAGGAATAACACGAAGGCTTTGGTGGCACCGTAAACCGACATGCCGAATTCCGGCGCCAGTCCCACCACGGAGCCGATATTGACGATTGCGCCATTGCCGGCCTGCGCAAGCCGCGGCGCGATGGCGCTGGCGAGTCGAACCAGTGCGGTGGTGTTGAGCGCGACGATGCGGCCAACGTCGTCGGTCGCCTGGTCGATAAAGCTGCCGGACTGGGTGGCCCCGGCATTGTTGATGAGGATGCCGATCCGGGCGTCATCGCGCAAACGTGCTTCAACCGTGGCCAGGTCGGCGGTCTGTATGAGGTCGGCCTGCAGGATATCGACGGTGACGCCATGCGCCTGGCGCAGGCGGGTTGCGAGCGTATCCAGACGTGCTTTGTTGCGGGCAACCAGTACGAGGTTGTGGCCGCGTTGTGCAAAGCGCTCGGCATAGGTGGCGCCGATGCCGGAAGAGGCGCCGGTGATAAGGACGGTGGAAGGGGTGGTCATGTGTTTACTCTCTGGGTTGGGTGAATCTATGTGGAGGTGCAGGCGGCCTCGTCAGTCCTTGCGGGTACCTTCGTTGGCAAGGCTTGGGTAATCGGTATAGCCCTTGGGGCCTGGCGTGTAGAACGTCTCCATGTCTACGGCGTTCAGCGCTGCATTGGCCTGCATACGTTGCACCAGATCGGGGTTGGCGATGAACGGGCGGGCGAAGGCGATGAGATCTGCCTGGCCTGCCTGGAGTGCCGCCTCCGCTCCGGCAAGATCGAAACCACCGGCTAGGATGAACAAGCCCCGAAACGCAGCACGAAGACGCGATTTCAACTCAGCCGGCACCGGCGGTGCACCGAGCGCCGAGTGGTCTAGCACATGGAGGTACAGCAGGCCCAACTTCGAGAGTTCCTGGGTCAGTTCCAGGTACTGGGTTTCCAACTCAGGGTAGGCACCCATGTTGTTGAACACGCCGTAGGGCGATAACCGGATGCCGACGCGGTCGGCACCGATGGCGGCCACCGTGGCGCGGGCTACTTCCAGTGCAAAGCGATTGCGGTGGGCGATGCTGCCGCCATAGGCGTCGCTGCGCTGGTTCACATTCGCGTTCAGGAACTGCTCGATCAGATAGCCATTTGCTGCATGCAGTTCGATCCCGTCGAATCCCGCTTCGATAGCGAGTCGGGCAGACTGGGCGTACTCCTCCACGGTGTGGGCAATGTCGGCTTCGGTCATCGCCCGGGGCATGCTGTGTGGCAGCATGCCCTGCGCGTCTGTGTATATCTCGCCAGGGCACACGTCTGCCGTCGACCCGAGTACACCCGCGCCCGCTGGCAGATTGGCAGTCTGGCTCACGCGGCCGGTATGCATGAGTTGTACGAAGATCTTGCCACCCTTGGCATGGACCGTATCGGTGATTGCTTTCCATCCGCGCACCTGGGCATCATTGAAGAGCCCAGGTATGCGTGCGTAGCCCAGTCCGTTGGGAGAGGGCGAGGTGCCCTCGGTGATGATCAGGCCAGCCGTGGCACGCTGACCGTAGTACTCTGCCATCAAGGCATTCGGTGTATTGGCATCGACGGCGCGGTTGCGCGTCATGGGAGCCATGACGGTGCGGTTGGCGAGTTGAAGCGAAGCAGCAATGAGAGGTTCGAAAAGCATGGTGGTCCTTTGATCTTGGAAGCAGTGAAGCGGGGGTGAATGGTTGGGCTTGGCCGCGACAAGCCAGGCCCAGTTCGCTAGCGCACGAGGAAGTCGAGCGCCTTGGGTACAAAGTCGGCGTTGTGTTGAAACACTCCGCCATGACCGGCATCGGGATAGATGACGAGGGTGCTGTTCGGCAGGCGCCGCGCCAGGTCGTGCGAATTGGGTGTCGGGACCATCCGGTCCTCGTCACCGTTGACGACGAGAACCGGTTGCTTGATCACGGAGAGGTCCACGGGCTTCTTTTGGCCCCATGCGCTCAATGCCTGCAACTGCGCTACATAAGCACCGACGGCGATCTCTTTGTCACGCCCCTGTGAACGCTCCTTCAAGCGCTCGAGGAACGCCTTGCCAGCCTCAATGCCATGGGGTGTGCGGGTGAAGAACAAGTACTGCTTCGGGTCTTGGCCCGTGAACGTTGCGCGGAGCAGGTCGTAGTTTGCGACGCCAGCGACCGTGCTGATACCTTCACCACCGGCGGGCCCCGTCCCGGCCAGAATCATCTTGCGAACGAGTTGTGGATCCTTAAGCACAATTTCCTGGGAAATCATTCCACCCATGGAAAAGCCAAAGAGGTCCACTTGTGTGAAGCCCATCCCTTTGATGAAGGTGATGGCATCGTCCGCCATTTGCTCCATCGAATTTGCGGGCGAGCCGGTGGACGCGCCGACGCCACGGTTGTCGAACACGACCACGTGGTGTTTTGCAGCCAGGCCATCCACGACCCGTGGGTCCCAGTTGTCCAGTACCGCGGCCAGGTGGTTCAGAAGCACCACCGGCGTCCCGCCATTGTGCTGTCCGAGTTCGCGGTAGGCGAAGTCCACGCCTCCAGCGGAGAGCGTTTTCGTTGGCACCTGGGCCCAGGTGATTCCCGCCGCTTGCGACGCTGCCGTTTGGCGGGTCTGGGCTGGGTCAGGCTGGCTGTCACCCGCTGTCGCCGCCTGTGAGGCGAGCGGTACGATCAATGCGACGGTCAGGGCGATTGCTTTTAATGGATTGCGCATTGGCGGATGTTCCAGGTTGAAGTCTGCTTGACAGGGGCGGCTGTGTTGGCAGCCACGCCATGTCGTTTTGAGCACGAGGTCTGCGCCCCTTGGGGGGCGGTAAGGGTCATTCGGGAATGGATCGTTGACGGAGGGATTGAATCGATCTCACGCGCTCTGTGGCAGGTAGCTGGGCCTGGCTGCCGTCATCCCCTGCTTGACCTGCTGGGTGAGTTCGTCGGCCAGTACCTCGTCGAGGCCCGATTCGAGTCCGTCCAGCGCGCGCTGAACGATTGCCTCCGGGCTGGATTTCGGCACATCGAACCCGCGCGTGAGGTCGGTATCAACGTAGGCCATGTGCAGGCCCAGCACCTGGGTCTTCTGCACCGCCAGTTCGTTGCGCAGTGCATTGGTGAGTGACCAGGCTGCAGACTTGCTGGCCGAGTAGGCAGCCAAGTCGCCACCGTTGACCCAGGAGGCAACGGACAAGACGTTGAGCAAGGCACCGCCGCCATTGGCCTTGAGGATAGGCGCGAAGGCCTTGCTCATGCGCAAGACGGCGAAGAAGTTGGTCTCGAAGATGCGCCGTGCGACATCTTCGCTATCGGCGTCAAGAAAACCTCCGGGCTGGGCAATACCTGCGTTGTTGATCACCAGCGTGACGTCCGATGCCAGCGCTGCGGCGGCGGCCACATCTTTCAAATTATTGACGTCGAGCCGCAGGGCTTGAACACCGGGCTGGGTCACGGTGGAGGGGTCACGCGCGGCCGCATAGACCTTGCGGGCGCCTCGGGCCAGCAGTTCACGTGCAAATGCCAGGCCGATGCCGCGATTGGCACCTGTAACGAGGACAACAGAATTCTCGATCTTCATAGCAAGCTCCAAAAATGAGGGAAATCAGACAGACTTGACCTTGACGACGACCTTGCCTTTGGCGCGGCCTGCTGCGACGTAGGCCAGGGCCTCGTTGGTTTGTGCGAACGGGAACACCTTGTCGACCACGGGGCGGATGACGCCCGCATCGATGAGCTGGCTAATCTGCCGCAGCTGGCTGCCGTTCGCCTTCATGAAGAGGAACGAGTAGTCCACGCCCCGGCTCTTGGCCCTGCGGCGTATGCCCGCGCTCAGCATGCGCATGACCAGCCGCACGAACCCGGGGGCGCTGATCTCTTGGCCGAATGCCGGGTCCGGTGGCCCGGAGATGGAGATGAGTTTGCCGCCGGCCTTGAGCACGCGCAGGGACTTTTCCAGCGTCTTGCCGTCCT
Organism: Rhodoferax sp. GW821-FHT07F03; assembly: GCF_059418745.1. NCBI lineage: Bacteria > Pseudomonadati > Pseudomonadota > Betaproteobacteria > Burkholderiales > Comamonadaceae > Rhodoferax > Rhodoferax sp. GW821-FHT07F03. Next base: position 214,557 of record NZ_JBWKQM010000009.1, read on the forward strand.
GGCTGTTCAGCACCACGTCGTAGTCTTTCAAGACATCTTCGAAATCCTGTGTCTTGTAGTCCACGACCACGTCTGCGCCGAGGCTCTTCACCAGTGCGACATTGCCCGCGCTGGTTGTCGTGGCGACGGTGGCGCCCAGATGCTTCGCCAACTGGATGGCGAACGTGCCGACCCCGCCGGAGCCGGCCTGGATGAAGACCTTCTGCCCCTTCTTCAGCTGGGCCTTTTCGACCAGAGCCTGCCATACCGTCAATGCCACCAGGGGAATAGAGGCGGCTTCCTCCATGGTGAGGTTCTTGGGTTTGAGCGCCAGAGACGCTTCCTTGACCGGGACAAACTCGGCGAATGTGCCGATCCGGAAATCATCCGGCCGCGCATAGACCTCGTCGCCCGGCTTGAACTGTCGCACGCGCGGGCCGACCTTGACAACCACCCCGGCCACATCGTGGCCCAGGATCAGGGGCAGCTTATAGGGCAGGATGAGCTTGAACTCACCGTCGCGGATCTTCGAGTCGATCAGATTCACGCCGGCGGCATGTACCTGCACCAGGACCTCGTCGTCGCGCAGCGTTGGCTCGGGCATGTCTGCGGCCCGCAATGTGCGCTGTTTGCCGTATCTCTCAAGAATGAATGCTTTCATGGTTTTCCTTGTTGCTGGTGAATCCAGCGGGGTAAACGGTCCTGTCAGCCTGCGCTGCAAGGTGTGTTCTTTGTTCGGTGATGGGTGGTGAATTACCTGGTACGGGCGGCATGTAGAAGCGCTACAGCGAGTACGGTGTCGATGGCGATCGCCGCCAGGATGTCGGGCCGCGCATGGTTGTTGACAAGCTCCGCGGTGCCCAGCGCTGCAAGCAGCAGGCAGGTGACGAATGCACCCCTCAGCATGGCCGTGCGGGCTGGCGACGGCGCGGCATTACGTGCCAGCAAGAACATGACACCCAAGCCCGCATACAGAGCCGCCGACCTGCGTCCCACCAGATTTGCCTGGTTGGCAAGATCAACGCCCCAGCTAGATGGCAGCACGTCCGGCGCGAGTATCCAGGTCAGTGCCAGGGTGAGGAATATGGCTGCGGACACCATCGCTACGCCGCGAAAACTGGTTTTCATGCTGTGTATCCTTCAGCTCGTGATTTACGTATGATGATCGTCATATTTTTAGGCGTGCGAAAAGCCAGCGTGTTCCAGCGGCTTCAGGCAGGGAGCAGGTGTTTCAATGCGGCCGCGCACAGGTTGTCGGACAGCGCGGGTTCGTCCACCGCACGGGCCAACAGCAGGGTGCCAACCATGGTGGCGATGGTCACCAGCGCACGCTCGTGCGCAGCGGGCTGTCCCCAGTCGGGCGACTGGCGGGCGGCCAGATCGACCATGGCCTTGACGTGCCGGGTAGTCACCCGGCGGACTTCGGGGGCCTGGCGTGGCGTCTCCGAGCCCAGTGCGGCCAGCGGGCAGCCCAGCTCGATTTGCTGTAGGTGCTCTGGGGACAGATAGGCGTGCAGCATGGACGCCAAGGCCTGCTCGGGCGGCACATTGGAGACGACGTTGCTTGCTATAGCGGCGGATTCCGCACAGGCCCGATCTGCGGCTTCGGCCAGCATGGCTTCGCGCGAGGGGAAATGGGCGTAGAAGGCGCCATGGGTCAGGCCGGCCTCCTTCATGATGTCGGCGACACCTGTCCCGTCATAGCCGCTACGGCGAATGGCCCGCGCGGCGGCCGACACGATGCGCTCGTGAGAGGCTTCCTTGGCCGCTGACCTAACGTTGTGTTTCGAATTTCGCATGACGTTAATCATACAAGATTTAAAAAACACGTGGTGATGTATTTGGCAAATCCGATCGTTCGTATGGCGAAAGACCGACGGATCGGTGGGAGGCCGGGCGCGGATATTGCGCCACGGGCTATTTTCCCGGCATATGGCCTGCAGCAGAATCGACATACGCTATTCATTGCTTTGCACAACGGAGTTGCCCATGCCGCGCCTTCTTGCCGTTTCCATCCGCTCCCTATCCTTCGCCAGGTTTGCTTGCCGGCACAACCTGGTGCCTGTGGCCAGCCATGCCTGCGAGTTCGGTCACGACAGGAACCGCGGCATGGCTTTGGCGTGGGGGCTGTTGGCGGCACTGCTGCACGGCCCGGTGCAGGCCGACTCCGCCTGCTGGCCCGAGCGCGAGCTGCTGGGCCAGTGCGCCGAAGCGCTGGTCTGGGGCAGCTCCGAGGCTGGCCAGCAGCCGGTGCAGCTCTACACCGCCCAGGGTGCCCAGCTGGCGCGGCAAGGTTGCCAGGCCCTGGCCTATTTGCGCGGCGACTGCACTGGGGAATATGCGTTCTTGCCCCTGGCCTGGAGCACCCAGGTGGCGGGGTTGGCCCAAGCGTAACTGGCCAACGGCCAAGCTGTGTGGCTGAAGCCGCAGGCGCTGGGCCGGGTGCAGGCTCTGTTGCCCATGGGCCGCTCCGGTTTGGCGCAGCCTGCAGATGCGCGCATCGCCGTGGTACCCAGGTCCGCGGCCGCCACAGCGTCCATACCGGCGCCCGCCCGACAGGCACTGCAGGTCTTCATCGCCGCCCAACATTTGCCCGAGGTGCCCACGTTGGAGCAGGTGTTGCAGCAGCGTGCCGACGGGTCATTGCCACCGTTTTTTCGGCAACTCACCGTGCAGTCTTTGCGCCGCAATACCGAAGGCACCTGGGCACGGGTGCAGGAGCGGCTGGTGTATTCCCCTGACGCTGGCCTCACGCGCGTCCAAGGGCCGGTAATCCGCAGCGGCTACCTGCTGCACCGTGACGGCCAAGGCCTGGTGCGGGCTGTGGTGGAAGACGCCTGGTGCGATTAAGCGCCATGCAGTTTGGTCTTATCCCGCCAGCAGCGCGGCGAAGCGGTCCAGGTCCACGTTGCCGCCGCTGATGATGATGCCCACGCGCTGGCCCTGCAGCTGGGCCTTCAGTTTGCGTGCGGCGGCAAAGCCCAGGCAGCCGGTGGGTTCGACCACCAGCTTCATGCGCTCGGCGAAGAAGCGCATGCCGGCCACCAGCTCGGCATCGCTGACGGTGTGGATGTCGTCCACATCGCGGCGGATCAGCGGGAAGGTGTAGTTGCCCAGGTGCTGCGTCTGTGCGCCGTCGGCAATGGTTTTAGGCGTGTCTATGTGCACGATGCTGCCACTGCGAAACGACTGCTGGCCGTCGTTGCCGGCTTCGGGCTCCACGCCATAGACCTTGCATTGCGGCGCCAGTGCACGCGCCGTCAGGGCCGAGCCCGACAGCAGGCCGCCGCCGCCCAGGCAGACAAATAGCGCGTCCAGCGGGCCGGTCTCTTCGAACAACTCCAGCGCCGCCGTGCCTTGGCCGGCAATCACGTCTGGGTGGTCGTAGGGCGGTATCAGGGTCAGGCCGTGCTGCTCGGCAAGCTGGCGGCCGATCTGTTCGCGGTCTTCGGTGTAGCGGTCATACAGCACCACCTTGCCGCCGTAGCCCTTGGTGGCGGCGACCTTGGCGGCGGGTGCGTCCTGCGGCATCACGATGGTGGCCGGCATGCCCAGCAGCTGGGCGGACAAGGCAATCGCCTGTGCGTGGTTGCCGGACGAGAACGCCACCACGCCGGCGTGGCGCTGTTGCGCGTTGAACTTCGACAGCGCATTGAAGGCGCCACGGAACTTGAAGGCGCCCATGCGCTGCAGGTTCTCGCATTTGAAAAACAGCTGTGCGCCCAGCTCGGCATCGGCCGTGCGCGAGCGCAGCACGGGTGTGCGGTGGGCATGGCCGGCCAGGCGCTGGGCGGCGGCGGAGACATCGACAAAGGTAGGGAGGTTTTGCATGGTCTGTGAGGCAGGTGAAGGCTTACCAGGGCCAGTGGATGCGCGTGCCGGCCTGCGTGGCCGTGGCGCGCTGCTGCAGCATCTGGGCTACGGTCAGGTCCTGCAGGGCGATGCCGGTGGAATCGAAGACGGTGATGTCGCCGGGCTGGCGCGTGAATTGCGCCTGGCCGGTCAACAGGTCGCCAATCTCGGTGCAGGGCGTGGAGGGCGCCCACTGCAGTTCGCCCAGGGTGCTGGCCTGGGCCTGGTCGTCCACAAACAGACGTGCGCGCGGCAGTAGCCCATCTGGCAGCTCGCGCTTGCCACGGGTGTCGCTGCCTATGCAACTGAAGTGGGTGCCGGGCTGTACCGCTGCCAGGTCGAACAATGCGCCGCCGCCGGTGGTGGCGGTGATGACCACGTCGCTGGCGGCGACGGCCGCATTCACGTCGCGCGCGTGAACCAGGTCGCAGCGCGTGCGGTAGCGGGCTTCGAAGGCGGCATTCGGCTCGCCGTTCGAGGTGGCGTAGCGCACCTGCTGCAGCTGGGGCAGGAGCAGTAGCGCGTAGTCCAGCTGGATGCGGCCCTGTACGCCGGTGCCGAACAGGCACAGGTTCTCGCTGTCGGGCCGGGCCAGCAGCTGCAGACCCATGCCACCGGCGGCACCGGTGCGCAGGGTGGTTACGGCGTTGCCGTCTACCAGGCACAGCGGCCGGCCGGTGGCCGGGTCTATCAGCAGGATGGTGGCCTGGTGCTGCTCGCTGGCCAGCGCGCGGTTGCCGGGCCAGAAGCCGGCTGCCTTGAAGCCCAGCACGTTCTGCGTGGCAATGTCGCCGGACTTGATGCCGAACACGCCGCCGGTGTGCAGGCGCTCGCGCACCAGGGGGAACACGCGGCCCTCGCGTCGGCTGTGCAGCGCAAAGGCTTGGTGCACCGCGTCCAGCACCGGCGCCAGCTCCAGCAGGGCCTCGACCTGGTGGCTGTCCAGCAGCAGCAAATCGGTGTTTTTGGTGGCGGATATGGTGGCGGCCATGGTGGCTATGGCGGGCTTATTTGGCATAGCTGTACACGGTGGCACGCGACACGCCCAGGTGCAGTGCCACGGTTTCCATGGCGCGGCGGATGTCCATGTAGCCGGCGTCTTTCAGCTCGCGCAGCAGCGAGCGGCGCTCTTCGGCTTTCAGCGCGCGCGGCGTGGTGGACAGGCGGGCGGCGAACGCGTCGATACGGCTGCGGATGGCGTCGGCGCCGGCCGGGTCCAGCGACTCCTTGGGCGCCTTGGTGGCGTCCACGCTGCCGAACTGGCCCAGCACATGCTGCACGCTGCGGATCTGCGTCAGGTCCACATTCATGCACAGCGCGGCGATGTATTGGCCGCTGCTGTCCTTGATGCCGATGGAGGTGCTCTTGGCCTGGCGGCCATCGGCAAACTGGTTGGCGTAGTTGCTGATGACTTGCGGGTAGCCGGGGTCGGCAATGCGGGCCAGCCCGAGTTCGGTGGTCGGGTCGCCGACCTGGCGGCCGGACAGGTTGTTGTGGATCGCCAGGATGGAGTGGCTGGGCGTGCGCAGGTCGTGCAGCACCACCTCGCAAAACGGCGCAAAGGTGGCGGCCAGGCCCTGGGCCACCTGCTGCATCTGGGCCAGCAGGTGCTGCTGCTCGGGCGTGGATTTTGTCATCTGGATAGTTTATCCAGAACTAGACAATTTGCAAAGATGCTGGTTTGCGAAGCCATTTGGGCTACCAGCGCAGGTTTTATCTGCGCTGGCAGCTATCTAATGCATAGCATTTGTTCGAATGGGCGGTGCGGGCCTCACGGCCTGGCTTCGCCTTCTTCCAGCTTTTTCTTCTCTTTTTCCTTGGCGGCGCGGGCTTTTTCATCCACGCCGTGCTTTTGGCCCTCGGCGCGGCGGGCGGCTTCCTGGGCCGCTCTTTCCTGCTGCGCTTTCTGCATTTGCTGCTGTTGCATCTGCATCTGGTGTTGTTGTTCCATCTGCATTTGCATCTGATGCTTTTGTTGCTGCTCCATCTGCATCTGGCGCTGCTCTGCTTGCTGTTGCTGTTGCTGCTGCTGGGCGCGCGCCTTTTCCTGCGCGGCCTCGGCCTGCGGGGGCGGAGGAGGAGGCGGTGCCACGGGCTTCATGGCTTCTGCCGGTCTGGGCATTTCCATGGGGCGCCGCTCGGCTTCATTGGGTCGTGCCGCGCTGGCCGGGGGCTGGGCGGCTGGCATGGGCAGGAAGTGTTGCGGCGGCGTGGCTTCGACGTTCGGCAGGTTGGTGGCGGCACGGGCCGGCGCCGGCTGGCCGGGCGGGTGTTCTGCCGCGGCGGCTGGTGGTGGGGGTTTGGCGGCGGGTGGCGGCGCCGGCATGCGGACCACGGGGGCCTGGGCAGCGGCCAGGTGGGCCAGGGCCGGCACGTGGGATTCGAAGGCCTGGCCGTTGGCGGTAGCGCCGGGCGGGGCTACGATGGTTACGTTCGTGATGTTGGTGACATTGGTGATGCGCTGCGCGTTATTTACCGTGTTGTTGTTGACGGTGTTGGTGGTGTTGTTGCTGTTCACCTGGCTCTGGATGTGCATGCCCACATGCGTCACCGGCGGTGCGCCCACCACCACGGCCGGCGGCGTGCCTATGGGTGCCGGGATGATCAGGCCCAGGCGCGAGCCGGGGGGCGCGGGCACGAACACGCCGGACGGCCCCTGCGGCCGCGGCCCGCCGATGTTGATGGCCACATTCAGGCTCAGCGTGGGCGGCGGCGGTACAAACACCGCGCCGGGCGGCGCCCAGTGGCCGGTAATGAAGACCACTACGCCGTCGCGGTTCTCGTAATAGGGGTGGACCCAGTGGTATTCGGGCTGCGGCGGCGGTGCCCAGCGCCCGGTGGCCCAGACCCAGCGGTCCTGCCAGGCCCAGTAGCCGCCGATCCAGACCGCGCCGGCAAACGGCATGGGCGGTGGCGGCTCGACCAGCATCGGCGGCGGTGCCGAGGCAATCACCACGGGCGCAGGCTGGTACAGGGGCGGCTCCACATAGACGCTGACCACCGGCGCGGCAGGAGCGGGGGCTGGCGCATAGGCCACGGGCGGCGGTGGGGGGCTGACGTAGACCCGTTGGGGCGGGGCTTGCACCACGCAGCCGGCCACCGCGAGGGTGGCCAGGGCGAGTACGGTGGGGCGGAGCAGGTGGGGTCGTTGCATCGGTGGTGGTCAGAAGTGGACTTGCTCTTCCAACGTGCCGCAGCGCCGGCGCGCCGACCGCTTTGCGCCCTGTTCACCAGGACTTTACCTCTGTGAGTTTGTGTGAGAACGTATAAGAAACAGGCCTCTGGCGCAGGATTTACCTGCGCAAGCAGCTATCAAAATTAGAGCTAATTCACGTGCCCGCTGTACGCCACCAGTGGGTGGACGGCGCGGGTGCCTGCAGGTCTAGCCGCTCGCCCATGCGCGGGGCGACTACGGGCACCTGGGCGGTGGCGGCCAGGGCTGTGATGCGCTCGAAGGGCTCGGTCCAGACATGCAGCGCCAGGTCGAAAGTGCCGTTGTGGATGGGCATCAGGTGCCGGCCTTGCACGTCGATGTGGGCCTGCAGGCTTTCCTCGGGCTGCATGTGCACGTCGGGCCATTCTTCGTTGTAGGCGCCGGTTTCGACCATGGTCAGGTCAAACGGGCCAAAGCGCTCGCCGATCTTCTTGAAGCCGTCAAAGTAGCCGGTGTCGCCGCTGAAGAACACGCGGGTATCGGCCGTCATCAGCACCCACGATGCCCACAGCGTGCTGCTGCCGTCCGACAGGCTACGGCCCGAGTAATGCTGGGCCGGCGTGGCCACCAGGCGCATGCCGCCCAGCGTCGTGCCCTGCCACCAGTCGAGCTGCTGCACCTTGGCTGCCGGCACGCCCCAGGCGATCAGCCGGTCGCCCACACCCAGCGGCGTGATGAAGTGCGCCACCTTGGGCGCCAGTTGCAGGATGGCCGTGCGGTCCAGGTGGTCGTAGTGGTCGTGCGACAGGATCACGCCGGTGATCGGCGGCAGGTCGGCAATGCCCATGGGCGGCGCGTGGAAGCGCTTGGGGCCGATGAACTGCAGCGGCGACGCACGCTCGGCAAACACCGGGTCGGTCAGCCAGAACTTGCCGTCCATTTTCAGCAGCATGGTCGAGTGCCCGAAGCGCCACAGGCTTTTGTCCGGCGCGGCCAGCAGCTCGGCCTGGGTCAGTGCTTGCACCGGCAGCGGCTGGGCCGGGGAGGCCAGCGCCGGCTTGTCCACAATGAAGCGCCACAGCAGGGTTAGCGTCTTCCAGGTGCTGATGGCGTGGCGTGGCACCGGGTTGCGGAATTTACCGTCGCTGAATTGCGGCGATGCGGTGTAGGTGGCGGTAGGCAGGGCGGGGGAGCAGAGGGTGTAGGCCATGGTGGTCAAGCAGATAAGGGCAATTTACGGGAGTGAAGTAAAAAGTACACTGTACAGTGTAGTGCAATTGGCAAAAAAGTACACTACGCGGTGTAAAATTTAGCCATGCTGTCTGAACCGTCTTTACCCACCCTGCTCACGCACCGCAAGCGCGAGGCCATCCTGCAGGCCGCCATCAGCGAATTCCGCGCCCATGGCTTTGCCGGCACCAGCATGGACCGCGTGGCTGCGGTGGCCGAGGTGTCCAAGCGCACGGTCTACAACCATTTCCCCAGCAAGGACGAGCTGTTCGCCGCCATCCTTACGCAGCTGTGGCAGCGTGCCCAGGGCCTGTCGGCCGTGGCCTATGAGCCGCAGCAGCCCCTGCGCACGCAGTTGATGGGCTGCCTGGAGCAGAAGATGCGGCTGCTCAACGACAGCAGTTTTCTGGACCTGTCGCGCGTCGCCATCGCGGAAATGATGCAGTCGCCCCAGCGCGCCCAGGCCATGGTGGCCCGCCTGGCCGAGAAGGAAGAAGGCCTGGTCACCTGGATACGCGCCGCCCAGCTCGACCAGCGGCTGCGCGCCGGCGTAGACCCGCAGTACGCGGCCGACCAGCTGCAAGGCATGGTCAAGTCCTTCGCCTTCTGGCCGCAACTGGCCTTGGGCCAACCGCCGCTGGAGGCTGCGCAGCAGCAGCGCGTGCTGGCGGATTGCGTGGATATGTTTTTGGGGTTCTACGCGGCCCGGGCGTAGGCTGCGTTTTCTCGGATGAATTAAGGAATCAAGGGCCCTCTAAAGCCCGCGCGTCAGGCGTATTCACACAGCTTTGGCCTGAAGCGGCCGGTCGCGAGGGAGTTGCCGCTTCTCGTAAATGTCAATCAAAGAATACATGCGCTGTAACTCGTCATGGGCGCCTGGACGCCCTTCGAGTAAATCTACCTCGTGGCGTATGCGATAGAACTCGGCCTCAGTCCGAATTTTTCCGCGCTCAAGCACCTTTTGCAGGCGCTGCTGTTCGGTGGTTAAGAACTCGGGATAGGCCAGCAATGTTGCGTCGTGCCATGCTGTGGCAACCGTGGCCTGCCATTCTTGCGCAACACGTTGAATTGACTGCGGCGTTTCGCGCCATCCTTGTTCTAGGCCTGCCGCGACCTGTGACGGGGTCGGTTTCGGGGTCCCCTCACGCGACCCTGAAACGAACTCTCGCACACCCACGCACATACGAGACAGCGCCTTCGACTCGTCATCTGGAATAGTAGCGATTGCTTGGCCAAATTTCTCGTATGCGTTGCACAGCTTTTCGATTTTCGACATGATTTCGGTGTCCGTTTATCGCCTACCAGGTGCGCACGGATTCAGTGAACTGCATGGAACGACCTTTGGATGGACAAGGGGCCGAGGTTAGTGGGCTTCGGTGGCCGGCTGGTCCGCTCCATCCCCCATTTGCGGTAAATCCTAGGCCGCCTCAGCCACCCGGTCCAGCCCCTGCAGCAGATCGGCGCGCAGCACCTCGGCAAAGCGGCGCAGCTTGGCCGGGTAGAACTGGGCATACGGGTATAGCAGGTACATGGGCAGCGGGGCGGCATGCCATTCGGGCAGCAGGTGCAGCAGCCGGCCGGCGCGTACGTCGTCGGCCACCGCCCAGGCCGAGGCCACGCAGACGCCCAGGCCCATCAGCGCCGCGTTGCGCATGGCAAACAAACTATCTGTACTGATGCGCGGCTGCAGTGGCAGGCGCAGCTGCTCGCCGCCGCTGTGCTGCAGCGTGATGTCGTTGCGGTAGAAGGTGCGCAGGGCCAGCCAGGGCAGGGCGGCCAGCTGGGACGCGTGGCGAGGCAGTGGGCCATCGCCCAGCAGCGCGGGTGCGGCCACCACGATGCGCGGGATCTCGGCCATCTTCACCGCCACCACAGCCGGGTCTTCCACCGTGCCGACGTGGATCGCGCAGTCGATGCCGTCGGAGATGAAGTTGGGTGTGCCGTCGTGCAGCAGCCACTCCACCGCCACGCGCGGGTACTGGCGCAGGTACTGGGCCAGCGGCGCGATCAGCTGCTGTTGGCCAAACGCATGCGGCGCCATCACGCGCAGCGTGCCCTCGGGCAGGTCGTGGCTGCCGCGCAGGTCGGACTCGAAGGCCTCCCAGCGGCCCAGCAGTTCTTTGGCGCGGTCAAAGCAGCGTGCGCCGTCTTCGGTCAGTTGCATGGCGTGGGTGGAGCGCTGCAGCAGCTTGATGCCCAGTGAACGCTCCAGCGTCTGCAGCCGGCGGCTCACCGTGGGCTGGGTGGCTCCCATTTGCGCGGCGGCGGCAGACAGGCTGCCGGCCTCCACGATGCGCACAAAGGTTTGCATGAGCTCAATGCGGTCAGGAGCAGTCTTCATACGGCACTTCTGTAAATCCATTTTTCAGGCGAATTGCGTCGTTGCGCGGTTCTCGCCATCCTCATGCACGGAAGTGCATTCCGGTGGCTGCGATCCGGGCGCCTAGCACTTCATCCTGAAATTCTGAATTTTCAGAAGTGCCTATACGCCAAGCGTATAACAATTCTGCCCAGCACGGGCGTTCCCAGGCACGGTGCATTCCTGGACACTTGCGGCATCCGAAAAACAAGGGTTTTCACCATGTCCTCTACCGTTTTAACGCATAACCAACCGGCTGCCATGCCCGGCGCGCTGGTGCTGCTGTTGGCCGCCGGTGCCGGCCTGGCCGCCGCCGCGCTGTACTACAGCCAGCCCATGCTGGGCGTGCTGGCCGGCGAGTTCAACGCCAGCCCCGGTGCCATCGGCCTGGTGCCCACGTTGACCCAACTGGGCTATGCCCTGGGCCTGCTGCTGCTGGCGCCGCTGGGCGACCGCTTCGACCGCCGCCGCATCATCTTGGGCAAGGCGGCGGTACTGACCCTGGCCCTGCTGCTGGCCGCCGCCGCGCCCAACATCCAGGTGCTGCTGGTCGCCAGCCTGGTGATCGGCCTGTCGGCCACCCTGGCGCAGGACATCGTGCCCGCCGCCGCCACGCTGGCACCCGAGGCGCACCGGGGCAAAACCGTGGGCACGGTGATGACCGGGCTGCTGATGGGCATTTTGCTGTCGCGCGTGGTGTCCGGCTTTGTGGCCGAGCATGCGGGCTGGCGTGGCATGTTCGTGGTGGCGGCCACCAGCGTTGCGCTGCTGGGCGTGGCGGTGTGGCGCAGGTTGCCGCGCTTCAAGGCGACCACGCAGATGTCTTACCTGTCGCTGATGGCCAGCCTGTTCACCTTGTTGAAGCGTTACACACCGCTGCGCCGGGCCGCTCTGGCCCAGGGCCTGTTGAGTGTGGCCTTCAGCGCCTTCTGGTCCACGCTGGCGGTGATGCTGCATGCCGCGCCCTTCCATCTGGGCAGCGCTGCCGCCGGTGCTTTCGGTTTGGCTGGTGCCGCCGGTGCCGTGGCCGCACCCTTGGCCGGCCGGGTAGCCGATCGCAAGGGCCCCGAGGTGGTGACGCGTTTGGGTGCGGCCCTGGTGGTGGCGTCCTTCCTGGCCATGGCCGTTGGCGAAATCGGTGGCAATGGCCCGCTGTGGCTGATTGCCGTGGGGGCGGTGGTGTTCGACCTGGGCGTGCAAGCTAGCCTGATTGCCCACCAGACCATCGTCTACAGCCTGGAGCCCGCCGCCCGCAGCCGCCTGAATGCGGTGCTGATGAGCAGCATGTTCATCGGCATGGCCAGCGGCGCCTGGCTGGGCAGCCTGGCCCTGGGCCAGTACGGCTGGCAGGGTGTGTGCGGTTTGGCGGCCATGGCGGCTAGCGCGGCGTTGGTGGTCCGCCTGTGGCCAGGCATGAAAAAGGCGGTTTGAGCAGATATATTCTGCGCTGACAGCTCTTTATTTAATAGCAAAATGGCCCGTCTCTCGGGCCCATCATCTGGCAAATGTTACAGTGCTACTGATAGATCGGTCATTAGCAGGCCGCATCTGACCAGGAACCAGAACGGATGACCCAGAGACAAGCCCCCGATCTGCCGCCCACCGCCGCGGCAGACCTGCCCACCAAGGCCAAGCGTGTACGCCTGATGCCCGAGGTGCGCCGCCAGCAGATACTGGATGCGGCGTTGATCGAGTTCGGTGCGCTGGGCTTCACGGCGGCCAGCATTTCCAAGATTGCTGCACGCGCCGGCACGTCCAAGGCCAATCTGTACGTGCACTTTGCCAATAAGGACGAAATCTTCGAATCCCTGCTCAAGGTCCTGCTGGTGCCCACCAACAGTATCTGGAAGCCCATGCAGCCGGGCCAGGACATGCAGGCCTTGATAGACACCTATGTGGACGAGTTGTTCAGCGGGCTGACGCCGCAGTCCATGGCCATCATGCGCCTGCTGATTGCCGAGAGCCACCGCATTCCGGCCCTGGCCAACCGCTGGTACGAGCAGACTATCGTTCCTACCAAGGTCGAGCAGCAGCAGCATATTGACGCGTATGTGGCCGCAGGCCAGCTGCGCAAGACGCCGCTGAGCGACTACTTCGGCTTCGCCATGGCGCCGGTGCTGTATGCCGCCATCATGCAGATGGTGTTCGGCGGGCAGATTGCCGAGAGCGAGTCGCACAAGGCCAAGGAAACCCTGCGCAAGCTGCTGCACATGATGCTGCCGCCGGTGGCCGCCAGCTAGTCCTGCATGGGCCGCTATGGCCGTAGCGGCACGATGCGGTCGCCTGGCATGGCCACGCAGTCTGGCGCGGCGGCTGTCCAGCCGCGGTGCACCACGGCGTTCTGGCCGTCGTGGCAAATCTCCACGCGCTGGCTGTCTGGCAGGCGTTGGTGCACAAAGTTCTCCACCGATGCGGGCAGGCTGATCTGCAGCGCCAGCGCGTAGCGGTCGTCTGCCGGGTGGTCGTCCACATGCAGCAGGGGTATGAAGTTGGCTGCAAACATTTGCCAGTGTGTGACGCGTACCGGTTCCGGCGCGTAATGCGCCTCGGCCAGCCAACGCTGGGCGCGGCCGCGCAGCTTGTCGCCCTGGGGCAGATCGCCCCAAGCGGCGGCCAGCAGCTCCACCAGCCACTGGTTGCAGTTCTGGTAGCGCAGCCCGTAGGCATAGGCGCTGGCGCTGTAGTGGCTGGCCAGCAGGCTCAGCGCCCGGCCGTCGTCCAGCGCGGCCTGTTTGAGCTGGGCGGCGGCCGCCGGCGGTAGCGTCACCATCGAGATATAGCCGCGCGCCGGGTTGTCCGTGCCCACCACAAAGCCGGCCAGACCCTGGTCGTAGATACGGGGGCGGCTTTCGTCGCAGGCGTAGTAGAGCTGCCGCACTGTCCAGCTACCGCCCTGGCCCTTCCAGGCCACCGCGGCATGCGAATAGCGGATCTGGAATTGCGACAGGTCCAGCCCCGAGCGGCTGATCAGCACGGCGCCAGCATCGTCGCCCATGCCGCTGCCACCACTGCCCACACCCAGGTTAGACAGCGCATCGCGCACCACGGCGCTGAAGCGCAGCAGCCGGTCCTGCTCTGCGGCGGTGAGCGCGGCGGTGCGGTCGCAGAACCGCGATGCCGTGGAAGCGCCGGAGGCCGCCTGTGCAGCGGGCATCCACAGCCCTGCAGCGGCGGCCAGTGCAATGGCCGCCCAAGCGGATGGCGTCACAGCTGCGTCACGGGGCGCGCAGCCAGCTCGCCGTGCCAGTCGTCGGCCAGCACCAGGTAGAACGGCTCGTGCGCGTCGGCGCGGGCGAACGCAAAGCCATAGGCTGGGCGTTCCACGCGCACCACATCGCCGACCTGCAGCGCCTGCGCCTGGAAGATGGCCTCTGGCAGGTTCAGTGCCAGTGTCTGTTCCGATGTGTCGGTGCGCATCTTTATCCGCAGCAGGCCGTCGCCGTCTGGGGCCTGTGCCACCTCGGTGATGCGGTAGTCGCCAGCGGCGGTTTTCTCCTTGTGCGACGAGCTATCGCTGGAGCCGTCCAGCGAGTTCGAGATGCTGGCGCTAGAGGTGGATGCCGCGCTGGACGCGGAGGAGGTAAAGCTTTCCGCATAGACCGTGCCGGCCAGGCCCCAGCCCAGGCCTATACCCAGTGCCAGGATGGCGCCGGTCAGCGGGAGCGGGGCGGGCTGTTGATGGATTTTCATAGCATGTTCCTTGGTTAGTGAACGATTGGTCGTTAGTAATGTACCATTGATACCGATCGATCGTTCATTAACCAAGGAATCACTATGCAAGCACCACGCACTCTGGCTTCATCCCTGGCCACCCCGGCCCTTGTTCTGGTCGGCGTTCTGCTGACCACGGGCTGTGCCGTTACCCGGACGCCGGCCTACACCGGCCTGGCCTCTGCCCCGCAGATGCAGCCCAATGCGCAAGATGACGCCGAGCAAAGGCCGTATGTCTACCGCTCCGCCGTCAACTGGAATGACTACAAGGCGGTACTGGTAGAGCCGGTGTCGGTCTATGACGGCACCGACAACCAGTTCGGCGACCTGCCCCAGGCCGACAGGCGCGAACTTGCCCAGTACATGTCGACCGAGTTCAACAAGCAGCTGGCCAAGCGCTTCAGCCTCAGCCGCACGGCGGCGCCGGGCGCTTTGCGCTTGAAGCTGACGCTGACCGGCGCCACGACGAACACTCCCGTGGTGTCCACCTTCACCCGCTTTGATCTGTTTGGCCTGCCCTATAACGCCGTGCAGTCCGCACGCGGCAAAGAGGGCATCTTCATGGGCTCGGTCAGCTATTCCGTAGAAATTTACGACGCCATGAGCAACCGCCTGGTCCAGGCTTTTGTGGCCAAGCAGCACCCCAACGCCATGAATGTGGCCGCCACGGTAGGCGCCCTTAGCGCGGCCAAGACCGGCATCGAGATAGGCGCCGAGCAACTGCTGCGCGATTTGCAATAAAAAGGCCTCTGGCGCAGGTAGACCGTGCGCAGGCAGCTACTATTTCGATAGTATGTCGGGCATGACGGATTGCGCTTTCTCCCTTCTGGCCAGCCACGCAGACGCGGCTGGTCTGCCATCCTTCGGCCAACGGCTCAGGCGCCTGCGCCGCAGCAAGGCCCTGAAGCAGGACGCCGTGGCCCGGCTGGCCGGCGTGAACCAGGCCACGGTATCGCGCTGGGAGGCTGGCACGCTGCAGCCGTCCGCGCGGGCCATGCGGGCCGTGTTGCAGCTGCTGGCCAGCCTGCCCACGCAGGACGCCGCCTTGCAGCGCCTGGTGCAGCACTGCAGCCAGCCCGCGCATCTGGTTACCGATGTGGACCACCGGCTGCTGGCCGCGTCCTTGCCGCGCCAGCAGATCTGGGGCGTCTCAGCGCATAGCTTGCTGCACACCTCGCTGTGGCGCTTTGCCACCGATGACATCGCTGCCGCCGAGGCCAGCCTGGCCGCCAGCGGCTGGTGGGAGCAGGAGGCACCCGCGCCCGTCACCGTGCAGGTGCGCACGGCCCGTACCGAGGGCCTGCAGATACGCCCCAGCACCATGCTGTGGGAGCGGGTGTGGCTGGCCAACGGCGTGCCTGCGCGGCTGTGCACCACGCTGACTTGCCACGCATAACTTATGCGTTGACGCCCCGGGCGGGCGCCGCCAACATCGGGCGATGTTGAATCCCCCCATGCTTTCCACCCCCTGGCCCCGCGTCATCACCCTCTGGCTGTGTGGCGTGTTGGCGGCCATGCAGTTTTCCAAGGTCTCGTTTGCCTTCCAGGCCCTGCAGGCGGCCTACGGCGCCACGCCGGCGGCCATGGGCTGGATCTTGTCCACCGTGGGCATGGTCGGCCTGGTGTTTGGTGTCACCGTGGGCCTGCAGGCGCCGGCCCTGGGCTACCGGCGCCTGCTGCTGCTGGGCATGGGTCTGGGTGCGGCCCTGGCCGGCCTGCAATCCCTGGCGCCGCCGTTTGCCCTGCTGTGGTTGACGCGGCTGTTGGAAGGCGTGTCGCAGCTGGCGGTGGTGGTGGCCGCGCCCACGCTGATCATGCAGCACAGCGCGCCCCGGCACCGCGCCATTGCCATGGGGCTGTGGAGCACTTTTGTGGGCGTGGCGTTTGCGCTGACGGCGGCCGGCGGTGGCTGGGTGCTGGCGCAGTTCCAGCTCAGCGGGTTGCTGCTGACCCATGCCATCGGTATGGCCGTGATGTTTGTCGCCGTGCTGTGCATGCTGCCGCCGGACGGCCCGGCACAGCCCTGGCCACGCCTGGCCGACTTGCCGCAGCTGCACGCGCGCATTTACAGCCAGTGGGCTACGGCGTTGCCGGGCTGCTGTTTCTTTTTCTACACCGTTACTGCACTGGCTCTGTTGACTTTCATTCCGCAGCAGGCCGGGGCGGACCGGTCTTGGTTGGCCGTAGTGCTGCCCTTGGTGAGCATTGCCGGCACGTTTTCGGCGGGCTGGCTGGCGCAGTCGGTGCTGGCGCCGGCCTGGTTGGTGCGTGCCGCGTTTGCCGGTGTGGCCTTGGCCGGGTTGGCCCTGGGTGGCTGCCTGGGCATGGCCTGGCCCATCGCGCCGATGGCCCTGCTGCTGGTGTACGTGGTGGGCCTGGCGGGTGGGGCCTCGTTCGCGCTGATTCCGAGCCTGAGCCAGGTGCCAGCGGTGCAGGCCCGCGCCACCGGCGCTGTGGCCCAGATGGGCAACCTGGGCTCTACCCTGGGCCCGCCGGTGTTTGCCTACGCCATTGCCAATTTAGGCGGCGTGGGCCTGGTGTTGCCGGTGCTGGTGTTTGCGCTGCTGGGATTGTGTTTGGCCACAGTAGGTGTGCACCGCTACCAACGGTCGATTTCAATCTGAAGCCGGGGACGATGGTGGCGACATATCTGCCAGCACAGCCCTATTGCGACCCTGGGCTTTGGCTCGGTAGAGAGCCTGGTCGGCTTGCTTCAACAAGTCTTCTGGTGACAGCCCCTCCGCAGGGGCCATGACTGCCACGCCGATGCTCGCCGTAACGTAGCCGAAGGGCGATTCAGCATGTGGCAGCGCCATTTTCTCAAGCGCGTGGCATAGGGCTTGGGCATGCTGCAGTGCTTTGTCAGGATGGACTGTGGTGGCGATCAGCACAAACTCTTCCCCTCCGTAGCGGGCCACCATATCGCCCGCCCGCAGGGCGTGGGCTTCCAGTATTTGGGCAACGCTGCGCAGGCAATCGTCACCTGTCTGGTGTCCGTAGTGGTCGTTGTATTTTTTGAACCAGTCCACATCGATCATCGCCAGCGACAAAAGTGCCCCCGAACGCTGGGCTCGCCGCCATTCGCTGTCCAAAGCTTCATCGAAATGGCGGCGGTTGGCGATACCGGTCAGGCCATCGGTGGAACTCAGTGCGATCAACTTGCGATTGGCTTCCTCCAGCGCGGCGGTGCGGTCCTGCACCTTGATTTCCAGCTGTTCATGCGCGTCCTGGATGCGTTCTGCCATGCTTGCAAAGTCCCTGGCTAGTTCGCCGATCTCGTCGTTGAACTGGATCGGCAGGACGTCCCGGTCCAAGCGCTCTTTGGATACACCGACCCGTCGCGTTGCATGCATCAGGCGAGACAGTGGAATAGCTACCTGCTTTTGCAAAATGGAGCGAAGGACAAAAATTTCAACCAGCAGTGTGAGCAGTCCGAGGGCGATCACGATGACCAGGTTGTCAAGAATGGCCGCGCTCATCAGCGCCCTTGGATAGTGGACGGCGAGCACCCAGGGCGTTCCTGGGATGATGCCCATCGCAATGATGTCGTCATGCTCTTGCACGATCGTTGCCTTGCCAGGGAGCAACGATGGAATGGCGCTCAACAGCGGGTAGTCGTGGGCCATTTTGAGCGACTGGATGGACGCTTTGCCCTCGCTGCTTTTGACTTGCTCCATGACGCTGGGGTGGTAGAGCAGTGTGCCTTCGCGATCTGCCATCAGGATGGTGCTGTAGGCGCCCTGCATGACGGGCTTGGCAGTGCGTTTCATGAGTTCGTCCAACAGCACATCGACGCAGGCCAGGATGTGGTGCTTGCCGGAAGCATCGGCTACGTCGGGCGTGGCGATGGTGGTCATCCAGGCATTGTTGGAGGGGTCCCAGTAAATGCGGGTAAACAATGTGCTGTTGCTCGGTGAACCAAAGCCACGCTCGTAGAACTCAAAGGTTTCAAGCTTGAGAGCATCCGGGCCTGAGTAGGTAAACACCTTGGAGATGTCAGCGTCCTGGTAGATGGGAAAGCCTTTTTCAGGCACCACGCCGTAAAAATTGAACAGCCGGCCCTTGGTGCTGGAGCCGTATTTGTGAGACAGCATGTATGACAGCGTAAACCGTGCTTTGGTGTCGTCGTTGGGCGGTGTGTCGGGTGCATAGGTTGCCGACATGCCGGCGAAGCGGCGACCATCGGCAAGCGCTTGACCTTCGAACAGCATCGGACGCTGCGTATAGGAGCCGTCCTCATGGCGGTAGAAAATTTGGTCGAAGTCACGCGCCAAAGTGGCATTCATGCCCGGCCGGTCACGGATAAGCTTGAATTCATCCAGAAAATTTTGTTGCAAATTCTGGATTTCTTGAAACGGCAATGACTCTCTTTGCAATGTTTGCTCGGTGGACAAAAACAGCTGTCTGGTAACAGACTGCTCAATCGAGGACAGGTTGACAAAATAGGAAATCGCGCCAGCGCAGAGTGAGACCAGGCCGATACGCAATAAAGCCAGCCGGAGGGCACGCGAGGCGAGCGAGCCCCGACGGGATACGAAACCAGGGTCTTGTTGTGTCATCTATCGATTTCCTGTCTAAGCAGTTTGTGGGTCATTTCAAACTATGAGGGGCGGTGTTGCCGGCCGTGCGGCGTTGTTGCGATGGGTGCTGTGCGCCAGCAGGTATTCGACGCAGGCCGCGGCAGGCAGCGGCGGGCTGTACAGATAGCCTTGGAAAACGTTGCAACCCAATGTCTCCAACACATCGCGCTGTTCCATGGTTTCCACGAACTCTGCCACCACTTCGACCTGCCGCGAACGCCCCAGCGCGCCAATTGAGCGAATGATGTCGCAGCTTGTGGGATTGGTCAGCACATCGCGGGTCAGCGATCCATCGATCTTGATGGCATGGATGTGGAAGCGCCGCATGTGCAGTAGCGATGAATAGCCCATGCCGAAGTCGTCCATGGCGAGAGAAACGCCGGTGGAGACGATCTGAGCCAGGTTCTGGTCCACTACCTTGTGAACCGGGATGGATTGGCTCTCGGTGATCTCTAGCTCAATTTCGTTCGGGGCCAACCGGTACCGCTTTAGGCAGTGGGCGATCAACTCCGGTAGCTGGGGGTCGTTGAGCTGGAACGGCGAAACATTGATTGCCATCGTGATGTGCGACAGGCCGACCGTATTCCAATGCGCTTTTCGTGCGCAAGCCTCTTCCAGTACCCAGGCGCCGAGGCGCCGGATGAGTCCCCCGTCTTCGGCCAGCGTCACGGCTACATCGGCGCGGATCGGCCCATGGCGTCCATGTGTCCAGCGCAGCAATGCTTCCATGCTGACCGCCGCGCCGCTGCAATCATGCTTGGGCTGGAATGCCAGCGTAACGGCTGGAGTGCCCAGGTCGCGCGTCAGGGTAAGAAATAGGCCCCGGGCAATCAGACCCACCTGGTCGTTGCGTTGTACCGAGCGCAAATATTGCCTGCTTTGGGAAACGATGACTTGGGTGGCTGTGTCGAAAGTTTCCGCCTGGTCGCGCACCCTGCGTGCGTCGGCTTGGCGCACGAAGGGCAGATATATCAGCGTGCTCACCAGCAGGCCTACCGCCTGCAAAGCCGCGCCGCGCCAGGAGTCGGTGAGCAGGTAGCCCGACAGCAGCGGCGGTGTTGTCCAGGGTATGGCGATGTTGTGCATTTGCACGAGACCGGTGTGTACCGCCGTCAGCGCCAGTCCGGTCAGTGCCAGTGGTGCCAGCAAAAAAGGTCGCAGGAATATCGGGTTGAGCGCAATCGGCAGTCCAAAAATCAGCAGTTCGTTGATGTTGAAGAGTGACGGCAGCAGAGACACCAAGCCCAGCCGCTGGAACGGACTCTTACGTCGGGACACCAGCAGGGCCAGAATGAGGCCCAATGTGGCACCGGATCCGCCCAAATGTACGAATATGTCGATAAGTGGGCGCCAGGCTAGCGCTGGTGTGTATGCGGAACCTGCTACGCCGAAGAGTGCCTGCGCCTGCTGGTCCAATACTTTGCCGCCATGGATGCCAAAAAACCAAAGGAGCTGGTTGAATAGCACTGCGCCGCTGTTAAGCAGCCAATCCGCATCCATCCAGGCGTTGATCGCCGGAGGCAGTACGGCCAACCAGTGCATTCCCAGGGGCGGCAAGGCTGCTTGCACCTCAGCCGCCAGTACCACGGTGAGGCTGACGATCATCAATGGTGGCGTCATGCGCACGGCATAGTAGAAGGTTGGATCGCTGTCATAGGCAGGAGATATCCGGCGCAATGCAGGCAGGGCGGCCAGTAGGCGCAACAATTCGGGCGTCACCAGTCCGATCACGATGCCCAGTAGCATTGAGTCATGCCCCAGCACGGCAAGAGTCGGTGTGCTGCTGAGCATCACATACAGCATGAAGTTCATCAGCGTGGCAACGCCCGTCCAGGTTTGCGGCAGTGCTTCCTCCCCTTCGCGTACGGGCAGTCGGCGTGCCAGCTGCATGCTGAGCACCACCGCTAGCGCGAGACCGAAGACGCCGCTGGTGGCATTGACCACGCTTTGGGTAGCCGCCTGCCATCCCGGACCGAGGACCGGGTCTATCAGGCGATGTATGGCAGGGAAGGGGAGGTTGCCCAGCAGGGTTGCGGCAACCCCGAAAAATGTGAGTGGCAGCAGCACTACAAAACTGTCCCGTACCGCGACCGTCCAGAGCGTCAAGCGGGAGCGCAGCTTCCGCGGCAATGCGGATATTGCAGCCACCACGCTACCCAGCAGGGAAGCAGATGTCTGCATTGAGAGCAGGGATCGCCATGGTGGTGGTTGGAGGTGCATGACGTCTTGTATTCGCAACTTGCGTTACTGGCGGAAGTGTCTGACGCCAAACACAAATTGATACATGGTATGCCATGTGGTAACGATGTGGCGAGCTGCTGCGTCCTAACAAAACGGGTTGCGTGAAATTTGTCAAATCTGTGATACTGTGTTTTTGAACAGCCTTCGGCTATAGTCCCGGCATGGCCAAAGAAAAAACCATCTACACCTGCAACGAGTGCGGCGGCACCACGCCCAAATGGCTGGGCAAGTGCCCGCACTGCCAGGCCTGGAACACGCTGATCGAGTCCATCGCCGAGCCGGCTGGCGCCAGCAAGAACAACCGTTTCGCCGCCCTGGCCAAAACCGCCGAGGTGATGACCCTGGCCGACATCGACGCCACCGACTTCGCGCGCACGCCCACCGGCTTGGACGAGCTGGACCGCGTGCTGGGCGGTGGCATTGTCGAAGGCGGCGTGGTGCTTATCGGTGGCGACCCAGGCATCGGCAAATCCACCCTGCTGCTGCAGGCGCTGGACGCGCTGCAACGTGCTGGCCAAAAGACGCTGTACGTCACCGGCGAAGAGAGCGGAGCCCAGGTGGCGCTGCGCTCGCGCCGCCTGGGCATCGTCAACAGCCAGGTGCAGGTGCTGGCCGAGATCCAGCTGGAGAAAATATTGCACACCCTGCAGGCCCACAAGCCGGCGATTGCGGTGATCGACTCCATCCAGACTGTCTATTCCGACCAGCTCACCTCCGCCCCCGGTTCGGTAGCCCAGGTGCGCGAATGTGCGGCGCATCTGACGCGCGCCGCCAAGTCCAGCGGCGTGGCCATCGTGCTGGTCGGCCATGTGACCAAAGAGGGCGCTCTCGCCGGTCCGCGCGTGCTGGAGCACATGGTGGACACGGTGCTGTACTTCGAGGGCGACACGCACAGCAGCTTCCGCCTGGTGCGCGCCATCAAGAACCGCTTTGGTGCGGTCAACGAGATCGGCGTCTTCGCCATGACCGAGAGCGGCCTGAAGGGCGTGAGCAACCCCAGCGCCATCTTCCTCAGCCAGCATGCCGAGCCAGTGCCCGGCAGCTGTGTGATGGTGACGCTGGAAGGCACGCGCCCGCTGCTGGTTGAAATCCAGGCGCTGGTGGACAGCGGTGGCCCCAGCCCACGCCGTCTGAGCGTGGGCCTGGACAAAGATCGCCTGGCCATGCTGCTGGCCGTGCTGCACCGCCACGCCGGCGTGGCCTGCATGGACCAGGATGTGTTCGTCAACGCCGTGGGCGGCGTGCGCATCAACGAACCTGCCGCCGACCTGGCCGTGCTGCTGGCCATTACCTCCAGCCTGCGCGGCAAGGCGCTGCCCAAGGGCTTTATTGCTTTCGGCGAGATCGGCCTGGCCGGCGAGGTACGCCCCGCGCCGCGCGGCCAGGAGCGCCTGAAAGAAGCCGCCAAGCTGGGCTTCAGCGTGGCCATCGTGCCCAAGGCGAATGCGCCGAAGAAACCCATCGAGGGCCTGACCATCCACGCAGTGGAGCGGGTCGAGCAGGCAATGGAAGTGGTGCGGAGCCTGACCTGATGAAACTGGCCGTGCTCTCCGACATCCACGGCAATCTGCTGGCGTTACAGGCCGTGCTGGCCGATGTGGCGCGCCAGGGCGTCGACCAGACCGTGTATCTGGGCGACCTGCTCAGCGGCCCGCTGCAGCCGGCCGAGACCGCCGACCTGCTGATGGCGCAGAACCTACCCATCATCCGTGGCAACCACGAGCGCCAGGTGCTGGCGCTGCTGGATCAAGGTCTGCCGCTGGACCCATTGGATACCGACGGCTATACCGCCGCCCAGCTACGGCCCGAGCACATCCGCTGGCTGCGCACATTGCCGGCGAGCCTGGCGTTGACGCCGGATGTGCTGTTATGCCACGGCACACCCCACAGTGACCTGGACTACTGGCTGGAGACCACCGAGCCCGGTTTCGGCCAAGGCCATGCCACCGGCCTGCGTGCTGCCACGCAGCTGGAGGTGGCGGCCCGTTTGGGTGGTGTGCCGGCTTCGCTGGTACTGTGCGGCCACACGCATGTGCCGCGTGCGGTGCAGGTCGGCGATACGCTGGTCGTCAACCCTGGCAGCGTAGGTCTGCAGGCTTACGACGACGTGCACCCGCACCCGCATGTGGTGGAGGTCGGCACGCCGCATGCGCGTTATGCCGTGGTGCAGCGTTGTGCGGCGGGCTGGCAGGTGGATCTGCGCGCTGTGCCTTATGACCACGGGGCCCAGGCCGATCTGGCCGACAGCCGAGGCCGGCCCGACTGGGCTTATGCGTTGCGCACGGGCTGGGCCATGCGTTAGGCCGCTGCTACGGCTTTGCCAGCGTGGCGGGCCACCACCGCCCCCAGGAGCATCAGAGCGCTGGTCGCCAGGAACACCGCGCGCATGCCGATGTGTCCGCCCACCAGGCCGCCCAGCAGCGGCCCCGCTACCTGCCCGGCGTACTGTGAGGAGGTGGAATAACCCAGTACACCACCAGCCACCGCCGCTGGCACGCTGCGTCGGATCACGCTGGCAATGCAGGGCAGCAGGCCGGCCAGCGCCGCGCCCATCAGCAAGCGCAGCACAAGCAGCTGCCAGACATTCGTCACAAAGGCCTGCGGCAGCAGCAACGCGGCCGCCACCAGCAGGCAGCCCACGATGACGCGGTGGTAGCCCACGCGGTCGGCCAGTTTGCCCAGGCGGGGCGCGGTCAGGATGTTTCCCAGTGCGCCGGCTGACATCGCCAGGCCGGCATACCAGGTGACCGCGCCACCGGGGGGCAGCAGCTGCGCCACATATACGGTGATGATGGGTTCCACCGACATATGCGCCAGCGTCAGCAGCAGGCCGGTGAGCAGCATGGCGTAGACCGGGCGGCGATCCGGGATCTGCGCCCACAGGCCCTGGCGCGGCGGGGAAGCTGCTGTGCGCGGCGCGCGCACCGGGCGCTTTTCGTGGACCAGCAAGCAGGTCGCCAAAAAGGCAATGAAGATCACTCCGCCGGCCAGGAAGAAGGTGGCACGTATGCCGATCAGCGGCGGCAGGCTGCCGCCCACCAGGGGGCCCAGCAGATTGCCCGCCATGAAGCCGGAGGACAGCGTGCCCAGCGCCCAGCCGGTGCGTTCCTTGGGCGTCTGTGTGGCCACCAGCACCGTGGAGCCGGACGCGTAGCCGCCCACCAGTCCGGCCAGTAGGCGCAGGCCGACCAGTTGCCAGGCGGTATCGACCACGCCGATCAGCGCCATGGTGATGGCCATGCCCAGGCTGGCGCGTACCAGCATCAGCTTGCGGCCATAGCGGTCGGCCATGCGGCCCCATAACGGCGCCACCAGGCCGGCGCTGAGAAAGGTGGCGGCAAAGGCCAGGCCCGACCACTGGGCCAACGCCGCATGGCCTTGCACGCCCAGTTGCTCCAGGTACAGCGGCAGAAATGGCAGCAGCAAGGTCATCGCCACACCGGTGGTGAAAGAACCAAACAGGCAGACGTAGAGATTGCGCTGCCAGTGCGGAAAGTCCGCCTCGGCGGGCGCGGTGGCAAGGGATGCAGTGGGCTGGGGCATCCGGCAAATTCTAGGTAGCGCAGGCCTTATGTGGGCTGCCGAATGGGGATGGCCGACCCCGTGGTTTGCGGGGACGGCGAGGCAGGGTGGAAATTGCATGCAAGCCATGTTGTGCCTGCCGTATGCCTGCGCAGGCCCTAAAATCGCCTGCTTTCCCCCACGCATTTCTGAGGAACCGCTATGTCCCCGCTTCCCCCTTCAATGGCTGACCGCGACGGCAAAATCTGGATGGACGGCCAGATGGTCGAGTGGCGCGACGCCAAGATCCACGTGCTGACGCACACCTTGCACTATGGCTGTGGTGCTTTCGAAGGCGTGCGGGCCTACAACACGGTCAACGGCCCGGCGATCTTCCGGTTGCAGGAGCACACCGAGCGCCTTTTCAACAGCGCCAAGATCCTGCGCATGAAGATCCCGTTCACCCAGGAACAGGTGAACGAAGCGCAATGCGCGGTGATCCGTGAGAACAAGCTGGAATCTGGCTACCTGCGTCCGTTGACCTGGATCGGTGACAAGAAGCTGGGCGTTAGCCCCAAGGGCAACACCATCCACCTGATGGTTGCCGCCTGGCCCTGGGGCGCCTACCTGGGTGAAGAAGGCATGAAGCGCGGTATCCGCGTGAAGATCAGCAGCTACACTCGCCACCACGTCAACATCACCATGACGCAGGCCAAGGCGGTGAGCAACTACACCAACTCCATCCTGGCCAATATGGAAGCCACCGACGATGGCTACGACGAAGCCATGCTGCTGGACGCCAACGGTTTTGTCAGTGAAGGCGCGGGCGAAAACCTGTTCGTGGTCAAGGGCGGCGTGGTCTACACCCCCGACCTGTCGGCTGGTGCGCTGAACGGCATCACCCGCAACACCGTGTTCCACATCTGCAAGGACTTGGGCCTGGAAGTGGTGCAAAAGCGCATCACCCGCGACGAGGTCTACATCGCTGACGAGGCCTTCTTCACCGGCACCGCCGCCGAAGTCACGCCCATCCGCGAACTCGACCGCATTGAACTAGGCAGCGGCAGCCGTGGCCCGATCACCGAAAAAATCCAGACGGCCTTCTTTGACATCGTCAACGGCCGCAACCCCAAATACGCCCACTGGCTGACGAAGGTTTCCGCATGAGCAACGCCAATATTGAACTCCTGGCCAAGGACCTGAACGCCCAAGGCGGCGTGTTCTGCCCCAGCCCCAAGGCCGACATGAAGCTGTGGAACAGCCACCCTAAGGTCTATCTGGACGTGGCCCACACCGGCTCGGCCAAGTGCCCGTACTGCGGCACGGTCTATGCGCTGAAAGCCGGCGAACACTTCGGCGGTGGCCACTAACTCCCTGGTCATCGCGCCCCAATGGATTGGGGACGCGGTGATGACCGAGCCGCTGATGCGCCGCCTGCATGCGCGCGGCGAGCGGCTCACGGTGGGGGCTTTGCCCTGGGTGGCGCCGGTGTACCGCGCCATGCCGCAGGTGGCCGAGGTCATCGACTTTCCCTTTCAGCATGGCGGCTTGCAGTGGCAGGCGCGCCGCGCAATGGCGGCGCAACTCAAGGGCCGTTTCGATACCGCCTATGTGCTGCCGAATTCGCTGAAGAGCGCGTTGCTGCCGTTTCTCGCGCGCATTCCGCGCCGCATCGGCTATGTAGGTGAGTCTCGCCTGGTGCTGCTGAACCAGCGCCTACCAAATCCGCCCAAGGGCGAGCGCCCGCCCATGGTGACTTACTACTCGGCCCTGAGCGGCGAAACCGGGCTGGAGCAGGATCGCCCGCATCTGCAGCTGGATGCCCAGCCGGTGGCCCAGGCCCTGGTCGCGCTGGGCTTGCAGATCGGTGGCTACGTGGTGTTTGCGCCGGGCGCCGAGTTTGGTCCTGCCAAGCGCTGGCCGGCTGCGCACTTTGCGGCCCTGGCCCAGCAGCTGGACGTGCCGGTGGTGCTGTTGGGCTCGGGCAAGGAGCATGCGTTGTGCGAGGAAATCGCCGGTCCGGTGAACGCCGTACGCCCCGGCTGGGCCATGAACTTTGCAGGAAAAACCACACTGGCGCAGGCGCTGTCTGCGATAGCTGCTAGCAAAAGTGTAGTGAGCAACGATTCCGGCCTGATGCATGTGGCGGCGGCTTTTGGCGTGCCCCAGGTGGCGGTGTTCGGCTCCAGCAGTCCGCTGCACACCCCGCCGCTGAACGACCATGCCCACGTGCTGTGGCTGAAGCAGGATGCGACCTACCAGCCACCGCTGGATTGCGCGCCGTGCTTCCAACGGAATTGCCCCTTGGGACACACACGCTGTCTGGTAGACGTGGGGCCGGAACGGGTATTGCATGCGCTAGCATGAGAAACTGCCGCGGGCAGTGTATACACATCGCGTGGTGGCAGTTTTAAAAGAAGCTGTTACAGTCCACCGCCACAGCGGCTAGGTACCGCACATCGGAACCAGAGCCTGCAGCCGCTCCAGGTTCTTGGATAAACAACAGAGAAGTGTTTGCCCCATTGATCGCGATGACACCCAAGAATCTCACACCCGTTCTGCAGCACCTGGTAGACATCACCGGCCACCGTGACCACTCCCGGCTGGAGCTGTCCGTGGTTTCGGCGCTGCGCCAGCTGATGGGCATACGCCGCATCCGCAAGCTTGAATTTCTTACGCAGGACGATGTGACCTATGTGCGGCCGCATCTGCTGCTGGAGCACGACCAGGTGTTTGCGATAGAAGAAAACAGCAGCGATGAAAATTTCGACCTGCTCAGTGACTACCCCGAGCTGGCCAAGTGCATAGACCAGCAGACCGACCGCGTACAGCGCCTTGAGGCCGATGGTTCCGATATCCTGTGGCTGCCAGTGCGGCTGGACAACAAGATCGTCTCCTGCATCGAGATCACCAACGACACGGCCTACAGCGCGCAGGCCATCGACATGATCCACGGCATCATCGAGGTCTACCGCAACTACCAGAGCCTGCTGGACTACAGCGAGCGTGATGCGCTCACCGGCCTGTTCAACCGCAAGACCTTTGACGAGCAGTTCTCACGCTATGCCCGCAATACCGCCGTTGGGCCGGTTGGCGAGCGGCGTACCCACGGCGACACCCAGTGGCTGGCCGTGGTGGACATTGACCACTTCAAGCTGGTCAACGACCGCTTTGGCCACGTGTACGGCGACGAGGTGCTGATTCTGGTGGCCAACCTGTTGCGCTCCTCGTTCCGTAGCAACGACCGCATCTTCCGTTTTGGTGGCGAGGAATTCGTAGTGCTGTTGCGCTCGGCCGACCTGGAGCACGCGCGTGGCATCTTTGAGCGCTTCCGCCAGAACATTGAAGAATACGATTTCCCCCAGGTGGGTCGCGTTACCGTCAGCGTGGGCTTTACCGGCACCAGCCAGGGTGCACCGGTGGAAATCCTTGGCCACGCCGACCAGGCCCTGTATTACGCCAAGCAGCACGGCCGCAACCAGGTCTGCTTCTATGAAGAGCTGATGTCCGGTGGTCGTCTACAGGTTGCTGATATAGCGCATAACGACGTCGAATTGTTCTAAACAGTCAGCTCGTTTTACACGCGGCTGCTTTAGCCTAAAGTAGGGGTATACAGGGTTCTCCCTGCCCCGCTACCCCGAAAGCCGCGCCATGCCCCTTGAGACCGACGTCTCCTTCCGCTTTGATAACAGCTATGCCCGCGAACTGAGCGGCTTCTACGCACCCTGGCAACCGGCCCAGGTACCCCAGCCTGCCATGGTCAAACTCAACCACGCCCTGGCGGCCGAGCTGGGTCTGGATGCCGAGGCCCTGGACTCCCCCGAAGGTGCGGCCATCTTTGCCGGCAACCGTGTGCCCGACGGTGCTCAGCCCCTGGCCCAGGCCTATGCGGGTCACCAGTTTGGTGGGTTTTCTCCCCAATTAGGCGATGGCCGGGCATTGCTGCTGGGCGAGGTGATCGACATGCACGGTCGGCGCCGCGACATCGCCCTCAAGGGCTCGGGCCGCACACCGTTTTCACGCGGCGGCGACGGCAAGGCCGCGCTGGGCCCGGTGCTGCGCGAATACCTGATGGGCGAGGCCATGCATGCACTGGCCATTCCCACTACGCGCGCGCTGGCGGCCGTCACCACCGGCGAAAAAGTGCGCCGCGATGGCGCCCCCCCCGGCGCCGTGCTGGCCCGCGTGGCGGCCAGCCATATCCGCGTCGGCACTTTCCAGTTTTTCGCCGCGCAGGGTGAAGCGCTGCAGCTAAAAAAGCTGGCCGACTACGTCATCGCCCGGCACGACCCGGTCGTCGCCAGCTCCGCCAACCCCTACCTGGCGCTATTCCAGGCTGTATGCGAACGCCAGGCGCAGTTGGTGGCGCAGTGGATGCTGGTCGGCTTCGTCCATGGTGTGATGAATACCGACAACATGGCCTTGTCTGGTGAAACCATTGACTACGGCCCCTGTGCCTTCATGGACCAGTACGACCCAGCTACGGTGTTCAGCTCCATCGACCACCAGGGCCGCTACGCCTACGGCAACCAGCCTGCCATCGCCCGCTGGAACCTGGCCCGCCTGGCGGAAACCCTGCTGCCCCTGGTGCACGCCGATGGTGACCAGGCCGTGGCCCTGGTGACTGAGGTGCTGGACCTGTTCCCCGACCGCTACCAGCAGCATTGGCTGGACGGCATGCGCCGCAAGCTGGGCCTGGCCAGCGCGCAAGAAGACGACTTGGTGCTGGCCCAGGGCTTTCTGGCTACGCTGCAAGACCAGGCGGTGGACTACACCCAGGCCTTCCGTGCGCTGGCCGGCCTGGTGGATGCGCCCGGCAGCCCGGCGGCCCAGGCGCTGCGGGCCCGATTCAGCGACACCAGCGCCCTGGATACCTGGCTTTCCCGTTGGCACGCCCGCCAGGGCCAGGACCCCATGCCGGCCGTACAGCGTGCCCAGGCCATGCGCCAGGTCAACCCGGCCTATATCCCGCGCAACCACCGGGTTGAAGAAGCCCTGGCCGCTGCCGTGGAGCGCGGCGACTATGCCCCGTTCGAACGCCTGCTCGCCGTGCTGTCGCGCCCCTTTGATGTGCAGGCCGATTTTGCTGCCTACGCCGAGCCTGCCCCGGCCGCCATGCAGCAGGGCTACCGCACCTTTTGCGGCACCTGAACGCCAACGGCACCTGCTATCTTTGCAATAGCAGGTGCCGTTGGATCCATAAGCGCTGGGCGGCATATAGCCGCTGGGAGCTGCGGGTGGGAGATTACTCGTCGTTATCGGTCGAGAACGTGCGCACCGCGCTGTAGGCGTTGGCCACGCCCGGCACCTTGCTGGCGACGAAGCGGGCCTTGGCTTCTTCCACCGGGCCTTGGGTCCAGCCGTGCAGGGTGACGGAGCCGTTTTGTGCGGTCACCGTCAGGTCCTTGGCGTCGCTGCCCAGGCTGCTGCTCAGAGCGGATTGGACCGAGCTGGCCAGGTCAGCGTCATTGGCCGCAGCATGTGCGGGCAAGAAGGCACCAGCGGCCAGGGCGAACAGAGCGGAAGCGGCGATGCGGTTGAAAGAGCGTGTCATGGTGAATCCTTTGGGGTGGTGCACCAAGATCGGTGCGATGGGTTGATCTTCCCAAGCCGCCGCCAATGGCGTGTTGCGGGGCACGCACGCTAGATTTCAACTGCAATCCAGGGTGAAGCCCTAGGCATGCCGAAAACTATGTATTTGATAGCTGCATGCGTAGGTACAGGCTGCGCTGCAGGCCGATTTCTTCATATTTCAAATCAGAGATAAAAAAAGCCCGCCGTAGCGTTACGGCGGGCTTCCTCTTCCTTCTTCCTTGTCACGCAGAGGGGCTTATGCGTGGTGCAGGATCTTGTGCTTGGTGGCAGGGTGGTGGGCTGTCTTGCTCAGCTTGCCGTCGGCCTTCACCGGGGCATGGGCCACCTTGTGGATGGGGTGCTTCACCACTTTCTTGGCTGCGACCTTGTGCACGGGCTTGGCGGGTGCAGCGGTGGTCTTCACCACTGGCGCGGTGGCGGGGGCTACCGCAGGTGTGGCGGCGGGGGCCTGGGCAAAGCTGGCGGCGCTGGCGGCAGCGAGGGCGAAGGCGGCGATCAGGGTCTTGGCTTGCATAGTGGCTCCTGGAAAGTAGTGCTTGGGTCTATCGGTTTTCACTGTTATGGAGTGTTGAATTCCATGTGTCTACAACGCCTGCGGCTGGCGCTCTGGCCGACGTCAGTGCCTGCAAAGTTTTGTAATCCTGCGCGTCAGCTAGCCCACAATGGCGGCATGACGCAACCCGAAATCTGCACCACCGCCAGCCAGATCGTTTACCGCAACCGCTGGATGGCAGTGCGCGAGGACAGCATCGTGCGCGCCGACGGCAGCACCGGTATCTATGGCGTGGTCGAGAAGCCGGACTTCGCCGTCATCGCCGCGCTGCGTGACGGCCAGCTCTACCTGGTCGAGCAGTACCGCTACCCGGTGCGCCAGCGTTTTTGGGAGCTGCCCCAGGGCTCGTGGGAAGGCCAGACCATAGACCCGCTGAGCCTGGCGCGTGCCGAGCTGCGCGAAGAAACCGGCCTGGTGGCTGGCCAGATGCAGCACGCCGGCCGTCTGTTCCTGGGCTACGGCTATTCCACCCAGGCTTACGACCTGTTCCTGGCCACCGACTGCGAGCAGCACGCGACGGAGCTGGACGCAGAAGAGCAGGGCCTGGTGGCGCGGCCCTTCGACATCGCCACCGTGCAAGCCATGGTGTGCGACGGCAGCATCCAGGACGCCACCACCGTCGCTGCCTTTGGCCTGCTGCGTTTGAAGGGATTGCTCTGAATTTTGTAGCTGCCGGCGCAAGAGTTATCTGCGCTGGCGTGCTAAAAAGCTTGTAGCCTGGGGTGGCGGAAAAATCGGCGCTCCATAGCGGCCGCACTTTCTGCCCGGCCGCCGGCCCGGCTCAGCGCTTGATGGCCAGCACCAGCACGCCGCTGGCCACCAGGCCGATGCCCGCCCATTCGCGCAGCGAGGGGCGCTCGCCCAGGAATGCAAAGGCAAACACCGCCACCAGTACCAGGCTGAACTTGTCCACCGGCGCCACCTGCGAGGCCTGGCCCATCTGCAACGCCCGGAAGTAGCAGACCCACGACGCCCCCGTGGCCAGGGCCGACAGGCCCAGGAACAGCAGGGTGCGTGGCGACAGGTTGCGCGGGTCCATCCACTTGCCGGTGGCGCCTACAAACACCGCCAGCAGGCAGACGATGATGGCCGTGCGCACCAGCGTGGCGAAGTCCGAGTCCACGCCCTGTATGCCCACCTTGGCGAAGATCGCCGTCAGCGCCGCAAAGTAGGCCGACAGCGCGGCCCAGAAGAACCAGCCGTGGGAGGAGTCAAGCATGGGGTGGCCTTTCGCAAACGGGGTGGTGCCGATTCTGCATCTGCGCCGCCCGGGTATGCGTGATTGCTATGTAAAGAATAGCTGCTTGCGCAGGTATTACGTGCGCCAGAAGGCTATTTGGCTTGCATCTTTGGGGCCGCATGGAACGGACAACTTGGCGGTTATTCCAGCGCCCCCACGCCCCGCAGCCGCTCCACCGCCATGTCCAGAAACGCCCGCACCCGCTGCGCTGCGTAGCGCCCCTCGCGGTGCAGCAGGTGTACCGGCAGGGCTGGGGGCTCGTAGTCGGCCAGCAGGATTTGCAGGCGCCCGGTGCGCACATGCTCGGCCACCTGATAGGAGAGCAGGCGGGTGATGCCAAAGCCGCTGACGGCGGCGGCCATGGCGCTGTCGTTGGTGGTGGTGAGCATGCGGGGCTGCAGCTTCACCAAGCGTGGTGCGCCCTGGTGCCAGAAGCGCCACTCGGTGGTGGGGCCGCTGCCGTGGATAGTGGTAACGGTGTGGCTGGCCAGATCATCCGGTGTGCTGGGCGTGCCATGCTGGGCCAGGTAGGCGGGCGATGCGCAGAGAACGCGGCGCAGCTGCGAAACGCGCACGGCTTGCATGCTGGAGTCGGGCAGGGCGCCGATGCGCACGGCCACGTCCACACCCTCGTCCAGCAGGTTCACCACCCGGTCCAGAAACAGGCAGTGGGCCTGCACCTCGGGGTAGCGTTGCAGGTAGTCGGTGACCAGGGGCGTGACGTGCAGCGCGCCGAACATCAGCGGTGCCGTGACGACGAGGCGGCCACGCGGTGCGCTGTGCATGCCAGCCACCGAGGCGTCGGCGTCGGCCAGCTCGGCCAGGATGCGGCGGCAGTCCTCGGCGTGGCGGGCGCCGGCCTCGGTGAGCCGTACCACGCGGGTGGTGCGGGTGAGCAGGCGCACGCCCAGGTGGCTTTCCAGGTCCTTGATGGCGCGGGGTACGGCCGGGGGCGACAGCTGCAGCTGGCGGGCGGCACCCGCAAAGCCCTGAGCGTCGGCCACGGTCACAAAGATCTGCATGGCCTGGAGTCTGTCCATATTCTTCCTGTTTATGGAATGGTGTATTGGAAATAGAGGTGATTCTATTTTTCACCTGGTATCAATACAGTGCATCCATGCGCTGCGTTACGCGCAGACACTGTCTACACACCTGGAAGGAAAACACCATGAGCCTGGCCCCCGAAGCTCCTCGCCCACCCCTGCCGCCGTTCAACGCCGACACCGCCGCGCAAAAGGTGCGCCTGGCCGAAGACGCCTGGAACAGCCGTGACCCGGCCCGCGTGGCGCTGGCCTATACGCCGGACAGCCGCTGGCGCAACCGCGCGGAGTTTCCGCAGGGCCGGGCCGAGATTGAAGTGTTTTTGCAGCGCAAATGGGTGCGCGAGCTGGACTACCGGCTGATCAAGGAGCTGTGGGCTTTTGATGGCAACCGCATCGCCGTGCGCTTTGCATATGAGTGGCATGACGCGGCGGGCCAGTGGTTCCGCTCCTATGGCAACGAGAACTGGCTGTTTGATGCGCACGGCTTCATGGCCGAGCGCCACGCCAGTATCAACGACCTGGCGATCACCGAGGCCGAGCGTAAGTTCCACTGGCCCAGCGGGCGCCGGCCCGACGACCACCCGGGCCTGAGCGCACTGGGTTTATAACCCGGCGTTGACCTCAGGTGGGTGCGCCAGCAGAATGGCCGCCGCAGACACTGCCGCTGGGCGGGTCTGTGGCACTATTGTTTTTCGCCAACCCACCGAAATTGCATTATGAAAATCAGTGTTGAAACCACGGTTGCAGCCCCCATCGAGAAAGTGTGGCGTGCCTACACGACGCCAGCGGACATCGTGCAGTGGAATGCTGCGTCACCGGACTGGCACACCACCACAGCCCACGTGGATTTGCGCGAGGGTGGCGCCTTCTCGTCGCGCATGGAGGCCAAGGACGGCAGCATGGGTTTTGATTTTGCGGGCACTTACACCAAGATCGTTAAGCATGCGCTGATCGAATATGCGTTTGGCGACCGCACGGCCCAGGTCACGTTTACCGAGGGCGCGGGCGGCGTACAGGTGCGCGTGACTTTCGACGCCGAATCTACCTACTCCGTCGAGCAGCAAGAGCAGGGCTGGCAGGCCATTCTGGGCAACTTCGCACGCCACGTGGAAGCCCTGGCCTGAACTTGCACCATCAGCTGGCCGTGCGGTTTTCCGCGGCCAGGTAGTCAAGAAAGGCCTGCAGCGGCATGGGCTTGGCGAAGTAGTAGCCCTGGCCGTACTGCACGCCCAGCGCGCTGAGCTGGGCCGCCTGGGCGGCGTTTTCAATGCCCTCGGCGACGACCTTGCTGTCCACCGCCTTGGCGATGGCGACGATCTCGGGGATCAGGCTGGAGCGCAGGCTGGCGTCTTCCATCTCGAACACAAAGGACTTGTCGATCTTCAGGAAGTCGGGTGCCACGCGCTTGACCATGCCCAGGTTGGAATAGCCGGTGCCGAAGTCGTCGATGGCGATCAGGTAGCCGTCGGCCTTGAGGCGCTGCAGCTCGGGCACGATCTCGGGCGAGAAGTTGTATTCGGTCACCTCCAGCTCGACCCGCAGGTCCTTGCGGCCGGTGGTATGCATGACGGCTTGCAGATGTGCATGGACCCGGTCGCGTTGCAGATTGTTGGGGAAGAAGTTCAGCGCGATCTTGAAGTCGGTTTGCGCGGGCAGGGCTGCACCCAGTTCGCGCAGGGCACAGGCGCTGATGGCGGTGTCAAACGCCCAGCCCAGGTTTTGCCGTACCAGCGCGGGTATGAATTGGTCGGGGTAGACCAGCTTTTTGCGGTCCTGCAGCCGGGCCAGTACCTCGCAGCCTATGGTGCGTCCGCTGGC
The DNA here is from genome assembly GCF_059418745.1 of Rhodoferax sp. GW821-FHT07F03. Classification (NCBI taxonomy): domain Bacteria; kingdom Pseudomonadati; phylum Pseudomonadota; class Betaproteobacteria; order Burkholderiales; family Comamonadaceae; genus Rhodoferax; species Rhodoferax sp. GW821-FHT07F03. The sequence continues at coordinate 249,413 of NZ_JBWKQM010000009.1, forward strand.
CAGGTCGCGGATGGGTTGATAGTGGCAGACCACGTTGTCGGGCCGGCACAGGTGGCGGATGCGGTAGTCCATGGACTGGTAGTGCCGGCAGCGCCGGGTCACCACATCGGCGACCAGAAGGCCCAGCAGCCCACACAGGCCCAGAGCGCCCAGCAGCAGGGCCCAGTAGTCGGCCAATAGCTCGCGCAGCTGCAGCACCGACTGTGCCGAGAGCTGGACAAAGTTGGGCAGGGTGTTGCTGACCAGCAGCACAGCCCTGTGGGTGTCGAGCTGCAGGTGCGGCGTGTTGGGGCCGACTTGGGGGCTGGTCAGGTTGGCGTGTTCGCCACGGAATACCTGGGTGCGTTCGGCGCCGCGGCCGGCCCACAGCGTGTCGCTGTGCTGCAGTTTGGCATCGCGGGTGGCGTTGTCGTCCAGTGCGACCTGGAAGGGGCCGCGCTCCACCAGGGTGACGAATACGGTTTCGTCGGCCAGCGGCAAGGGGGCGTTCAGGTAGTAGTGGCCGGCCTCGCCCTGCAGACCACCGGTATTGGGTGCCAGCGGCGGGTAGATGTCGCCCAGGCTGGTGCTGCAGACCAATTGGCGCTGGCTGTCGAGGATGCCGATGTCACCCACCACCCGGTGTTTGAACAGCAGGCTGCGTAGTTTGGTGCGGTTGTCAGCGGTGCAGTCTGCGGGGTAGATGCTGTTGAGCTCCTGCAGCAGTGCAGTGACTTCTACGCGCCGGTTCTCCATGGCGCGGAATAGCGTGGCATGGCCGCGGTCGATCTCACGCACGCGCAGCCCGATGCCTGCCAGCACGATCGCCAGGCCCATGGCCAACGCCAGGACGCAGCCGCTCAGGCTGCCAACCAACCGGGGGCGGCGCCCAAGCGTACGCCTTAAGACAGGCATGGCTGCGTATTCCATCGTCCCGGCATGGTGGGCTCCCCTTACGGCTATTGGTCGCGCTGGCCGGGTGCCGCCCCGGCGCAGAGCTGATGCATTATCAACACATTTATTCCGCTCCCAGGCGGTGCGCGCCTGTGCGGAATATGCCGCCGGATTTTAGGAGTGGACATGCCGATGGCGCAGGTGGATTCTGCGTAGGCAGCTATCAAAAAATGAGTATGAATGGGTGCGGGGGTCTCAGACGCTATGGTAGGCCTGCTCCAGCGCGGCGATGTCCAGCTTGACCATTTGCAGCATGGCGGCAACTGCGCGCTGGGCGGCGGCGGTGTCGTCGCCCTGCATCATGGCAGTCAGGGTTTTGGGCACGATCTGCCAGGACACGCCGAACTTGTCGGTCAACCAGCCGCATTGCTGGGCGTGGCCGCCGACCATCAGCTGGCTCCACAGATGGTCCAGCTGGGCCTGGGTGTCGCAGGGCACGACCATGGAGATCGCCGGGGAGAAGTTGAAATACGGGCCGCCGTTCAGGGCCACAAACTCCTGGCCATCCAGCACAAACTCCACCGTCATGACCGAGCCTATGGGCCGGTGCGTACTTTCCACGTAGTGCGTGGTGCTGACGATGCGTGCGTTGGGAAAGACGGATACATAAAACTCCGCCGCCTCTTCGGCGGCTCCGTCAAACCACAGGCAAGGCCCGATTTTCTGCATGGAAATTACCTCCAGTCGCGGGTATGCAGGGTGCGAAATACTCCCTCAACCTCAGGACTGTAGCGCCCTGGCGGACCGCAAGTGGCTGTTTTATTGCTACCGTTTGTATAGCCGGTAACGGTGTGGTGCAGTACCTGCCAGGCAGAGCCACAGGCTTCTAGGGGCTGACTCCATGCGCCAATGCGGGCACCGTTTGGCCATGGAGGTGCACGCGGTTGCGCCCAGCGGCTTTGGCCGCGTACAGTGCCTGGTCGGCCTGGTGCAGCACGGCTTGCCAGTGCGGGTCCTGGGCCGAGGCCAGGGCCACGCCCATGCTGGCCGAGATGGGCACGCGCTGGCCCTGGCTTTCACAGACCAGGGTGGCTATACCGCGGCGCAAGCGGTCACACACCTGCAGGGCTGCATCCACCGACACCTCGGGCAGGTAGAGCACGAATTCTTCTCCGCCGTAGCGTGCAAAAGCGTCGTGTTCGCGCAGCATGCTCTGGATGTACTGCGCGCAGCTGACCAGCACTTCGTCACCCGTCGCATGGCCGTAGCGGTCGTTGATTTGCTTGAAATGGTCCAGGTCCATCAGCACCAAGGCGGCGCCTGCTGCCGGCTGTTTGGGCAACTGGGCCAAGAACCAGCGCCGGTTGCCCACTCCGGTGAGTGGGTCTGTCTGGGCCATGCGTTGCAGGTGTAGCTGCGAGCGCTCGTTCACCAGGGTGACCGTCAACAAGGCGATGCCGAAGTTGCACAGGATCTCCATGAAGAAAGTGTCCGCAACATTGCCCAGAAGGTCAGATCCGCGGAAGATGCTGAGCACCCGTATCAGGTAAAAAAGCGCTCCCAGCAGCATGCATATGGCCAGGGGCTTACGCGACGGCAAGGGTTCCAGCCGCCCGTTACGCAAGATGCCGTACCCGGTCAGTGTCAGGCCCAGAATGGCGCCAGCATAGTAGGTAAGGCCGCGTAACTTGGCTTCGTAAGGGAAGCCGGTGGCAAGCCCCAGCAGAGCCACGCCCAGGGGCAGCAACAGGACCAGGCGGGTCTGTTTCCAGCGCCAGCGTCCTGCCAGTTCGGCGTAGCTGGCCCATAGCAGGCTGTAGCCCAACATGGTGCACAGCAGGCTGATATGCGGCCGCACCATGGTTGGCAAATCTATTCGGCCTGGATGTGTGATGGCGGATGTGAAGGTATACCCCCCCGCCAAGAAAACAAAGGCCAGGGCCAGCAGGCCGATGCCCTGTGTGCCCGAGGATTGCCTGCGCAGTTGCACGAACACCAGCGCCCCCAGCATGAAGGAAGTCTGGTGCAGGAATAGCACCGTGGGCAGGTGGATCTCTAAACTGGCAGCCATTTTTTATGTAGCCATGGGCATGAACTGTCCATGCAGGCGCACGCAATTGCGGCCTGCGGCTTTGGCGGCATACAGGGCCTGGTCGGCCCGGTGCAGGACCGCGTGCCAATGGGTATCTTGCGCGTTGGTAATGGCGATACCGAAGCTGGCCGAGACAGGCACGGGCTGCCCTTTGTTTTCGCATGCCAGTGCCGCCAGGCCCAGGCGCAGGCCTTCGGCGATGGCCTGCGCTTCAGCGGTGTTTGTCCGGGGCAGGTAGAGCACAAACTCCTCTCCTCCGTAGCGCGCGAACACCGCCTCTGGGGGCAACATGCTCTGGATGCGATGGGCGCATGCCACCAGCACAGCGTCGCCGGTAGCGTGGCCAAACTGGTCATTGATGCGCTTGAAGTGGTCCAGGTCGATCAGCAGCATGGCGGCCCCTGACACAGGGTGTGCTGGGAGCCGGCCCAGGAAGCTGCGCCGGTTGCCTGCGCCGGTCAGTGGGTCGGTCTGGGCCATCTTCTTCAATCGCACCTGGGTGCGGTCGTTGACCAACGAGATGGTCAGCAGGCACATGGCAAAGCCGCAGACAATTTCAACAAAGAAGGCATCCGCCACGTTGAGCAGAATTTCGGTTTCCTGGTGCAGGTTGACGATGTTCAGCATGTAGACCAAGGCGCTTGCCACCAAGCTGCTGGCAAGTAGCGGCCTGTTCGGCAAGGGATCGATGCGGTTTTGCCGCAGCATGCTGTAGGCGGAAGACAGCAGCGCAACTATTGCGTAGCTATGGTAAGTGCTGGCACGCAACAGATTGTTCTGTGGAAATCCGGTGAGCCCGCCTAACAGCGCGATAGCCACCGGCAGAAGCAGCATCCACCGTTCTTGCTGCCAGTTTCCAGTACCTGCCAGTGTGTTGAAGCCACCCCACATCAGCGTGTATCCCAGTGTGCCAAATAACAAGCTCAGGTGCGGCCATACGGCCATGGCCACTGGAAGATGGTCCGTCATGCCCGCAATGGTTGCACCCGCAGCCAGCAACAAAAAGCTGGCGGCCAGCAGGCCCAAGCTCACGCGCTTGCTCTCGTGCGATTGCTTGCGTACATGCATGAACACCAGTCCACCTATGAACAGGGAGGTGGTGTTGAGCAATAAAACCGTACGTAACTCGATCTCGAACGCCATGTCCTTGTGTTCGCCAAATGCGGATGGGGCGATATTGCGGGCGGCAGGACGTACGCGCTACACATCCGGGACAGCGTCTCCTGGCTATGATTTTAAGAGCCAATTGTGATGACTGGATGTGCTGCAACACAGCATTTGGGCTGTGCATGGGGCCTGCCCAATGAGCCCTGGATTGCTGGATGACAGTTTCGCGACAAAGCCCGCCGTGCCACGGCTTGGCGGCTGCAATGCAGCATGAAGCTGCATTTGCGAAACACGGTCTATTTGGACCCTTAAATAGACCGTGAACAGTTTCTCAAGACAGGCGTTGGTCCGTAGAGGGTTTTTTCCACAGATTGATGCCGCCGTCCACTGCATGCTGGTCGATCGCGGTGAGTTCTTCGGTGCTGAAGTGCGCGTTCTTCAGCGCACCGGCCAGTTCCACGATCTGCTCTGGGCGGCTGGCGCCGATCAGGGCCGAGGTGACGCGCGGGTCGCGCAGCACCCAGGCGGTGGCCATCTGCGCCAGGCTTTGGCCACGGGCCAGGGCCATCTCGTTCAGTGCGCGCACATGGGCCAGGTTCTGCGGGCTCAGGTGATCTTGCTTGAACGAGCTGCCGCCGGGGCGGTTGATGCGTGCGTCGGCGGGCACGCCGTTCAGGTACTTGTTGGTCAGCAGGCCCTGGGCCAGCGCGCTGAAGGCGATGCAGCCTATGCCCTGGTCACCCAGGGTGTCCAGCAGCTCTTCTTCGATCCAGCGGTTCAGCATGCTGTAGGACGGCTGGTGGATCAGGCAGGGCACGCCCATCTGCTTGAGGATGGCAGAGGCCTCGCGGGTCTTGCCGGCCGAGTAGCTGGACAGGCCCACATACAGTGCCTTGCCCTGCTGTACGGCCGTGGCCAGCGCGCCCATGGTTTCTTCCAGCGGGGTGTCGGGGTCGAAGCGGTGCGAATAAAAGATGTCCACATAGTCCAGGCCCATGCGCTGCAGGCTTTGGTCCAGGCTGGCTAGCACGTACTTGCGGCCACCGCCGCCCTGGCCGTAGGGGCCGGGCCACATGTCGTAGCCGGCCTTGCTGGAGATCACCAGCTCGTCGCGGTAAGGCCTGAAGTCGCGGCGCATGTGCTCGCCGAAATTGGTCTCGGCGCTGCCGTAGGGTGGGCCGTAGTTGTTGGCCAGGTCGAAGTGGGTGATGCCCAGGTCAAACGCTGTACGTAGCATGGCGCGCTGGGTTACCAGTGGCGTGGTGTCGCCAAAGTTGTGCCATAGGCCCAGGGTGATGGCAGGTAGCTGCAGGCCGCTGCGCCCAGAACGGCGGTACGGCATTTTGTCGTCGTAGCGGTCGGTTGCGGCGTGGTAGGTCATGTTCTGTCTCCAAGGCTGTTGTAAGCGGAGCAGGCATTCTAGGAAGGATCGCCACCATTTGTGCGGCAGCCGCACTATGCCCTGGCGGGGGACTCGGCTCCGGGGGGCTCAAGTTCGCAACTGGCCGAGTCTTTCGTGGGCGTCCATGGCCAGCAGGGCCAGCACGGCGACCAGCAGCAGGTAGTGCAGGCCGTATTGCAGCTTGACCTGCGGTGAGGCAATTTCCTGGGTTGTCGGGGCTTTGCCCTTCAAGGCTGACCATACTTTGGGTAGCGCCAGGATGGCTATGACGACAAGGAGAGGGCTGGGCCTCCACCAGAACACCGCGCACAGCAGGGGCATGCCCAGCAGCCACAGTTTGTTCGAGATGACAGAGACGATGCGTCCTCCATCCAGCGGAGTCAGGGGAATCAGGTTGAACAAGTTCAGCACGAAGCCCGCGTAGGCAATCGCCATCCACAATGCCTGGCCGTTCTCGCGGGCATAGAGATAGCATAGAAAGGCGCCGGCGGTGCCCAGCATGGGTCCAGCTAGGCCGACATAGGCCTCAGTTTCCGGGTCGAGCTGGGTGGTTTTGAGCGAGATCCAGGCGCCGACAAATGGAATGAAGACCGGCATGCCCACTTCCAGGCCACGCTTTTTCGCGGCGATGTAATGGCCCATCTCGTGCAGGAACAGCAGGCCGATGAAGCCCAGGGCATAGGGCCAGCCATAGTGCATGCTGTAGACGAAAACCGACACCAGCATGCTGCCGCTGGACACCAGCAATTTGCCCAGCTTACCCGCGAATAGCAAGGCCAGCAGGAACTTCATGCGCTAGCCCCGAGCTGCTGTAGTGCCGCCTGGTAGGCCGCGCCGATTTGTTTGCTTTTACGCTCCGCCAGGGCCTGTAATTCGCTGCCCAGGGAGGCCACCTTGTCGGGGTGGTATTCACCCATCAGCCGGCGGTAGGCGTTGCGGATGTCTTCCAGGCTGGCGTCGGGTGACAGTTCCAGTACCTGGTGCCAGGGCGGGTCCAGGGAGGCGGGCGCCACGTGGCTGGGCGCTTTGGCGGTAAACAGCGAGACCACCCAGTAGCCCAGTACCAGGCCACCGATGACGATGATGATTTCTGTGGTACTCAAGGAGCGTCCTCTGCAGGAGCAAATCGTAGGCGCGCATTCAGCAGAGCGGGCATTTCGGAGCTGGCTTCGTCTTCGCAGGCGATCTGCTCGTCTAGTCGCAGCAGGCATTGCGCCTTCACTTGCGTCAGGGTCGTCGGGTCTAGCAGGCGCAGGCAGGCGGCTTCGAAGTCTTCCACCACCGGCTGGGTGGCGCATAGCTTGCGCACCAGGTTCAATGCGAACGGCGGGCAGCTCAGGCATTCGAATGCCAGCGTGCCAAATGGTCCGTTTTGCAGGCCCAGCGTGTGCCGTCGACGCCACAGCAGCAGCAGCGCAGTGGCATTGCTCAGGTACATCAGGGCTAGCGCCGGCACCACGGCCCACAGCCCGGCGCGGGTGAACAGCCCCAGCGGTAGGCCTACGAAAAGACAGGCGGCCGACAGCCAGATCCATGGAGTGAATACCCGCAGCGCCGGTAAAGTGTCCAGCACCCGTGGTGTGGCGCGGACTTGTGTCGTACCGGCAAAGCGCCAGCGCAGCACGAACAACTGCCGGTGCGGCGTGAGTGGGTTGGGCAGGTAAGGTTCGCGGCCGCGTATCTTCCAGCGCTGCGAGCCAAAGGCGGCCAGCCAGCCGGCACGCCTGTGTACCAGCACGGCCTGGTTTCCCGACAACAGTCGTGCCGAGTCGTAGAGGTAGAGAGCCAATGCCAGCAGCATCAGCGCCGAAGCGGCATCCACGCCTATTTGCGCTTGAACAGCTTGCCTATGCTGCCCAGGAACACTGCGGCCGCAGCAGCCACCAGCTTCCAGGAGGCCGCCAGAACGCCTACCAGCACCTTCCAGAAGCCGGTCTTGGTGGCCACTGCGGCTGCGCCGCCGGCGACGAGGGCCGCCAAGCCGAATTGGGCAATGCGGTCACCGGACTTGAATTCAGAGTACTTTTCGCCGGCTTTGAACTCGAAGCCTGTCAGCACGGACTTGAATTCCTTGACATCTGCGTCCAGTGTTTCGGGGCTGGATACCAGCACCGCGCTTTCGTAGCCTGTGCGGCCCAGCAAGCGTACGGTGTAGTTGATGATGGGCCGGTCGTGGCTGGCAGAGCGTAGCCGCAGCGCCCACTCCAGGTGCTTGGTGGTGGGGTCGTAGTGCGGGGGAATGTACCAACCGTCGGTATACAGATCAGGCATGCCACGTTTGCGGCGCTCTTCGTTGCTGGGGCCGTCGTGGCTCTTGAGCTGCTTGAGCAGTTCGTCAGCATCGATCTTCTCGTCGTCTTTCACGTAGCCGGCCGGGTCGAATGAGAATGCGGCCCACCAAGAATTGCCCATCAGGATGTTTTCGGCCGAGGGCAGATTGCCCGTCAGCTCCAGAAACTTGGAGCCATTGGTGGTATCCAGGAATTGCGAGTCTTTGGGTATCTTCAGTTCGGCCTTGTCTTCCAACGCGGCGGTAACCGGGCCGTTTTGCCAGGCCAGGGCCTTGAGGGCGGCGTTCGGGTCTTCAGAGGTGGCAGCTTGCGTCAAGGTACCCAAGGTCAGAATAGCTATCGCTAGAGCGGCGTGCCTGAATCTCAACATATTTCCCCAATCATGCTGTATGGGCCTCGAGTGGCTGCATTGCATTTGTCCACTCGGAGCACTTGTGTCTATTTGTAAATGACGCAGCAGATTATTGACCGGCGGATCTGAAGGAACGAAGGGAATGGAGCAGGTGCTCATTCTTTTGAATGAAAACACAGCCTAGCGCGCCCAGCATTTAGGAGGTGCTAAGTTAGTGGTGGCAAATGGCGTCTTCAGGCCGTGGGGCGGGGTAGTTCTATGACAAAGCAGGCGCCACCGCCTTCGCGGCCTTCGCAGCGGACGCTGCCACCGTGGCGTTCGGCGATGGACTTGACCAGGGCCAGGCCCAGGCCTACACCGCCATCGCGTTCGCTGGCGCCGGGCAGGCGGTAGAAGGGCTCAAAGATGCGTTCGCGCAGCTCGGCCGGTACGCCGGGGCCGCGGTCGAACACGCGCAGCACCGCGTTGCCGCCGTGCCGCTGCAGGGTGACGTCCACCTCGCCACTGGTGTAGCGGCGGGCGTTTTCCAGCAGATTGCGTACGGCGCGGCGCAGCAGCTTGGCCACGCCCTGTACCTCGTAGCTTTGGTCGGGCTCGCCTTCCACGCCGACCTCGAACGAGGCATCGGTGCGGGCGCATTCTTCGGCCACCAGGCCGGTCAGGTCCACCTCTTCCACCGTGCCTAGGTCGGCTTCCTTGGCGTCTAGCCGGCTGGCCAGCAGGATTTCGTCCACCAGCTGGTCCAGCTCGGCGATGTTGCGGCTGATCTCATTTTTGAAAGCCGGGGAGGGCGAGGAGCCCATCAGCTCGATGCCCATGCGGATGCGCGTCAACGGCGAGCGCAGTTCGTGCGAGGCATTGGCCAGCAGCGACTTTTGCGACTGCAGCAGGGTTTTGTGCGATGCCACCAGGGTTTCGATGCGTTCGGCGGCGGTGTTGAAGCGCTGCGCCAGCAGGCCGGCCTCGTCGCGGCCATGGATGGGCACGCGTACCGACAGGTCACCGGTGCCCCATTGCTCCACGCTGCGTTGCAGCGATTCCAGCCGCCGTGTCAGGCGTCGGATGATGGGGTACATGGCCAGTGCCATGGCAATGCCGACCATGCCCAGCGTCCAGAAGAAGCCGAACGGCGGCCGCAGCCACCAGGTGCGCGCCGGGCGCGGCAGGTGGATCAGCACCCGCTGGCCGTCGTGCATGCGGACCACGAATTCGGGGCCGCGGTTGTCCATGGTTTCGGGCGAAGGTGGGGGCAACTCTGTCAGGTCTTCACCGTCGTCCGGTAAGGCCGGGGTTGCCGGGGCGCTGGCGGGCGGGACGATCTGCAGGCCGTCGGGCGAGACGCGCAGTTGGCGGGTCGTGCCCTTGCCGATGATTTCGCCGGCCCGGTTGCGTATCACCAGGTCGTGCAGCGGCGGGTCGGCTGCCATGCGCCAGGCCAGGCCGACCAGCAGCATCAGCACGGCCAGGGCCAGCAGCACAGCCAGCCAGATGCGCACATACAGGCGCTGCAGCAGTGAGGGCAGGGAGGGTTGCATCGGGACGTAGTCCATCTCAGTTCTATCCGGTCGGCTGTGGAGCCGCAAAATGTACCGCGCTTCTGTGCGGCACCGCAGAGAGAACCGGACGGCGGGCTAGTCTTGCTGTTTGGCGAAGACGTAGCCGGCGCCGCGTACTGTGACGATGCGGCGCGGGTTCTTGGAGTCGGTCTCGATGGCGGCGCGGATGCGGCCCATGTGCACGTCGATGGAGCGGTCAAAGGCCTCGAGTTCGCGACCGCGCACGGCTTCCATGATCTGGTCGCGCGTCAGCACGCGGCCGGCACGTTCGGCCAGCGCTACCAGCAAGTCGAATTGGTAAGAGGTCAGGTCGGCCGGCTGGCCGTTGACGGTAACGGAGCGCGCGTCGCGGTCGATCTCCAGCGAGCCGAAGCGCAGCACTTTGTTGGCGGTGTTGGCAGTGTCGCCCTGGCGGCGCAGGATGGCGCGGATGCGCGCCAGCAGTTCGCGTGGCTCGAAGGGCTTGGGCAGGTAGTCGTCGGCACCCAGTTCCAGGCCGATGATGCGGTCCAGCGGGTCGCCCTTGGCGGTCAGCATCAGCACTGGCACCTGGGCGATGTCTCCCGTGCTGTTGCGGATGCGTTTGCATACTTCCAGGCCGTCCAGGTCGGGCAGCATCAGGTCCAGGATCACCAGATCGGGACGGGTCGGGCCGCTTTGGCCCTGCAACTGCGCCAGACCGCCCATGGCCGTAGGCTGGTGCGACACGTTGAAGCCGGACTGGCCCAGGAACTCGCCGACCATGCTGGCCAGGCGGGTGTCGTCTTCGATCATTAGCAGGTTTGCGCTCATGGGGTATCCGTTAAGTGGTCTGGCCGTTGGGAAAGCATTTGTAAAGCACGATGGTGCGCCTTTGCCGCCAATATGGGTTGTAGCCACCGTAAAGATAGGTAAATACTTTACATCCAAATTGCTATCAAATAAATAGCTTCCGGCGCTTGCTCCTTCTGCGCTAGAGACGGTTTTTGCCGTATCAGCCTTTGTTCCGCTGCATACGCCACAGCAGCAGCAATAGCAGCATGGGCGGGATGGCGGTCAGGCCAGTGGCCACGAAGGCCGTGGCGTAGGCGCCCAGCAGGCCATAGGTGGGCGTGAGCGTTTCGACGGCAATTCCGGAGAATCCTTTCAGGAACTTGCCCAGCAACGCGTAGGTCGAGGACAGCATGGCGTACTGCGTGGCGGTGTAGCCCAGGCTGGTCAGGCTGGACATATAGGTCACCAGGGCGACGCCGGCAAAGGCCTGTGCAAATGCATCCAGCGCCATCACCGCGGCAAAAACCTCGGTGCTGGCATGGAAGCTGAGCAAGGCGAATGCCGCCGTGCCGAAGCCTTCGAGCACCAGCCCGGCGACCAGGGTGGGCAACAAGCCCAGCCGGATGGCGCTGATGCCGGCCGCCGCGATGCCCAGGAAGGTGGTGACCAGGCCAAAGGAGCCGCGCACCCAGGCTACCGTGTCTTTGGCGAGGCCGAGGTCATGGTAGAACGGGTTGTACATCGGCCCCATCACAAAGTCGGGCAGGCGGTACAGCGCCACCATCAACAGCATGACCAGTCCGGCGACCTTGTGCTTGGCGAAGAAATCGACGAACGGTCCGACGATGGCATCAGCCAGGCCGCGCAAGGTCCACAGCGAGGGCCTCTGCTGCAGCACCACATCGGCACGCGCCGGCTCGGAGGCGTACAGGGTTGCCACCATGCATAGCGCCATCAGCACCGCCATGCCCACATACGACATGCTCCATCCGACACGGGCCGCGGCGGCGATGATCAAGGCATCGGTGATGAGCAGGGCCACGCGGTAGCCTACCTGCGCCGCCGAGGTCATCAGGCCCACTTCGTCCGCGTCAGCGGCCGACTCGATACGCCAGGCGTCGATGGCGATGTCTTGCGTGGCCGAGGCAAAGGCCGTCAACAAGGCAAATGCGCCGATCGCGGCCAGCCCGCCCGCCGTACCCACCATGGCCATGCCCAGCAACCCGATGGTGACCAGAATCTGGCACAGCAACATCCAGCCGCGGCGCCGGCCCAGGCGGCCCAGTAGCGGCACGTCAATGCGGTCCACCAGCGGCGACCAATACACCTTGAACGCATAGGCGAATCCAACCCAGGAAATGAAGCCTATGGCCACCAGGCTGGTGCCGTCGTCCCGCAGCCAATAGCCAAAAGTATTCGCGGTCAGCAAAAAGGGCAGGCCCGAGGCAAAGCCCAGCGCCAGCATCACCGCCACCTTGGGCTGCCTGAGTTCTCTCAGCACCTCCATCGCTGAACGTTTGCGGCGCGGGGCGGAAGCAGGCTCTGGCTGAGGGGAGATCGGGGTACTGGCAGAAGAGGGGGACGTCATCCGGGAATAATACTTGCTGCGTTATAGATGGCTTGCAATATGGAAAGTAACTACAAATGCAGTTGAAAGTAGGTTGGATGTCGTTTTGCTTGGGTCTGGCCTTGGTGCAGACACCCTCGGTGTGGGCGCGCGACGGCGTGGACGTGGGGGGCAACTCGGCCTTCTCCAAGCTGGTGTCGGCCGACCAGGTGGAGGAAACCGCCAAGCTGCAATACCAGCAGACTTTGCAGCAGGCGCAGCAAAAGCAGGCGCTGGCACCTGCCGATCACCCGCAATTGGTGCGTTTGCGCCGCATTGCGCAGCGCATCATTCCGTATACCGCCGACTGGAACCCGCGCGCCAAGGACTGGAAGTGGCAGGTCAACCTGATCGGCAGCAGCCAGATCAACGCCTGGTGCATGCCCGGCGGCAAGATCGCCTTCTACACCGGCATTCTGGACAAGCTGCAGCTCAACGACGACGAAGTCGCCGCCGTGATGGGCCATGAAATCGCTCACGCCCTGCGCGAGCATGCGCGTGAACGCATGGGTAAGTCCGCCGCCACCAATCTGGGCGCGAATCTGCTCAGCCAGCTGCTGGGTGCCGGCACTCTGGGCCAGCAGGTGATAGGCGGTGGCGCCCAGTTGCTGAACCTGCAGTTCAGCCGGTCCGATGAAACCGAGGCGGACCTGGTGGGCCTGGAGCTGGCAGCCCGTGCCGGCTTTGACCCGCGCGCCGGCATCAGCCTGTGGAAGAAAATGAGCGCCCAGAATACGGGGGCTCCGCCGCAATGGCTGAGCACCCATCCGGCCAGCAGTACGCGCATCGCCCAGATCGAGAAGAATCTGCCCAAGGTGCTGCCGCTGTACGAGCAGGCCAGGAAAAGTTAAGGTTTTTGAAAGTCCTATGCGATGGTGACCTGCTACCTGCGTTACGTGATCGATCCCTACAAGCTCGCCGAATTCGAGCATTACGGCAAGCTGTGGATTCCGCTGGTGGAAAAATTTGGCGGCCAGCACCACGGTTACTTTCTTCCTTCCGAGGGGGCGAACAATATCGCGCTGGCGATGTTCACGTTCCCATCACTGGCCGAGTACGAGGTGTACCGCGCCGCGTCCCTGCAGGACCCGGAATGCCAGGCCGCCTTCCGCTATGCCGGAGAGACGCGCTGCATCCTCAGCTACGAGCGCAGCTTCTTCCGGCCCATGTTTTCCTGAGTTCTTAAAATTTAAATAAAAAGAGCTGCTGGCGCAGGTACTACCTGCGCCAGCAGCTCTTTTTATGATAGCAAGACCGGCGCGGCGCTAGCTTGCTGTGGTCGGGTCTATCAGTGCCAGCAGCGGCGCATAAATGTGCGTACCAGCGGCGATGATGGGGTTGCCCTTGTGCAGCCCGTTATGAGCCAGGAAGTCATTCACCTGGCCGCCGGCCTCGCGCACCAGCACGATGGCGGCCAGGCAGTCCCAGGAGTTGATGTGCGGCTCGTAGTAGCCAATCAGCCGGCCGGCCGCCACGTAAGACAGCATCAGCGCGCCCGAGCCGTTGCGGATGAACATGCCGCCCGCCTCCAGCACCCGGCCCAGAAACGGCACAAAGGCGCTGACCGGCACGCGGTGTGAGAAGCCCACGCCCAGCACGCCTTCGGTGATGCTGTGGGCCTGGTGCGCATGGATGGGCTGCTGGTTGACGAAAGCACCCTGGCCGTCGCAGGCGTGGAACATCTCATTGCTGTTCGGGTCGAACACCACGCCAATCACCGGCTTGCCTTGGTGCGTGACGGCGATAGACAGGCACCAAGAATGCATGCCGTTGACGAAGCAGGCCGTGCCGTCGATCGGGTCTATGACCCACAGATAGGCCGCGTCCTCGCGGTCCAGCCCGCCTTCTTCGCCCAGAAAGCCGTCGTCGGCAAACTGCGCCAGCACTTGGGCGCGGATATACAGCTCGGTGTCCTTGTCGGCGGCGCTGACCATGTCCTGCAAGCCCTTGGACTCGATCACCAACTGGTCGCGCTTGCGGAACCATTCCAGGGCCTGCATGCCGGCCTGGCGGGCAATGCTCTGGGCCAGCGCGTAGCGCGCGGCGATGGCAGCGGTGCTCATGCTTGGCCTCCTACGATGCAAACTCCGTGCTGGGCGAAGCGGATACCGACCGACGCGCCCACGGCCAGCGGCTGGTGCATATCGGTCTGGCGCACAAACAATTCGCCCAGCGGCGACTCCACGGCGTACTGCATCTCCGTCCCCAGGAAGGCCGCGTGGCGGACCTGGCCGATCAGGGCGTCGCTGCCGGTAGCGGCCGTGAGCTGCACAGCGTCCGGTCGCACGGCGATGCGTATGTCGCCGCGGTAGGCGCGTGGGTTGGCCAGCGGCACGGCCAGGCCGCCCAGCAGGCAGTCGGCCTTGCCGTCCGCCAGGGCGCCGCGCACGCTGCCACTCACACGGTTGGCGTCGCAGATGAAGTCGGCCACGAACTCGTCGGCCGGGGTGTCGAACAGTTCGCGCGGCGTGCCCTGCTGGGCAATGCGCTGGTTGTTCATCACGATGATCTGGTCGGACACGGCCAGGGCTTCTTCCTGGTCGTGGGTGACGTAGACGGCGGTCAGCTGCAGGCGCTGCTGGATCTCGCGGATTTCCTCGCGTACGCGGCGGCGCAGCTTGGTGTCCAGGTTCGATAGCGGTTCGTCCAGCAGCAGCACCTGGGGTTTCAACACCAGGGCGCGGGCCACGGCCACACGTTGCTGCTGGCCACCCGAGAGTTCGCTGGGCAGGCGCGGGCCGAAGTCGTTCAGACCGACCAGGCGCAGGCCTTCCATGGCCTGCTCACGCGCGTCGGCCTTGCGGGCACCGCCTACCTCCAGGCCGTAGGCCACGTTCTCCAGCACCGTCATGTGCGGAAACAGCGCGTACGACTGGAACACCATGCTGACGTTGCGCTCGATGGCCGACTGCTGGGTTACGTCCTGGCCGGCGATGAAGATGCGCCCTTGGCTTACATGTTCCAGCCCGGCTATCAGCCGCAGCGTGGAGGTCTTGCCGCAGCCGCTGGGGCCGAGCAGGGTGACCAGCGTGCCCTGCGGAATGCTGAAGGACACATCGTTGACGGCGACGACCTTGCCGTATTGTTTGGTGACGCGCTCGAAGACCAGCGCGCCCTGCGTTGCGGCAGTGCTCATGATTCCACCTTTAAAGAAAATACCGGGGCAGGGGCGGCGCCCTCTACCCGTTCCACTCTGCGCAGTCGGCGTTTGCCGACCAGACTCTGTGCTGCCAACACGATCACCAGCATCACCACGATCAGCGCGCTGGAATAGGCGATGGCAATGCCGTACTGCCCGTTCTCCACCAGGCCGACGATGTAGGCCGTGGCCATGTTGTACTTGGCGCTGACCAGGAACACCACCGCACTGATCGAGGTGATGGAGCGCACAAAGCTGTACACCAGGGCTGCGCTCAGCGCCGGCCGCATCAGTGGCAGGATGACGCGGCGTGCGGTAGTGAAACTGTTGGCGCCCAGCATGGTGGAGGCCTCATCCAGGCTGCGATCCAGCTGGCTCATGGCCGCCATGCCGCCACGCAGGCCTACCGGCATGTTGCGGAACACAAAGCACAGCACCAGGATGGCGGCGGTGCCGGTCAACTCGATCGGCGGCACGTTGAAGGCCAGGATGTAGCTGATGCCGATGACGGTGCCAGGGATGGCAAAGCTCAGCATGGTGGCAAATTCGAATGCACCCTTGCCGGCAAACTTTTGCCGCACCAGCAGCCAGGCGGCGACCAGGCCGAGGGCGGCGGTCAGCGGCGCCGAGATGCCGGCAATCATCAGGCTGGTGAACAACGAGTCCCAGGCCGTGCCTATCCAGCGCAGGCCGTGGCCGTCGGTCTCGATGCCGAAGGCGCTGGCGTAGTGGCGCAGCGTGAAGCTGTTGTCGCGGCCCCATTGGTTGACGAAGCCGCCGGCCAGGATCATGCCGTACAGCACCAGGGTGAAGCTGGTCCACAGCGTGGCGATGACCGCCAGCACGGCCGACAGGCGCCGGTCCAGTCCGGCGTGTTGGCCGTTGTCGGCCTTGCCGGTCACTGTGGTGTAGGACTTGTTGCCCAGCCAGTGGCGCTGGGCCAGGAAGGCGCTGACGGCGAACACCAGCAGTATCAGGCCCAGCCCGGCGGCGCGGCCGCCATCGTTCTGCGCGCCGACGATGGCGAAGTAGATCTCGGTGGACAGCACGCCAAAGTTGCCGCCCAGCACCATGGGGTTGCCGAAGTCGGCCATGCTCTCGATGAAGGCCACCAGAAAGGCATTCGCCAGACCCGGGCGCATCAGCGGCAGCGAGACGCGCCAGAAGGTGGTCCAGCGCGAGCCGCCCAGGGTTTGCGAGGCTTCTTCCACCGAGGGGCTGACGCCCTCCACCACGCCGATCAGCACCATGAAGGCGATGGGCGTGAACGACAGTAGCTGCGCCAGCCACACGCCGTAAAAGCCATAGAGGCCGCGCCCTGCGGGAACCTGGAATACGGAAGCTACCCAGGCCGATACCACACCGCTGCGGCCGAACAAGAGGATCAGCGCCAGGCCAATGACGAAGGGCGGCGTGATGATGGGCAGCACCGTGAGCGCACGCAGGATGCGTTTGAAGCGGAAGCCGGTGCGTGTGACCACCAGCGCAAAGGTCAGGCCCAGCAGGGTCGAGCCGGCGGCAGTGCAGAGCGCCAGGAAGACTGTGTTCCAGGCCACGCCGCAACCACGGGCACTGGCCACGCAGGCCAGCGACCAGATGCGTCCATCGGCCACGCGGGCCCAGGCGGCGTGCAGGCTGTAGCCGGTCTCTTGTTCAAACGCGCCGGCCAGCACGCGCAGCACCGGGAACATCACGAACAAGCCCACCAGGGCCGCCAGCATGGCGATGACACCGCAGACGAATACATCGCCGCGACAAGCGCCCATCCAGGCGGCGCCGGTGCTGAGCACAAACAGGGCGCTGGTGGTTAACAGCAATGCTCCCCAGCCCAGGCCGGGCAGACCGGCGGCGCTTGGCCCCCAGCCTAGATAGGCCAGCCACAGCAGGGCTGCGGTGGCCAGCCCGCACAGTCCCGCGCCCTTGGCACGGCGCTGTAAGGGCAGCAGGCAGACCAGGGCCACCAGTGCCGGCCATAGCACCAGGGGTAGCAGGCCGTAGCGCTGCAGGCCTAGCACCTGCCACAAGGCGCCGGCGGTCTGCACATCGCCGGGCCAGCCGGCCTGCAGCCATTCGCCGCCAAACAGGCCGGCTTCTTGTACATGCCAGGGCACTAGCACGCTTGCCACCAAAGCCAGCCAGAGCCAGCCGCGTAAAGACTTCATCACAAACTTTCTTTCAGGGGGCGGATCAGCGCGACAGCGAGAAGATCTCGTCGTCCCAGCGTTTCAGTAGACGCTTGCGGACTTCGTCGCTGCCGTATTTGGCGAAGTCGTAGTTGATGGTCTTGACGGTTTCCAGGCGCGGCGCCTTGGCGGGGATGGTGGCGGCCTTGTTGGACGGCACCTGGTAGGAGCCGGCTTTGACGGCCAGGGACTGCACATCGGCGCGCAGCGCGAACTCATAGAAGCGCTTGGCAGTGGCCATGTTTTTTGCGCCCTTGACCAGGCTCATGGAGCCGATCTCGTAGCCTGTGCCTTCGCAGGGCGACACCACTTCCACCGGGAAGCCGGCGATGGTTTCCTTCAGCAGGTCGTGCTGGAAGGTGATGCCTATGCCGGTCTCGCCACGGGCCAGCGCCTTGGCTGGTGCCGAGCCGCTCTTGGTGTACTGGCCCACGTTGTCGTTCATTTTCTTCATGAACGCGAAGGCTTCGTTCTCGCCCTGCAGCTGGGCCAGCGTGGCGATAGTGGCGTAGGCGGTACCGGAGGAGTTGGGGTTGGCGATCTGGATCTCGCCCTTCAGGGCTGGGTTCAGTAAGTCCTTCCAGCATTTGGGCGGAGCGATGTTCTTCTGCTTCAGCACCTCGGGGTTGTAGCCAATGCCCAGCAGGCCGGCATAGATGCCCACCGTGCGGTAGCCGGAGATTTCGGCCTGCTTCTGTGCCCAGGGCTGCAGCTTGTCGAGCAGGGGTGATTTATAGACCTCGGTGAAGCCGGCGGCTGCGGCCTGGAGATGCGGATCGCCGGTGCCGGCCCACCAGATGTCGGTCTTGGGGTTGCTGGCTTCGGCGCGGATCTGGGCAAAGATTTCGCCTGCGCTTTTGCGCACCATGGATACCTCGACCTGGGTTTCCTTTTCAAACGCGTTGCGCATCAGCTCACACCAGTCGTTGTCGGCTGCGCACAGCACGTTGAGGCGGTCTGCAGCCTGGCTGGCCAGGGGCAGTAGCAGCAGTGCGGCGAGCGCCAGTTTGGGGGATGTATTGCGTTTCATGCTCGTGTCTCCAAGGTCGATGGCAGAGGGGTGCAAACGCGTTGCACACGTGTGCAATGTAGATCACGCACGAAAACCATGCACTAGGGTCTTCCCTGGGACGTCTGTTGTCAGTGCTAGATGCGGGTGCTGCTGCGGCCCATGAGCATGACCGGCACTTGCAGCGTGCGACCGGGCATGTCGGGCTCGGCCATGCGTTCGGCCAGACAGGTAACTGCGCTTTGGGCCAGCGCATCCACGTCCTGGCGCAGGGTGGTCAGCGCGTAGGCGGATAGGCTGGCCATGGGGATGTCGTCAAAGCCTATGACCTGGAAATCCTCAGGTACCCGCAGCCCCATATGCTGGCGTGCGCCGTCCACCAGGCCGCAGGCCAGCACGTCGTTGGCGCAGAAGATGCCGTCTGGCCGGGTGGACGTGTCGGATAGCAGCGTCTGCACGGCATCGAAGCCGCCGGCATAGCTGGCCGCGGGAGCGTCCACGCAGCGCAGGCTGAGCTCGCCGCGCTGCGCGGCAGGCGCCAGGGTCTGCACGAATCCCTCGCCACGGATGCGGGCGCTGTAGGTGGCGGTAACGGAGCTGAGGAAGACCAGCTTGCGTGCACCCTGCGCGACCAGGGCGCGGGCTGCCATGGCACCGCCGGCAAAGTGGTCGCTGTTGACTACGTCCACACCTTCCAGATCGGGCGAGCGGTTGATCATGGCCACGGGCACGCGCAGCCGCAGGTATTCCTGGGCTAGCTCTATGGGCGGTGTGCCCGAGGTCAGGATGACCCCGGCAATCCGGTACTGCAGCAGGTGCCGCAGCGATTTGGCCAGCTGCTCTGGCTCGCTGGCGTCCATCAGCAGCGGGGCCAAGGAGCGCAGTGCCAGGTGGTGGGTGATGGGCCCGAGCAGGCTCTGCAAAAAAGGGTCGCTAAAGCCCTTGACCACCACGCCGACGAGATTGCTCTGGCGTTGGATCATGCTGCGCGCCAGCATGTTCACCTGGTAGCCCAGAGCCTCGGCGGCGCGTTGCACCTTTTCCCGGGTTTCGGGCGAGACGCTGGCGCCTTCTGTGAAGGTGCGCGATACCGCCGAGCGCGACACCCCGGCCTTGCGCGCCACGTCGGCGGCGGTGATCCAGGACGAATGGTTGTCGGTGGCCATGGGGCGATGCCGGTTTACAGCGCGAAGTCGTAGTCGATGGTGATAGGCGCGTGGTCGGAGAACTTCACATCCTTGTAGATGTGCTCGCTGCGTGCCAGGGCGGCGATGGCTGGCGTGGCCAGGTGGTAGTCCAGCCGCCACCCCACGTTGTTGGCATAGGCCTGGCCGCGGTTGCTCCACCAGGTGTAGGCGGTGTCGGTGGCGGTGGGCTGCAGTTGCCGGTACACGTCCACCAGGCCCAGGCCTTCGGCGGCCAACGGGTCCAGGTCGGCACGGGCCAGCAGGTGGGTCATCCAGGCGCGCTCTTCGGGCAGGAAGCCGCTGTTTTTCTGGTTGCCGCGCCAGTTTTTCAGGTCTATGGCCTGGTGGGCGATGTTGACGTCCCCACAAAGGATGAAATCGCGGCTTTGCTTTAAGGCGGTCAGGTAGGGGCGCATTTCGGCCAGAAAGCGGAACTTGGCCTGCTGCCGCTCGTCACCCGAAGAGCCGCTGGGAAAGTAGCAGCTGATGATGGAGAACTTGCGCTTGGGCGTGTCAAAGCGCAGTTCCACATAGCGGCCTTCGGCATCAAATTCCGGTGAACCATAGCCCGTCACGACTTCGCTGGGGGTATGTTTGCTGTACACACCCACGCCGGAGTAGCCCTTTTTTTCGGCGAAGTGAAAGTAGCCTTGCAGGCCGGCCATTTGTTCGAATTTGCCCTGCACATCGGCCGCTTGGGCCTTTACTTCTTGGACACAAATACAATCCGGCGCAGTGGCGGCAATCCAGGCTTCTACGCCTTTGGTGGCAGCCGAGCGGATACCGTTTAAATTCAGGCTGGTTAATTTGAACAAGGAATTCCCCCATGGTGGAAAGTAAAGCGCCGGGCAGTTTGGCGCAGGATTTTGTGCAGTTCGCGGTCGATGCGGGGGTGCTGCGCTTTGGTGAATTCAAAACCAAAGCCGGCCGCTTAAGCCCCTACTTCTTCAACGCTGGCTTGTTCGACGACGGCGCCCGCATGCAGCGTCTGGCCGAATTCTATGCACAGGCCTTGCTGCACAGCGGCATCGAGTTTGACATGATTTTCGGCCCGGCCTACAAAGGCATTCCGCTGGCTGCCACTGTGGCGGTGGAGCTGGCCCGGCATGGCCGTAACCTGCCGTTTGCCTACAACCGCAAGGAAGCCAAGGACCATGGCGAAGGCGGCACCCTGGTAGGCGCGCCGCTCAAGGGCCGGGTGCTGATCGTGGACGACGTGATGTCGGCCGGCACAGCCGCCCGCGAGTCGATAGCCTTGATCCAGGCGGCCGGCGCCACGCCCCATGCGGTGGTGATTGCGCTGGACCGCCAGGAAATGGCGACCGAGGCTGGGCGTGATGTACCGCACAGCGCGGTGCAGTATGTGCGTGACCAATTAGGCATGCAGGTGTGCGCTATTGCGAAGCTGGCCGACTTGCTGCAATATTTGGAAACAAATGGCACAGACGAATTACGGGCTCACTACCCGAAGGTGCTGGCATATAGGCAGCGCTACGGCGTAGACAAAGGAACCGTGTGATAGCTTGGGTGAGGTGTTTGGGGATGTTTGCTCTGTGTGCTGGCCTGCACCTTGGTGCGGGCGCGCAAGGCATCTTCACCTGTATAGACGGACGGGGCAAGCGTCTCACCTCTGACCGGCCGATTCCCGAATGTATGGACCGCGAGCAAAAAGAGCTCAACTCCAGCGGCACGGTGAAACGCAGTGTTGCCCCCGTGCTCACCCCGCAAGAAGAAGCCGCCCAGGCCGCCCTGGAGAAAAAGGACACGGAAGACAAGGCCCGTGCCAACGAAGAGCGCCGGCGCAACCGCGCGCTGCTGGCCCGCTACAAGAACCAGGCCGCGCACGACGCCAGCCGCAGCGAAGCACTGACCCAGGTGGACGAGGTGATCCGCGCGGCCAACACCCGTTTGGCCGATCTGGCGCAGCAGCGCAAGTCCCTGGACGCAGAGATGGAGTTTTACGCCAAGGACCCCAGTAAAGCACCGTTTGCCCTGCGCCGCCGCATGACAGACAACGACGAGAGCGTGCTGGCCCAACAGCGCTTCATCGCCAACCAGCAGCAGGAGAAGCAGCGCGTAAACGACCGTTTCGACGAAGAGCTGGCCCGGCTCAAGCCCCTGTGGAGCGGGGCCCGCTGAGCCGCCGGGTTATCAGGCCAGCTTGGCCTTCAGCAGTTCGTTGATCTGCCCTGGGTTGGCCTTGCCCTGGCTGGCCTTCATGATCTGACCCACCAGCGCGTTCAAAGCTTTGCTGTTGCCGGCTTTGAACTCGGCCACGTTCTTGGCATTGGCCGCAATCACCGTATCCACGATGGCTTCTAGCGCGCCGGTGTCGTTCATCTGGCGCAGCCCCTTGGCCTCGATGATCGCATCCACCTGGGCGTCGGCATCGGTCCACAGCGCATCGAACACCTGCTTGGCTGCATTATTGGAGATGGTGCTGTCGGCAATGCGTACCAGCAATTGCGCCAGTTTTGCCGCGGAAACGGGGGCTTGGGCAATGTCCAGGTCTTGCCCGTTCAGGCGCCGTGCCAGCTCGCCCATGATCCAGTTGGCGGCCAGCTTGGGCTGGGCGCCAGCGGCAATGGCGGCTTCGAAATAGCCGGCAATCTCCTTGCTTTGCGTCAAGGCATTGGCGTCGTATTCCGACAGGTTGAAATCGGCCACAAGGCGGGCCGCCATGACACGGGGCAGCTCGGCCATTTCAGAGCGCACGCGCTCCACCCACTCGGGTGCCACCACCAGCGGCGGCAGATCCGGGTCGGGGAAGTAGCGGTAGTCGGCGGCGTCTTCCTTGGTCCGCATGGCACGGGTTTCGCCGGTGTCAGGGTTGAACAGCACCGTGGCCTGCTGGATCTCCAGCCCGTCTTCGATCTGCTCGATCTGCCAGCGCACCTCAAAGTCGATGGCCTGTTGCATGAACTTGAAGCTGTTCAGGTTTTTGATCTCGCGGCGTGTACCCAAGGGGCCGCCGGGCTTGCGCACCGACACGTTGGCGTCGCAGCGGAACGAGCCCTCTTGCATGTTGCCGTCGCAGATGCCGATCCAGGTGACGATCTTGTGCAGCTCCTTGGCATAGGCTACAGCCTCGGCGCTGGAGCGCATGTCCGGCTCGGTAACGATCTCCAGCAGCGGCGTGCCAGCGCGGTTCAAGTCGATACCGGTTTGGCCAATGAAGTCTTCGTGCAGCGATTTGCCCGCATCTTCTTCTAAATGCGCGCGCACCAGCCGCACGGACTTCTTCTCGTCGCCCAGGAAGAACTCCACGCTGCCGCCTTGCACCACCGGAATCTCGAACTGGCTGATCTGGTAGCCCTTGGGCAGATCCGGGTAAAAGTAGTTTTTGCGCGCAAACACACTGCGCGGCGCGATGTGCGAGCCCAGCGCCAGGCCGAGCTGGATGGCGCGTTCGACCGCACCCTTGTTCATCACCGGCAGCGTACCGGGCAAGGCCAGATCGACCGCGCAGGCCTGGGTATTGGGTTCGGCACCGAAGGCCGTGGAGGCACGGCTGAAGATTTTGCTCTGTGTGGAGAGCTGGGCATGGGTTTCAAAGCCGATGACGACTTCATAGCCCTGCACCAGCAGGGAAGGGGTTGCTTTGCTCATATCAGAAGCCCGCGGGTTGGCGTGTGTGGAAGTCGGTAGCCTGCTGGAAGCGGTGGGCCACGTTCAGCAGCTTGGCTTCTTGCAGGTAGTTGCCGATCAGCTGCAGGCCGACAGGCATGCCGGCCTCGCCAAAGCCGGCGGGAATGCTCATGCCGGGCAGGCCGGCCAGCGACGAGGGCAGGGTGAAGATGTCGGCCAGGTAGCTGGCGACCGGGTCGGCGGACTTGTCGCCCAGCTTCCAGGCCACGGTGGGCGCCACCGGGCCGGCGATCACGTCGCACTGCTGGAAGGCTTGCTGGAAGTCGTCGGCAATCATGCGGCGGATTTTTTGGGCCTGCAGGTAGTAGGCGTCGTAGTAGCCGTGGCTCAGCACATAGGTGCCGATCATGATGCGGCGCTTCACCTCGTCGCCAAAACCTTGGGCGCGGGTCTTTTTGTACATATCGACCAGGTCGACGTATTTGTCGGCACGGTGGCCGAATTTCACGCCGTCGAAGCGGCTCAGGTTACTGGAGGCCTCGGCCGGCGCAATGATGTAGTAGACCGGGATGGCCATTTCCGTGCGCGGCAGTGTGATGGGCACCAGCTTGGCGCCTAGTTTGGTGTATTCCTGCAGCGCGGCATCCACGGCGGCACGTACGTCAGGCGCCAGACCCTCGCCGAAGAATTCCGCCGGTACGCCGATACGCAAGCCTTCGATGGAGTCGTTTAGCTGGCGGCTGTAGTTCTCGGCGGGCAGGTCCAGCGAGGTGGAGTCGCGGTCCAGGTCCGGGCCACAGAGTGTGCTCAGCAGCAGCGCGCAGTCTTCGGCGCTGCGCGCCATCGGGCCGGCCTGGTCCAGGCTGGAGGCAAACGCCACCATGCCATAGCGCGACGCGCGGCCATAGGTCGGCTTGATGCCGGTAATGCCGCAGAACGAGGCCGGCTGGCGGATGGAGCCGCCGGTATCGGTGCCGGTGGCTGCCGGCACCAGGCGCGCGGCCACGGCGACCGCGCTGCCGCCCGAAGAGCCGCCGGGGATGCGGCTGGTGTCCCAGGGGTTCTGCACGGGCTGGAAGGCAGAGTTCTCATTGGCCGAGCCCATGGCGAACTCATCGCAGTTCAGTTTTCCCAGGGTAACCACGCCCTGCTGCGCCAACTGATTGACAACTGTGCTATCAAAAGGTGAGCGATAGCCGGCAAGCATCTTGGAGCCGGCGGTGGTCGGGAAGTCTTTGGTGGCGAAGATGTCCTTGTGCGCCATCGGTACGCCTTCTAGCGTACCGGCCGTGCCATTGGCCAGACGCGCATCGGCGGCCTGGGCCTGGCGTAGGCTGACGGCTTCGTCCATGGCCAGGTAGGCGCCCAGCGGCGCGTGGGTTTGCGCGCGGGCCAGGAAATGCTGGGTAGTTTCGACGGCGGAGACCTTGCGTGCGCGCAGCTGTTGGGCCAGTTCGACCAGCGACAGGTCGTGGAGTTGGGAGGGGAGGCTCATGGCGCTTTATTCAATGACTTTAGGGACGAGAAACAGGCCGCGTTCCACGGCAGGGGCGGTTTGCTGGTTGGCTTCGCGCTGGTTGGGCTCGCTGACCACGTCGTCGCGCAGGCGCAGCGTGATGTCCTGGATGGCGGCCACCGGGTGCGCCAGCGGTTCAATCCCGGTGGTGTCCACCGCGCGCATTTTTTCCACAATGCCAAAAAAACCATTGAGTTGCGAGAGCAGGCGCTCGCTCTCGGCGGGTTGGAGTTCTAGCCGTGCCAGATTGGCAATGCGGTCGAGTTCTGGAAGCGTCAGGGCCATGTGTAAGACAGGTGAGAAAACGAAAGTAAAGTGCCGTTTACGCGGCGTACGCGGGCGTTCTGCACAGGGGATGCGGTATTATCCCGCCTTTGGTGTATCCGCTGCGAAATCGCCGGTATTTGCACCGAAAACCCCTATTTGACCCGTTATACAGGGCGATGGCAGGCCGATGCGCAGGCCATGCCTGAGAGGATTTTGCATGTTTGGGACTTTTCGTCGGTATTTTTCGACCGACCTGGCCATTGACCTTGGCACCGCCAACACCCTGATTTACGTACGCGGCAAGGGCATTGTGCTCGACGAACCGTCCGTAGTCGCCATCCGCCATGAAGGCGGACCCCAGGGTAAAAAAACCATCCAAGCCGTAGGCAAGGAAGCCAAGGCCATGCTGGGCAAAGTGCCCGGCAACATCGAGGCCATCCGCCCGATGAAAGATGGCGTGATCGCCGACTTCACCGTCACCGAGCAGATGCTCAAGCAGTTCATCAAGATGGTGCACCCGCGTGGCGTATTCCGCCCCAGCCCGCGCATCATTATTTGCGTGCCTTGCGGCTCTACCCAGGTCGAGCGCCGCGCCATCCGTGAATCGGCTTTGGGCGCCGGCGCCTCCGAGGTGTACCTGATCGAAGAACCCATGGCAGCGGCCATCGGCGCCGGCTTGCCGGTGTCGGAAGCCAGCGGCTCCATGGTGGTGGACATCGGCGGCGGTACCACCGAAGTCGGTGTGATCTCGCTGGGCGGCATGGTCTACAAGGGCAGCGTGCGTGTCGGCGGCGACCGTTTCGACGATGCCATCATCAACTACATCCGCCGCAACTACGGCATGCTGATCGGCGAGCCCACCGCCGAAGCCATCAAGAAGAACATCGGTTCGGCCTTCCCCGGCTCCGAAGTCAAAGAGATGGAAGTCAAGGGCCGCAACCTGTCCGAAGGCGTGCCGCGCAGCTTCACCATTTCCAGCAACGAAATTCTGGAAGCGCTGACCGACCCACTGAACAACATCGTGGCCTCCGTCAAGAACGCGCTGGAACAAACTCCGCCTGAACTCGGTGCCGACATTGCCGACCGCGGCATGATGCTGACCGGCGGTGGCGCCCTGCTGCGCGACCTGGACCGCCTGCTGGCCGAAGAAACCGGCCTGCCGGTGCTGGTGGCCGAAGAGCCACTGACCTGCGTGGTACGCGGCTGCGGTATCGCCCTGGAGCGGATGGAGCGTTTGGGCTCTATCTTCACCAGCGAATAAGCCGGTTTTAGCGACTTCCAATCAGAGGTACAGCGATGCCACTTGGTACGCTGGACAGAAACCCCCCGCCGTTCTTCAAACAGGGCCCTTCGGCCCTGAGCAAGCTGATTTTCTTTAGCGCCCTGGCCCTGTTTCTGATGGTGGCCGATGCGCGTTTTACCCTGATGCGGCCCTTGCGCGCCGCTTTGGCCACCGTGCTGTACCCCGTGCAGTGGGTGGTGATGGAGCCGTTGCGCTTGGTACGCGGTGGGGGCGCCTATATGGAGTCCCTGTCCAGCCTGCAGGCCCAGGCCGACCAGGCCCAGCGCCAGCTGGCAGCCCAGTCGCAACGCGCCGGTCAGGTGGAAATGCTGGCGCTGGAGAACCAGCGCCTGCGCCAGCTGCTGGAGCTGCGTGCCCAGATATCCACGCCACAACAGACGGCCGAGGTGTTGTACGACGCGGCCGATCCCTATACCCGCAAGGTCATCATCGACAAGGGCACGACCCAGGGCGTGGTGGCCGGCTCGCCCGTGCTCGACGGACTGGGCGTGCTGGGCCAGGTGACACGGGCCCACCCCATGGTCAGCGAGGTCACTTTGCTGATCGACCGCGACCAGGCGATTCCCGTTCTGAATACCCGCACCGGCGCCCGCAGCGTGGCTTATGGCGACCCCACCAGCGCCTCGGGCAGCCAGCTGGAGCTGCGCTTCATGGCCGGCAATTCGGACGTGCAGGTGGGTGATGTGCTGACCACCAGCGGGGTGGACGGCGTCTATCCGCTGGGTCTGCAGGTGGCCAAGATTGCCCGTATCGAGCGGCGCGCCGACTCGGCCTTTGCGCGTATTTACTGCAGCCCGGTGGCCCAGGTATCGGGCGCTCGCCATGTGATGGTGCTGCAACCCGTGGGTCTGCCCGATCTGCCCGTACCAGCTCCTGCAGCTGCTCCCAAAAAAGGAGCAAAGAAGTGAGCACTTATATGCGCAGGGGCTGCTTATGATCATGCGTCCTGGCCAGCAGCTGCTGTTGCCTGCAAATCCGGTTTTCATTGCTTTCAGCCTGGTGCTGGCGCTGTTCTTCAATATGGCGGTGAACATGGCCTGGGGCCGTGTGCCCTGGGTGCCGGACCTGCTGGCCGTGTTGCTGGTGTTCTGGAGCGTGCATCAGCCTCTGCGCGTGGGGATTGGTACGGCCTTCTTTTTCGGGCTGTGCATGGACGTGCACCAGACCGGCCTGTTGGGTCAGCATGCGCTGTCCTACACCGTGCTCAGCTTTCTGGCGATTGCCATGCACCGCCGGCTGCTGTGGTTTACGGTGCCGTCCCAGGCCATGCAGGTGCTGCCATTGTTCGTGGCGGCCCATGTGATCGATCTGGTGCTGCGCATGCTGGGCGGCGGCATCTTCCCTGGCTGGTGGATGTTGCTGGCGCCTCTGCTGGAGGCCGTGCTGTGGCCTTTCGTCAGCGTGGCCTTGCTGGCGCCACAGCGCATGGCACCCGACCCCGATAAAACCCGGCCTCTATGACCGAACTGAAGGATGTTGGCGCCGAGCTGTCGCGCTTTCGCACACGGCTGGTGGCGGCAGGGGTGGTGGTGGCACTGGCCTTTAGCGGGCTGGTGGCGCGGCTGGGCTATTTGCAGATCGTGCGGCATGAGGACTTGCTGGAGCAAGCCGAAAACAACCGCACGGCGATTGTCCCGGTGGTGCCCAACCGGGGTCTGATCCTGGACCGCAATGGCGTGGTGCTGGCCAGCAATTATTCGGCCTACACCCTGGAGATCACGCCCAGCAAAGTGGAGGACCTGGAGGAGACCATCGAGGGCCTGTCCCAGGTTGTGGATATCCAGCCGCGTGACCGACGTCGCTTCAAGAAGTTGCTGGAGGAGTCGCGTAATTTCGAATCGCTGCCCATCCGTACCCGGCTGACGGATATCGAGGTGGCCCGCTTCTCCGCCCAGCGCTACCGCTTCCCGGGTGTGGACGTGAAGGCCCGCCTGTTCCGCAGCTACCCTTACGGTGAGTTGGCCAGCCACGTGATCGGCTACATCGGTCGCATCAACCAGGCCGAAAAGGCGCGCATCGACGACTCGGACGATGCCGACAACTACAGCGGCACCGAATACATAGGCAAGCTGGGCGTGGAGCAAAGCTATGAAGCCCAGCTGCACGGCCTGACCGGGGTGGAGGAAATCGAAACCTCGGCCGGCGGCCGTGCCGTGCGCAAGCTGGCCAGCAACCCGGCCACTCCCGGCAACACCGTGGTCATGTCCATCGACATCAAGCTGCAGAAGCTGATCGAAGACCTGTACGGCGACCGGCGCGGTGCCATGGTGGCACTGGACCCGAAGACCGGCGAGGTGCTTGCTTTTGTCAGCAAACCAACCTTCGACCCGAACCTGTTTGTGGAAGGTATCGATGCAGAGAACTGGGCCGCGCTGAACGAGTCGCCCGACAAGCCGCTGCTGAACCGGGCCCTGCGCGGCACCTACCCGCCAGGCTCCACCTACAAGCCCTTCATGGCCCTGGCCGCGCTGGAAACCGGCAAACGCACGCCACAGCAGGCGATTTTCGACCCTGGTTTCTTCCTGCTGGCCGGCCACCGCTTCCGTGATGACAAGGAAGGCGGCCATGGCACGGTGGATATGTATAAATCCATCGTCCAGTCCTGCGACACCTATTACTACATGCTGGCCAACGACATGGGGGTGGACCTGATCCACGACGAGGTTGGCAAGTTCGGCTTTGGTAGCCTCACCGGCATCGACATCTACGGCGAGGTGCGCGGCATTCTGCCGTCCACCGACTGGAAGCGCCGCGCCTACAAGCGGCCCGAGCAACAGAAGTGGTATGCCGGCGAGACCATCTCGCTGGGCATTGGCCAGGGCTATAACAACTTCACCATGCTGCAGCTGGCCTCGGCCACCGGCATCATCGCCAACGACGGCGTGAAGATGAAGCCCCACCTGGTGAAAGAGGTGGTGGACGTGGTCTCGCACACCGCGCAGCAGACCCTGCGCGAGATCAAGGCCGAGTCGATTGCCAAGGCCGTGAACATCGACGTCATCAAGAAAGCCCTGGTGGGCGTGAACGTGGAGGGCACGGGCGCCACGGCCTTCCGTGGCGCCAGCTATGTGGCTGCTGGCAAGACCGGCACAGCCCAGGTGGTGACCATAGGTCAGAACGAAAAATACAACGCTGCGCGCACCGCCGAACGCTTCCGCGACCACGCCTTGTACATGGCCTTCGCTCCGGCGGACAACCCGACGATCGCCCTGGCCATGGTGGTGGAAAACGCCGGCTTTGGTGGAGCCAATGCCGCGCCGATCGCGCGCCGTGTTTTCGACTACTGGTTGCTGCACCAATACCCTTCGGTAGAAGACATGGCAGCGGTACAAAAGGGCCTGGCCCAGACCCCCATAGGCACGCCGCGTGCCGTGGCCGATGTGCCCGACCTGCCCGGCGCACCGGCCTCTGCACCTGTGGCGGCGGCTTCTGCCGCTGCTGGAGTGGCCTCTGCGGCGTCCGGCGCATCTGCGCCGCGCGTACCTGCCAGTCGGCCGGTGCTTGTACAGAAAAAAGCCGGCTAGCGCAGGTAGTACCTACGCTAGTCGCTATTTAATTCGTAGCGATACAGCCCTGGCGCGCTATTGCAAAAAGGCGGCGTAGCCAGTCTTCAAGATCAGCGCACTCACCACCGCGATGAACACGCCGCGTACAAAGCCCGTGCCGTGCTTCAGCGCCAGGCGCGAGCCCAGCACGCTACCCACCACATTGGCGATGGCCATGAACAGCACGTAGTGCCACCAGATGTGGCCGGTGGAGATGAACAGAATCAGCGCCGCCAGGTTGGTGGCGGTGTTCAGCAACTTGGCCGAGGCCGAGGCGGTCAGAAAGTCGTAGCCCAGCCAGCGCACCAGCAGAAACACGAAAAAGCTGCCCGTGCCGGGGCCGAAGAAGCCGTCGTAGAAACCAATCGTCAGCCCGATGGCGCTGGCCACCAGCGCCTCCTGGCGGCCGCTGAAGCGCGGCGCATGCACCCGGCCCAGGTCCTTCTTCACCAGCGTATAGCCCAGCACGGCGACCAGCACCAGGGGCAGCAGCTTGCGCAAGAAGTCGGGCGAAATTACCGTGACCAGCCAGGCGCCGCCGAAGGCGCCCACAAAGCCGGCCAGTGCGGCTGGCAGCAGTGCAGCCCAGCGCATCTCGACGCGGCGGCTGTACTGCCAGGTGGCAAAGCCCGTGCCCCAAATTGAGGCACCTTTGTTCACGCCGAACAGTGTGGCGGGGTGGGTGCTGGGGAAGGTGGCGAACAGGGCGGGCACCAGGATCAGGCCGCCACCGCCAACGATGGCATCGATAAAACCGGCCAATAGCGAGGCCAACGAGACAAATAGGAGTTCCATGCCGGGGATTTTCCCATCCCTGGTTTGCTATTTATTTGGTAGCTGGTTGCATAGGAAGAACCTGCGCTGGAGGCGATTTTTGTCCAGAAAATAAAAAAGCGCCGGGATGAAGCGGCGCTTTTGAAAAACATCTCGTTCGGATGTCTAAATCATATTTTGATAATTCTGCTGGATGTCTCCCCGGACCCTCGCTGGTAGAGGCGCTGGTCCTCTCTGCAAGTGGCGTAAATGTAGCCCCATGTCGGTGCACGCGTATGAGGACTTACCCTGGCCCGGCCAGGCGTTTGATCTACATCAAAGTTCCGGCCGAAGTATCCACTCGGCGGCCTTTTCGGCCAGCATCAGCGTGGGGGCATTGGTATTGCCGCTGGTGATGCTGGGCATGGCGCCCGCGTCCACCACCCGCAGGCCGGCCACGCCGCGCACCCGCAGGCGGCTGTCCAGCACGGCCAGCGGGTCGTCGGCGCGGCCCATGCGGGTGGTGCCCACGGGGTGGAAGATGGTGGTGGCGATGTCACCGGCCAGCGCGGCCAGTTCGGCATCGCTCTGGTACTGCGCGCCCGGCTTCCATTCCTCGGGGCGGTAGGGCGCCAGCGCCGGTTGGGCGACGATGCGCCGGGTCATGCGCAGCGAATCGGCGGCCACCTGGCGGTCCTCGGCCGTGCTCAGGTACTGCGGTGCGATGGCCGGCGGGTCGTCTATGCGCGGGCTCTGGATCTGCACCGTGCCACGGCTGGTGGGGTTGAGGTTGCAGACGCTGGCGGTAAACGCTGGGAAGCGGTGCAGCGGCTCGCCAAACGCGTCCAGCGACAGCGGCTGCACGTGGTACTGGATGTTCGGGTAGGGCCGGCCCGGGTCGCTGCGGGTGAAGGCTCCCAGCTGGCTGGGCGCCATGCTCATCGGGCCGCTGCGGTGCAACGCGTATTCCAGTCCGATGCGGGCCTTGCCCCACAGGCTGTTGGCCAGCACGTTCAGGGTGGGTACGCCCTGCACCTTGAAGACGGCGCGTATCTGCAAATGGTCTTGCAGGTTGGCCCCTACGCCGGGTAGGTCGTGCGCCACGGCAATGCCGTGCCGCTGCAGTAGCGCGCCCGGGCCTATGCCAGACAGCTGCAGTATCTGCGGCGAGCCTATGCTGCCGGCGCACAGAATGACTTCCTGCGCCGCGTGGACCGTGAGCATCTGCCCGTCCACCCGCACCTGGGCGCCGGTGCAGCGCAGGCTGCCGTCGGCCTGGGTGGCGGTGTTCAGCTTCTCCACCTGGGCCGAGGTCCACAGCGTGAAGTTGGGCCGGCCCATGCAGGCCGGGCGCAGAAAGGCCTTGGCCGTGTTCCAGCGCCAGCCGCGCTTTTGCGTGACTTCGAAATAGCCTACGCCATGGTTGTCGCCGCGGTTGAAGTCGGGGCTGGCCGGTATGCCGGCCTGCTGGGCCGCCAGGGCGAAGGCGTCCAGCACGTCCCAGCGCAGGCGCTGCTTTTCAATGCGCCATTCGCCGCCCACGCCGTGCAATGCGTCGCCGCCCAGATAGTGGTCCTCGTGGCGGCGGAAGTAGGGCAGGGTCTGCTCCCAGCTCCAGGCCGGGTCGTCGGTCAACCTGGCCCAATGGTCGTAGTCGCGGGCTTGGCCGCGCATATAGATCATGCCGTTGATGCTGGAGCTGCCGCCCAGCACCTTGCCGCGCGGGTAGCGCAGCGCGCGGCCGTTGAGGCCAGGCTCGGGCTGGGTACGGTAGAGCCAGTCTGTGCGCGGGTTGCCTATGCAGTACAGGTAGCCCACGGGGATGTGGATCCAGGGGTAGTTGTCGTGGCGGCCGGCTTCCAGCAGCAGCACGCGGCGCTGCGGGTCTTCGCTCAGGCGCTTGGCCAGCAGGCAGCCAGCGGTGCCTGCGCCGATGATGATGGTGTCGAAATGCGTGTCCACGGGGCGGCTCAGGTGCGCAGCCGGCGCCGGGCCGCTCTCAGTGCGGTGCCAGTGCGGCGCTGCCCAGTTGATCGGCCTGGCGGTTGCCGAACTTGGCGGCCAGCTGCTCTTCGGCGATGAAGTCGCTGTAGGTGAACTCGGCATGCGCCATTGGGGCGGCAGTCTGCTCGTCCTTGATGGTTTGCGTCAGCAGCTTGCGCAGCACCATCAGGCTGCCGGGGTCCAGCGACTTCTCGGTTTCGTTCAGCGTGCGTTGCAGGTCGGAGCTGCCGACATGGGCTTTCTGGGCATCGTCGTATTCGATGCCACGTATCAGCCGCAGCGTCAGTTGCCGTGTGGCAACGAAGCGGGTGGCGACGAAGGCCGGGTGGACGCGGCTGAGCACCAGTTGCAGGCCGCCGAGCAGAATCTGCAGCTCCAGCAGTTGGTGGTTGTCTGTCACA
This sequence comes from Rhodoferax sp. GW821-FHT07F03, assembly GCF_059418745.1. Classification (NCBI taxonomy): domain Bacteria; kingdom Pseudomonadati; phylum Pseudomonadota; class Betaproteobacteria; order Burkholderiales; family Comamonadaceae; genus Rhodoferax; species Rhodoferax sp. GW821-FHT07F03. The sequence continues at coordinate 282,340 of NZ_JBWKQM010000009.1, forward strand.
CGGGGCAACAACAGCTCGGTGTTCCAGGGCGAATCGTGGCGCAGGCTTGGGTTGTTCATGGAGAGCCATGGTAGCCATTGACCTTACCAATGAATTGCAGCTAAGCGGTTGAAAATCCCTGCAATTCCTGCGTTTGCCGGCACCTGTATCAAGCCGCGCGCACCGCCTTGGGGTGCTCCAGCCGGTGTATCACTTCCCTGACCACGGCCATCATCACCGCGCGGTCGGCATTCGGGTGGTCGGCCATGTGCTGGGTGGTGCTGCCGGCGCGCACCCAGGCGCCCGCCGCATCGCTGCCAAACAGCAGCTGGATGCCGTGCTGCGCCAGCAGCGGCCCGCAGGCGGCCCAGCTGCGGGTCCACTGCGGCAGCTTGTGCGTGCCTTCCCACAACGTGCCTGCGCTCTCGTAGCATTCCTCGATCTGGTGGTGGCCCAGCAAATGGGCCAGCTGGCGTTCCTTGGCAACACAGCTGCGGAAGTATTCTTCGTCGGTCATGCGCATATGGACTCCTATGTTGTGGCAAGTAAAACCGGCCATTTGCGCAGATATAACAAGCGCAAGCAGCTATATATTTAATAGTGCAGCACAGTTACCATGGTGCCCCGTTTTACCGGTCTGCGCCATGCCTGCATCCCCTGGTTCCGCTCCTGCCCGTTTTGTGACCGGTCCATTGTTTCGCCATGTGGCGGTGATGTCCACTACCTCGGCCATCGGGCTGGTGGCGGTGTTTGTGGTGGATTTGATCAACCTGTTCTACATCGCCCGCCTGGGCGAGCAGTCGATTGCCGCGGCCGTGGGTTTTGCCGGGGTGGTGGGCTTCTTCCACACCTCGCTGTGCATAGGGCTGACCATCGGCATTGCGGCCGTGGTGTCGCGTACGGTGGGTGCAGGCAGGGCCGAGGATGCGCGCCGCCTGGCCATGTCCAGCCTGTTCTGGATGGTGCTGGCGGCGGCGCTGGTGGGCAGCGGCACAGCGCCGTTTCTGCACCCGCTGCTGCGCACCTTGGGCGCGGCGGGCGAGACCGAGCGGCTGGCCGCGCGCTACCTGGGCGTGACCGTGCATGCCCTGCCGCTATTGGGCATAGGCATGGCCTGCTCGGCTCTGCTGCGCTCGGTGGGCGATGCGCGGGGCGCCATGCAGGTGACCCTGGGCGCGGCGGTGGTCACGGCGGTGCTTGACCCGATCCTGATTTTCGGCCTGCACATGGGGCTGGACGGCGCTGCTGCCACGGCGGTGGTCTCGCGCAGCATTCTGGCGGCGGTAGGGCTGCGCGGCGTGCTGCGCCACCATCTGCTGGGCCGGCTGGAGCGCGGCCACCTGCTGGCCGATGCCCGGGCCCTGGCGGCGGTAGCCGGCCCCGGTGTGCTGAGCAATCTGGCGACGCCGGTGGGGGCGGCCTTTGTGACGCATTCCATCGCGCAGTTTGGCGCCTCGGCCGTGGCCGGCCAGGCCATCATCGACCGGCTGACACCGGTGGCTTTTGGCATGGTGTACGCGCTCAGCGGCGCGGTCGGCCCTATCCTGGGCCAGAACCTGGGGGCCCGTGCGTTCGACCGGGTGCGCCAGGGCCTGCGCGACAGCCTGCGCTTCATGGTGATGGCCGTGGGCGCTGCCTGGCTGCTGCTGGCGCTGGGCCAGGGCCTGCTGGTGCAGGTCTTCGGGGTGGATGGCGATGCGGCGCATCTGGTCCGCATGTACTGCAGCTGGCTGGCGCCCAGCTTCTTCTTTATCGGCGCGTTGTTCGTGGCGAATGCCGCGTTCAACAACCTGGGCCGCCCGCTGTGGTCCACGGGCTTCAACTGGGCTCGGGCCACGCTGGGCACTATTCCGTTTGCCTGGTGGGGCGCGCACTACGGCCCGGTGGGCGTGCTGGCCGGGGCCGGTGTGGGCAGCGCCATTTTCGGCGTGATGGCGATGCTGATGGCCACGCGCCTGGCCCGGCAGATTGGGCAGGAATAATGCCGCTAGCGCAGGTTGTATCTGCGCTAGTAGCTACTAATTAAATAGCAATCAGCTGCCGCTGCAGGTCTGTGCCACCCAGGTCAGCACCAGTAAGACGCCCGAGATGGCGGAGTGCATATGGGTTAGCCCAGTACCGGAAACAGCTTGTGCAGGCCCTCGGCCATCACCTCCACCGCCAGCGCGGCCAGGATCAGGCCCATCAGCCGGGTCATCACATTGATGCCGGTCTTGCCCAGGATGCGGGCGATGGGCTGGGCCAGCGCGAAGCACAGGGCAGTGGCCAGGCCGATCACCACGCCGTAGCCCACCAGGGTCATCAGCTGCCAGAAGGACTTGGCGCGGTCGGCGTAAATCACCACGGTGGACATGCTGGCCGGGCCGGTCAGCAGGGGAATGGCCAGCGGCACCACGGCGATGCTGGAGCCCACGGCGGCGCGCTCGGAGGCGTCCTGTATTTCATCGGCATTCGATTTGGCCTCGGCCGGCTGGGCGTTCAGCATGCTCAGCGAGGAGGTCATCAGCAGCAGGCCGCCGCCCACCTGGAAGCTGGCCAGCGAGATATTGAAAAAGTCCAGGATCTGCAGGCCCAGCAGGGCGCTGATGGCGATCACCACGAACACGCTGAACGACGACACCCAGATGGTGCGCTTGCGCTGCGCGGCCGAGAAGCTCTGCGTGTAGTGGATGAAAAAAGGCACGATGGCCAACGGGTTGACGATCGCCAGCAGGGTGATGAGGGGTTTGGTATCCATGGGCGCCGAGCTTAACGTCCACCCGCCACATCCACCAGTGCCATGGTGGTGTAGCTGGCTTCGGGGCTGAGCAGCCACAGTATGGCCTGGGCCACCTCTTCGGCCGTGCCGCCGCGCTGCATGGGAATGCCGGCGGCCAGATCACGCACCCGGTCGGGCAGACCGCCGCTGGCATGGATCTCGGTGTCGATCACGCCCGGGCGCACGGCGTTGACGCGGATGCCCTCGTCGGCCACTTCCTTGGCCAGGCCTATGGTCATGGTGTCGATGGCGCCCTTGGACGCCGCGTAGTCCACATACTGGCCGGGTGAGCCCAGGCGCGACGCGGCGCTGGACACATTCACGATGGCGCCACCCTGGCCGTAGCCCGGGCCGAAGTTGCGCTCGCCGTGGCGCGTGCCCATGCGCCGCACGGCTTCGCGCGCGCACAAGAAGCTGCCGATCACGTTTACGCCGAACATGCGTTGCAGCCGGGCCGCGTCCATGCTGTCCACGCGGGCGGTGACATCCACCACGCCAGCATTGTTGACCAGGGCGCGTAGCGGCCCCAGCTGCGCATCTACTGTGGCGAACAGCCGCAGTACCTGGGTTTCATCGGAAATATCCGCCTGCACCGCCAGAGCCAGGCCGCCCAGGGCCTGGATGTCGGCCACCAGCTGTTCGGCCGCAGCGGCCTGGTGCGCGTAGTTGATGGCCACTGCATAGCCGCGCTGCGCGGCCAGGCGCGCGGTGGCAGCGCCGATGCCCCGGCCGCCGCCGGTGACCAGCAATACGGGATGAGCAGGGGATGGGGTCATGCCGGGCCTTGTCTGTGGAGATGGAACGATACCAGTACCATGCCGCTCTCGGATAGATCCCTGCCTACTTAGTCCTTTCAGGAGCTGCTTGTATGTCTTCCTCTTTCGTTGATCTCACCGCCGCCGACGGTTTTGTGCTGCCGGCCTATGTGGCTACGCCCAGCGGCGCGCCCAAGGGCGCGGTGCTGGTGCTCCAGGAAATCTTTGGTGTGAACAGCCACATCCGTTCCGTGGCCGATGGCTACGCCGCTGCGGGCTACCTGGTCGTGGCGCCGGCCATGTTCCAGCGTGTCCAGCCCGGGGTGGATATTGGCTACACCCCCGAGGATGTACAGGCCGGCATCGCCCTGAAGGCCGCCGCCGAGGCCCAGGGCGTCACCATCCTGATGCATGACATCCAGGCCGCGTTGGCCTATGCGGCCCGTGCGGGCAAAGTCGGTGCCGTGGGGTACTGCTGGGGCGGCTTGCTCAGCTGGCGTGCGGCCAGCCTGGTGCCGGGGTTGAGCGCGGTGGTCACCTATTACGGCGGTGGCATGACCGGCCCGGCCGAAGTGGCACGCCAGCCCCTGGTGCCGGTGCTGTCGCACTTTGGCGAGCGTGACCATGGCATCAGCCTGGAGTCGGTCAAGGCCTTTGGCCAGGCCCACCCCGGCGTGGATTTGCGCCTGTACCCGGCAGACCACGGCTTCAACTGCGACCAGCGTGGCGCCTTCGATGCCCCGTCGGCCGCCCTGGCGCTGGAGCGTTCGCTGGCATTTTTCGAGCGGCACCTGGCGTGAGTATGTTGCAGCTGCACTACGCATCCAGTACGGCCAGCATGGCGCCGCACATCCTGCTGGAAGAGCTGGGCCTGCCGTTCCAGCTGGTGCCGGTAGACCGTGAACACGGTGGCCACAAATCGCCCGAGTATCTGCGCCTGAACCCGAACGGCTTGATCCCGGTGCTGGTGGAGGGCGACCTGGTGCTGTATGAAGCAGCCGCCATCTGCCTGCACCTGGCGGATTGCCACTCCGCAGCCGGCCTGGCACCGCCCCTGGCCACGCCCGAGCGTGCGCATTTCTACAAATGGCTGGTGTGGCTGACGAACACGCTGCAGGCCAGCTTGATCCTGTACTTCTACCCCGAACGCTGGGCCGACGACGCAGCAGGTGCGGCCAGCGTAAAGGCGCACGCGGAGGCACGCGTTGGCAGTCTGCTGGACCAACTGGAAGCCGAGCTAGCCCGCCATGGCGGCCCCTGGCTGCTGGGCGCACAGTACAGCGCCGTAGACGCCTACGCCCTGATGCTGTGCCGCTGGACCCGCAACTTCGCCCGCCCCGCGCGCAGCCTGCCGCAGCTAGGCCCCTACCTGCAGCGCGTGCTGGCCCGCCCCGCAGTGCAACGCGCCTTTGCAACGGAGAAGATTCCGCAGCCGCTGGTGTAAACACCAGCGGCGCCAATCTCCCCCTTCCAGAGATACCGTGGAACCGGCTCCGCCGGGCCACTGGTATCGCCCCCTGCAAGGGGGGAGGAGGCCACACGCAGTGGGCAAGCCTGGGGGTGTTCAAGTCTTCCAGCGCTCTTCCATAAACGCCAGTAAAGCCTTCAGCGCAGCGCTGTTGTGGCGGCGCTGCGTATAGGCCGCGTACAGCCACAGGTCATTGGACTGGAAGTCTTCCAGCACCGGCTGCAACTCGCCGCTGTCCAGGTATTTTTGGATCAGCATGCGCGGCATGATGACCATCCCTAGGTCTTGCAGTGCCATATGTATCAGCGGCGCGCTGTCTGTGGCGTCCATGCGGCTTTGCACGGGTACGAGGTGTAGCTTGCCGTCCACTATGAAGCGCCACTCCGGCGCTCCTATGAGAGAGTAGGTGAGCGCGTCGTGCTCCGTGAGATCGTCCGGGTGCAGCGGTATGCCGCGTTGTTGCCAGTACGCGGGGCTGGCGCAGACCAGCAGCTCGACGGTGCGTAGTTTGCGCACGATGAGATTGGAGTCGGTAATGCGCCCAACCCGCAGTGCAATGTCTATGGCTTCGTCCACCATATCGATTTGGCGGTTGCTCAGATCCAGGCTGATGTGCACATCGGGGTAGCGGCGGATGAAGTCGGCCAGCAAATCAGGCAGCTCGGTATTGCCCAGACCCACAGGCGCGGTCAGGCGCAGGCGGCCGCTGGGCTGGCGTGAGCGGTGCCTCAACTCGTCGCGGGTCAGATCGACGATTTCCAGCAGCGGTGTGCTGCGTTTGAGCAGCAGGCTGCCAGCGTCGGTCAGGCTGACGGTGCGGGTGGTGCGGTTCAGCAGGCGCGTGCCCAGGCGGGCTTCCAGGGCTGCCACGTATTTGCTGACGTTGGCCTTGGACACATCCAGTGTTTTCGCGGCCATGGAAAAGCTGCCGCGCTGAGCGACTTCGCGGAAGGTGCGTATGAGTTCGAGGGTATCCATTGTTTCCGTTGTCGAAACAGACTTGTTCCATTTCGACCTGTTTAAAGCTGAAACTTCGCGCCTATCTGCTATTCACAGTATGAGCAAGCTTGCAAACCCTAGCTTGCAACACTGTGAGTGTGCTTTGAATGCGATGTAACCCAGGAAGACGGGTGCATGGCGACAAGGTTCCCTCCATTTCATGTTTATGTTTAAAAGGAATCACCATGTCTGCATCTAAATTCGCCGCTTCCGCCCTGATTGCTCTGGCTTCCGTAGCCGCTACCAGCGCAGCATTTGCCGGAAACGACAACAACTACCCCCAAATCAACACCCCCAGCACCTTGAGCCGCGCTGAAGTGCAGGCCCAGCTGGTCCAGGCCCGCAAGGACGGCACGCTGCTGATCGGCAATGACAACAACTACCCCGTGTTGCCGCAAGTTGTCAGCAACAAGACCCGTGCTGACGTGATCGCCGAGTACGTGGCTGCCCGCAATGCCGGTCTGATCCCGGTTGAGCGCAGCTAATTAAAAACAGGCCTGAGGGCGTGCCGTGCTGCCATGCAGTCCTCTGCAAGAGAGGGCGCATGGCGCCAAAGTTCCCTCGCATTACATCCCACTAACAACTCTAAGGAACTACCATGTCTGCTTCTAAATTCGCCGTTTCTGCCCTGATCGCTTTGGCTTCCGTGGCTGCTACCAGTGCTGCATTTGCTGAGAGCTCTGCAGACCGCAACTATCCCGAGACCGCCAGCGTCAGCACCAAGACCCGCGCCGACGTGCAAGCCGAGCTGGCCCAGGCCCGCAAGGACGGCACGCTGCTGATCGGTAACGACAACAACTACCCCGTGATTGCCGAGGCCCCCAGCACCAAGACCCGTGAACAGGTCATGGCCGAGTACGTGGCAGCCCGCAATGCCGGTCAGATCCCTGTAGAACACAGCTAATCCCTGTACCGGGATTGAGCTTCAAGGGCGGTGGCGACACCGCCCTTTTTGCGTTTTGCACCTCGTGCGCGGCCCCGATGGCCCAGATAGCCTTTGTACAGGAGCGGTTCCGCCGCCGTGGGGTGTAGATACAAATGGTCGCTGGCGCAGATAAATACTGCGCTGGCAGCTATAAATCTTGCAGCAAACAGGTACGGGTGGATGCACAGGCCCGCAGTTGCCGCGTAAAACTTGGAAAACCCTCGATTTCCGACGTTTGGGGCGCGAAAAACACGAAGGACACTTGCAATACGCGCTTGCAAGCAACGAAGATAGCGGGCTGACAGCTGGCATGGAGCGCCGATGACTTCCCGTTTCCCCACACAAGACCCATCGCCACCGCATGCAGGCCACACAGCGGGGGATCTGGGCGCGTCCGGGAATGCGGCTTTGGCGCAAACCGCAGCCCCCCAAGACAGCCTGCAAGCCTTGTTGGGCGCAGCCAAGAACAGCGTGCCTGCCCTGCCATGGGCGGCGTACCGTGCGGGGAACACACTGCATCGCATCGGGCAGGGCGACGTGGCCGGGAACTGGCCTGAAACCCTTGCCCAAGAGGCATTCGATGCGTTTTGCCAAGACCAGGGCCTGCACCGGTGGGTCACTGGCCAGGGTGAAAGTGCCTTGGGTTGGCTGCTCGCCCCGCACAGCGAGGCCGGCAATCCGCACTTGGCGGATCTGGCGCGCAAGCTGGGCCTGCGCTTGCAGACCGACGCGCTGGCCCGGGCCCAGGCCAGCCAACGGGTGCTGTTTGAGATCACCTACCTGGCCAGCTCCACCCGCGAGCGGCGGGCTTTCCTGCAAGGTGTGCATCGCCAGCTGTCGACCCTGATCGATGCCGAAAACTTCTACTTGGCGCTGTACGACAGCCAAATCGACAAGGTCACCTATCCGTACTACATCGACAACGCCGATGCCTTTGAAACCGAGGAATACGAGTCCATTGACCGCCAGCGGCTGTCCATGACCCACTATGTGCTGACCACTGGCCAGGCCTTGTTCATCGACGCCACGGACATTGCCGCGGCGCAGGCGCAAGGGCGCTTTTACTGTGTGGGCCACCGCCCGGAATTCTGGATGGGGGTGCCGCTGAAGAACGCCTCGGACGAGGTGTTCGGCATGCTGGCCATGCAGGTGTACGACGTGTCGCGCATCTACAGCGTGGAGGACCGCGAGCTGTTCCTGGTGGTGGCGCGTCACGTGGCGATGGCGCTGGACCGGATCCTGCATCGCGCGCACCTCGAGGAAACCGTGGCCCGGCGCACCCTGGAGCTGTCCACCCTGAACGACGCGCTGCGGCACGAGGTAGCCGATCGCGAACGCGCCGAGCACCTGCAGCGCGCCTTGTTCCAGATCACCGAGTTGGCCAGCCAGCCGGGCGACATGGCCGAGCTGTTCCGCGGCCTGCACGGCATCGTGGGTGAGCTGCTGTTTGCCCGCAATTTCTACATCGCGCTGTTTGACGATGCGACCGCCGAGGTGACCTTTCCGTACTACGTGGACGAATTTATGGATCTGCCGCCCAAGGCCCGGCGGGGCGAGCGGGGTGTGACCGAATACGTCATCCGCCAGCGGCGGCCCTGTCTGATCACCCCCCAGGACATCGTTCGCCTAGAGGACCTGGGGGAGATCGCTGCGCATCGGGGCACCGACATATCCTATTCCTGGCTCGGCATTCCGCTGTTCGATGGTGACACGGTGCGCGGTGTGCTGGCGGTGCAAAGCTATTCGGCCGACATCCATTACTCGTTGCGCGACCAGGAGTTGCTGACCTTTGTGTCCCGGCATATCGACACCGCCTTGTCCCGCCGCAGCGCGGCCGAAGCCATCCACACCGCCAATATGCGGCTGGAAGCGCGGGTGCAGGACCGCACGCGCGAGCTGGACCACGCCAATGCCAAGCTGCAGCACGAAAACGCCCACGACTCGCTGACCGGGCTACCCAACCGCGCGCACCTGCAGCAACGCCTGCACAGCGCCTGGCAGGCCTACTGCGCCCATGGCCAGGAGCTGGTGGTGATGTTCATCGACCTCGACCGCTTCAAGATGGTCAATGACAGCCTGGGCCACCACTGCGGTGACCTGTTGTTGGTCCAGGTCGCGGAGCGCCTGCGCCACTGCATGCGCGACAGCGATCTGCTGGCCCGCCTGGGCGGCGACGAATTCGCGGTGCTGGCTTTTGGCGCATCGCCGGATGTGACGGCGGCCATAGCCGAGCGCATCGTGCAGGCCTTCGACCTGCCGTTCCATGTCGATGGGCACACCGTGTTTTCATCCTGCAGTGTCGGCGTGGTCGGCGCCAACAGCCAGTTCCACCAGGAGCCGGCCGACCTGCTGCGCGACGCCGATACCGCCATGTACCGCGTCAAGAACGCGGGGCGCGACAGCTATGCGCTGTTCAGCCAGGAAGTGCGCCGCGAAGTGTCCGACCAGATGGAGCAGGAGAGCGCACTGCGCAATGCGCTCAAACGCACGGACGAATTGCTGCCGTATTTCCAGCCCATCCTGGATGTGCAGAGCGGCACCATTGTGGCCATGGAGGCCTTGATCCGTTGGCACCAGCCGGGTGGCAATATCGTGGCACCTGGCCAGTTTCTGCCGGCGCTGGAGGGCCTGCGCCTGATTGGTCGGCTGGATTTCTACATGCTGCAAAGCGTGGTGGCGATCCTGGCGCAGCCTGAGCATGCGCACTGGCCGACCGTGCATGTGAACTGCTCCAGCTACAGCATCACCCGCACCGAATTCTCTAGCGAAGTGCTCAGTCTGTTGGCCGAATACGGCGTGGCGCCCTCGCGTATTTGCCTGGAGCTGACCGAAGGCGCCCTGGTGGCCGAGCCCGAGCTGGCGCGCCAGGCCATGAAGCACCTGGCGGACAACGGCGTGTCGGTGGTGCTGGACGATTTCGGTGCCGGTTTTTCGTCGCTGAGCTATGTGCACCAATACCACTTCAGCGGCCTGAAGATCGACAAGTCCTTCATCCTGGAGCTGAGCGCCAGCCCGCGCAGCCGCGCCATCGTGCGGGCCATTGTGCGCATGGCCGAATCGTTGGGCCTGAGCGTCGTCGCCGAGGGGGTGGAAGACGCCGAAACCCTGGCCTTGTTGCGCGACATGGGCGCTGGCCAGGCGCAGGGTTACTACTTCTCCAGGCCGGTGCCCAAGGAGGCGCTGGACCTTAGTCGGCTGGCCGCTGTTTAGCTACGTGACCGGGATGGCTCTTCAACGGCCGGTGCGGGCCAGATAGCGGTTGCGCCAGAACAGCAGCACCATGCCCAGCGCGATGGCCACCATCGCGCCCATGGCCCACCAGAAGCCGCCCTGCCGGTGCAGCAGGGGAATCACCTCGAAGTTCATGCCGAAGATGCCCGCAATCAGGTTCAGCGGCAGGAAGATGGCGGTCAGCACCGTCAAGGTCAGCATGATGTCGTTGGTCCGGTTGCCCTGCACGCTGAAGTGCATCTGCACGGCGGTCTCCACGCTTTGTTCCAGCCTTCGTACATGGTGCACCACCCGTTCAATATGTTCCAGCACGTCGCGGCTACGCACTTGCAGCAGTTCGCGTTCGCGTAGCTCGGCCGTGCCTTGCGCATCCGGCCAGGTCTTTACCGCCTCGATCCAGTCCTGGATGGATGAGCGCTGTTCTTCGCACACATCGTCCAATTGGTGCAGGGTCAGCCGGGCGTCCAGCAGCGCGCTCCAGTTGCTGAACCGGGCCCCGGGCTTGAGCAGCTCGCTTTGCCAGTGGTCCAGTTGGCGCGTCAGTTCGCGGCGCAGGTCCAGGTAGCCATCGACCATGGTGTTGACGATGCGCAGCATCAAATCGGCCGGGCTGGTGGGCACGCGGGCGCCGGTGGCCCGCAATTCGGTGGAGGTGGCGGCCAACAGCTTCTCGGCATAGCTGTCGCGTACCGCGCAATCGCTGGGGTGCACGGTCAGCAGCACTTGGTCGAACACTGCAAAGCCCACCGGGTTGGTGTTGATGCGGCGCAGGATGGGCGGGCCGCCGCGCTTCATCGGCTGGCCTGGCGGTAGGGCGGGCGCGTCCGATCCGGCCTCCTTGGGGCCGGCCGCCAGCCGGCGGAATACCAGCAGGTCGTACTGCGAGGTGTAGTCGTAGTGCGACGGCAGCTGGTTGTTCAGCAAATCGGACACATGCAGATCCACCAGTTGCTGGCCGCAGAGCTGTTGCAGCGTGGACTGCAGCAGTGCTTGCTGGACTTCAAATTCACTCCGCGCACAGGCGATCCAGACGTAGCCGCCCAGCACCGGTGCGCTAGGTAGGGCGGTGTTCTCCACCACACTGGTGCCGACAATTGTGAAGATCCGCATGGTGTTAAATATTTATAAGAAATAGGCCGCTAGCGCTGGTTTTATATGCGCAAGCTGCTATTATTTTAGGAGCTTAAGCGTTCTGTGCCTTGAGCAGGCGGGCGGCGGCAATGGCGCTGTAGGTCAGCACCCCGTCGGCACCGGCGCGCTTGAAGGCCATCAGGCTCTCCAGCACGACCCGGTCGTGGTCCAGCCAGCCGTTTTGCACGGCAGCCTGCAGCATGGCGTATTCACCCGACACCTGGTAGGCGAAGGTGGGCACGCGGAATTCGTCCTTTACCCGGCGCACCACGTCCAGGTAGGGCATGCCGGGCTTGACCATCACCATGTCCGCGCCTTCGGCGATGTCCATGGCCACCTCGCGCAGGGCCTCGTCGGTGTTGGCCGGGTCCATCTGGTAGGTCTTCTTGTCGCTCTTGCCCAGGTTGGCGGCCGAGCCCACCGCGTCGCGGAACGGGCCGTAAAACGCGCTGGCGTATTTGGCGCTGTAGGCCATGATCTGGGTGTGGATGTGGCCCCGCGCCTCCAGCGCCTGGCGGATGGCGCCTATGCGCCCGTCCATCATGTCGCTGGGGGCGACGATGTCCACGCCGGCATCGGCCTGGGCCAGCACCTGCTGCACCAGGGCGGCGATGGTGGCTTCGTTCTGGATATAGCCGTTCTCGTCGGGCAGGCCGTCCTGGCCGTGGCTGGTGTACGGGTCCAGTGCCACGTCGGTCATCACGCCGAGTTCGGGGAAGCGCTTCTTCAGCTCGCGCACCACCCGTGGCACCAGGCCGTCGGGGTTGAAGGCTTCTTCGCCGCCGTAGGTCTTCAGCGACTGGTCCACCACCGGGAACAGCGCCATCACCGGGATTTGCAGCTTCACGCATTCCTCGGCCACCGGCAGCAGCAGGTCCAGGCTCAGGCGCTCGACGCCAGGCATGGAGGCCACGGCTTCGCGGCGGTTCGTGCCCTCGTGGACGAACACCGGGTAGATCAGGTCGTGGGCGGTCAGGGTGTTTTCACGCACCAGGTTGCGGCTAAAGGCTGCGCGGCGCAGGCGGCGCGGCCGGCCGGCGGGGTAAGGGGCGTAGGGGGTGGAGGAGGTCATGGCCAAAATTGTGCCCCATTCGCTGTTTACCGCCGCCATATCCAGATAAGCCCTATTGAACCGCTGGTGCCGCTTTGTTAAATTGTTCCTGGGGCGGCTTGCCGTCCTCCCGCTTTACCTCCCTGAGCGGGGCCCAGCGGTCCATGACCCACGGGCTTAGCACCCCGGCCCCTGGCCGGGGTATTTTTTTGAGCGCTATGCTCTGCCTATGCTCTGGATCAAATCCCTCCACATCGTTTTCATCGCCAGCTGGTTCGCCGGCCTGTTCTACCTGCCACGCATCTTCGTCAACCTGGCGATGGTGCCGCCGGACTCGCTGGCCGAGCGCGAGCGTCTGCTGCTGATGGCGGGCAAGCTGTTGCGCTTCACCACCTTGCTGGCGGTGCCTGCGGTGTTGTTCGGCGCCTGGCTGTGGCTGGGCTATGGCATTGGCTGGGGCCCGGGCAATGGCTGGATGCATGCCAAGCTGACCCTGGTGCTGCTGGTCATCGGCTACCACCACGGATGCGGCGTGCTGTTGCGCAAGATGCGGGCCGGTGCCCCTATGCGTAGCCATACCTGGTACCGCTGGTTCAACGAGCTGCCGGTACTGTTGTTGCTGGCCATCGTGATTCTGGTGGTGGTGAAACCCTTTTAACCTGGAGGGCCTGTCCTGGGATGCACAAGACCTCGGCTTGGCCGCTAGCTTGGTTGTATGTTGGCTTGGTGGTGTATGCCAGCCTGTACCCCTTTGACGGCTGGCGCGACCAGGGCATCACGCCCTGGTTCTTTGTGACCGCCCCGCTGCCCAAATACTGGACCGGGTTTGACGTGGCCATCAACGTTACTGGCTACGCCCCGCTGGGTTTTTTGTGGGCGTTGAGCGGCCTGCGTTCGGGCCGTACCCGGGTGCCGGTGTTGGCGGCCACGCTGGCGGCCTGTTTGTTGTCCCAGGCGATGGAGACGCTGCAAAGTTATCTGCCTATGCGTGTGCCGTCGAATGTGGACTGGGCACTGAACAGCGCCGGCGCGTTGCTGGGGGCTGTAGTGGCGACCCTGCTGGAGCGGCTGGGGGCGATTGACCGCTGGAGCCGCTTCCGCGATCGCTGGTTTGTCAGCGATGCGCGCAATGTACTGGTGCTGCTGGCGCTCTGGCCGGTGGCCCTGCTATTCCCTGCCGCCGTGCCTTTGGGGCTGGGCCAGGTGCTGGAGCGGGTTGAGGCAGGCTTGGCCGAGATGCTGGTGGACACGCCTTTTCTGGACTGGCTGCCGGTGCGTGATGTCGAGCTGCAGCCCCTGGTGCCGGGGGCCGAGCTGCTGTGCGTGCTGTTGGGCGCGTTGATTCCGTGCTTGCTGGGCTATTGCGTGCTGCGCCAGGTACGCCAGCGCCTGGTGTTTGCGCCGTTGATTCTGCTGCTGGGCCTGGCGGCGGCGGCGGTGTCAGCCGGTCTGAGCTATGGCCCCATTCATGCGCTGCAGTGGCTGACCCAGCCGGTGCGCGTGGGTCTGTGGGCCGGCTTGGCGGTGTCCGTGGTCCTGGTCTGGGTGCCGCGCCGGGCCTGTGCGGCGCTGTTGCTGCTGGCCCTGGCGGTACACCTGGGTGTGCTGAACCAGGCGCCGGCCAGCGCCTACTTTGCCCAAACTTTGCAAACCTGGGAGCAGGGCAAGTTCATCCGTTTCAATGGTCTGGTGCAGTGGCTGGGCTGGCTGTGGCCCTACGCGGCGCTGGCCGTGGTGGTGGGCCGCATCGCCCGGCCTGCGGCGGAAAACTAAAATACCGCCATGACTGACACCACCAATCCCGATACACCCGTTGGGTCGTACTACGGGCGCCACATCTTTTTCTGCCTGAACGACCGCACCAATGGCGAAGACAGCTGCGCCCACCACAATGCCCAGGCCGGTTTCGACCGCTGCAAGGCGCTGGTCAAGAAGGCGGGCCTGGCTGGCCCCGGCCAGGTGCGCGTGAACAAGGCCGGTTGCCTGGACCGCTGCGCCGCCGGTCCGGTCGCCGTGGTCTACCCCGAGGCGGTCTGGTATAGCTTCGTGGACGAGAGCGATATCGACGAGATCGTCGAGTCGCACCTCAAGAACGGCAAGGTGGTGGAGCGTTTGGTGACGCCAGCCCACTTGGGCCGTTGATTTAAGCTTTTTAGGCCTCTGGCGCAGGTATTACCTGCGCTGGAAGCTATCAATTTGGTAGTAATTCCGTGAATGCATCGACCCAGCGTTTGAGCCTGAGCGGCGCCGCCGGCACCATAGAAGCCGCGCAGGACGCGCCCGCAGGCGTGTCGCGCGGCATTGCCGTCATCGCCCACCCACACCCGTTGTTTGGCGGCACCATGGACAACAAAGTGGTGCAAACCATTGCGCGGGCGTTCGTGCAGTCCGGCTGGACAGCTGTGCGTTTCAACTTCCGCGGTGTCGGTGCCAGTGCCGGTACGCACGACGAAGGCCGTGGCGAGATGGAAGACCTGTTGGCCGTGGTGGCGCAGACGGCGCCGGCCGGCCAGCTGCTGGCCCTGGCGGGGTTTTCATTCGGCGCCTTCGTCACCACCCACGCGGTGCAGGCGCTGTGGGACAGCCGTCCAGTCGAAAAGCTGGTGCTGGTCGGCACCTCCACCGCGCGGGCACCCGCAGCCACCTTGCCACCTGCCGTGCATGAGCGAACCTTGGTCGTCCATGGTGAGCAGGATGACACCGTCGCCCTGGCTTCCGTCATGGACTGGGCGCGGCCGCAGATACTTCCTGTGACGGTTGTGCCCGCGGGCGGGCATTTTTTTCACGGACAATTGCCGCTGTTGAAAAATCTGGTGCTGCGCCACCTGAAGACATGAAACTTTGCGGCCCTGCCAGGGGTCGCACTTGGGGTTTCCCCTGACCCGGGTGGCTGCTGCGCCGCCCGTCCTGTTGATCTCTCACTCTCTCATTCCCATCCATGAAATACTTCTTGCAGGCTGTTGCTGCACCCTTGTTGGCCTCTGTTTCCCTGCTCGCTGCAGCCCAACCGGTGGCGGGCCCTGAAATCGCTGCCAAGGCCTATATGGTGCTGGACGTCACCGCCAACCAGGTCTTGCTGGAAAAAGACATCGACATGCCGGTCGAGCAGGCCTCGTTGACCAAGCTGATGACTGCTTACCTGGTCTTTGACGCGCTGCGCACCAAGAAGCTCAGCCTGACGCAAACCCTGCCGGTCAGCATCAAGGCCTGGAAGATGCCCGGCTCGCGCATGTTCATCGACCCCAAGATGCAGGTGCCGGTGGAAGACCTGATCAAGGGCATGATCGTCCAGTCGGGTAACGACGCCACCATGGCCCTGGCCGAAGGCGTGGGCGGCACGGAAGAGCATTTTGTGGAGATGATGAACCAGCAGGCCAAGGCCCTGGGCATGAAAGCCACCAGCTACCGCAACCCCGAGGGCCTGACCGAGGCCGGCCACATCACCACCGCGCGCGACTTGAGCATCCTGGCGACCCGCCTGATGCGCGACTTCCCTGAGTACGCGCATTACGACGGAATGAAGAAGTACCACTACCCCGGTACGCCCGTCAGCAATGAAAACAACCGCAACGGCCTGCTGTTCCGTGACCCGACCGTGGACGGCCTGAAGACCGGCCACACCGATGCCGCCGGCTACTGCCTGATTGCCACTGCCAAGCGCGACTTCCCGAACCTTGGTAGCCGCCGCATCTTGACCATCGTCCTGGGTACTGCCAGCGAAAACGCCCGCCTGAACGAATCGCAAAAGCTGCTGAATTGGGGCTACACCGCCTACGAAGGCGTCAAACTGTTTGACGCCAACCAGGCCGTGGTCACGCCGAATGTCTGGAAGGGCAAGGACGCCACCGTCAAGCTGGGCCGTCCCGAAGCCGTGGTGGTGGCCGTGCCCGCCGGCAGCGCCGCCAAGGTGAAAACCGAAATCCAGCGCCCCGATCCCCTGGTGGCGCCTTTCACCAAGGGCCAGGCCGTGGGCTCTTTGAAGGTGGTTTTGGGCGACCAAACCCTGCAAACCGTGCCTTTGCTGGCCTTGGACGGTGTGGAGCAGGCCGGCATTCTGGGCCGGGCCTGGGATTCCATTCGTTTGTGGATCAAGTAATTCTCATAAGTGAGTGCATGCAAACTTGTTAAAACAACAGCAGGTTTGCACTCGCTGATTCAAAAAGCTATACTCGAAGGCTTTTCGGAACTTTCCGAAGGGATTCACGTTTTCTGTTAGTTTTAAACGTTTAGGGACGTTTTCTTTGTCAAGGAGGCTTTAGTGCCAACCATTAACCAGCTAGTACGTCAGGGACGCGAGGTCGAAACGATCAAGTCCAAGAGCCCTGCGATGCAAAATTCTCCGCAGCGCCGTGGCGTTTGCACCCGCGTCTACACCACGACGCCTAAAAAGCCTAACTCCGCTCTGCGTAAGGTTGCCAAAGTGCGCCTGACCAACGGTTTTGAGGTCATCTCCTACATCGGCGGCGAAGGCCACAACCTGCAAGAGCACAGCGTTGTGCTGGTGCGCGGCGGCCGTGTGAAGGATTTGCCCGGTGTGCGTTACCACATCGTGCGCGGTTCGCTCGATTTGCAAGGCGTGAAAGACCGCAAGCAATCGCGTTCCAAGTACGGCGCGAAGAAGCCAAAGGCTAAGTAAGTCCTGGTTTTTCAGAAGTAAAAGGTGTTGTTTCCCGCGTGGCGCGGTGATGCAACGTAGTGACCCGTGTTTTGGGTCGAGTAAGTGAAAACCAAAATGGTTTTTGCGGTGCCCCGAAAAGGCGCCAACTGAAGCAATTAAGAGGTGAAAAATGCCACGTCGTCGCGAAGTCCCTAAACGTGAAATCCTGCCGGATCCCAAGTACGGCAATGTTGAGCTGTCCAAATTCATGAACGTGATCATGGAAGGCGGCAAGAAGGCAATCGCTGAGCGCATTATTTATGGCGCTCTCGATTTCATTGAAAAGAAGAACCCAGGCAAAGATCCGCTGGAAGCCTTCACCTTGGCGATCAACAATGTCAAGCCCATGGTTGAAGTGAAGTCCCGCCGCGTTGGTGGTGCCAACTATCAAGTGCCAGTCGAAGTGCGCCCTGTCCGTCGTTTGGCTCTGTCCATGCGCTGGTTGAAGGAAGCCGCTCGCAAGCGTGGTGAAAAATCCATGTCCCTGCGTTTGGCCAACGAACTGATGGAAGCCACCGAAGGTCGTGGCGGTGCCATGAAGAAGCGTGACGAAGTGCACCGTATGGCTGAAGCCAACAAAGCCTTCTCGCACTTCCGTTTCTAAGCAACCCTTCCATCTCAAGCTTACAAGCCCGCACCACCCTTCGGCGGATGGCGGGCTTGTGGCTTTAACGAAAGAGAACTATGGCTCGCCATACCCCCATTGAGCGCTATCGCAACATTGGTATCTCCGCGCACATCGACGCCGGCAAGACCACCACCACCGAGCGCATTCTGTTTTACACCGGCGTGAACCACAAGATTGGTGAAGTGCACGACGGCGCGGCCACCATGGATTGGATGGAGCAAGAGCAAGAGCGTGGCATCACGATTACCTCGGCGGCCACCACCTGCTTCTGGAAGGGTATGGACACGTCCTTGCCTGAACACCGCATCAACATCATTGACACCCCCGGTCACGTGGACTTCACGATTGAGGTCGAGCGCTCGATGCGCGTGCTGGACGGTGCTTGCATGGTGTACTGCGCTGTGGGCGGCGTGCAGCCCCAGTCCGAAACTGTTTGGCGCCAAGCTAACAAGTACAAAGTGCCACGTCTGGCCTTTGTGAACAAGATGGACCGTACCGGTGCCAACTTCTTCAAGGTTGTGGACCAGATGAAGCTGCGCCTGAAGGCCAGCCCTGTGCCCATGGTGATCCCAATCGGCGCCGAAGAAAACTTCACCGGTGTGGTCGACCTGATCAAGATGAAAGCCATCATCTGGGATGAAGCTTCTCAGGGCATGAAGTTCGAATACCAGGAAATTCCGGCAGAGTTGCTGGCTCAAGCCAAGGAGTGGCGCGAGAAGATGGTCGAAGCGGCTGCTGAAGCATCCGAAGAATTCATGAATAAGTACCTCGAAGAAGGTGACTTGACCGAAGATGAAATCAAGCTGGGCATCCGCACGCGTACCATCGCCAGCGAAATCCAGCCCATGTACTGCGGTACCGCCTTTAAGAACAAGGGCGTGCAGCGTATGTTGGACGCCGTGATCGAATTCATGCCTTCGCCGGTGGACATTCCACCTGTGAGCGGCCTGGACGAAGACGACGCTCCCGTCGTGCGTCAAGCCGACGACAGCGAAAAGTTCTCCGCCTTGGCATTCAAGCTGATGACCGACCCGTTTGTGGGCCAGTTGACCTTCGTGCGCGTCTATTCCGGCGTGCTGCAAAAGGGCGACAGCGTCTTCAACCCGATCCGTGGCAAGAAAGAGCGTATCGGTCGTATCGTGCAAATGCATGCCAACAACCGTGAAGAAGTCAGCGAAATCCGCGCCGGCGACATCGCTGCTTGCGTGGGCTTGAAGGACGTGACAACCGGTGAAACCCTGTGCGATCCAACCGCCGTGGTAACCCTGGAGCGCATGGTGTTCCCTGAGCCTGTGATTACCCAGGCCGTGGAGCCAAAGACCAAGGCCGACCAGGAAAAAATGGGTATTGCCTTGCAACGTCTGGCCCAGGAAGATCCTTCGTTCCGCGTGAAGACCGACGAAGAGTCCGGCCAAACGCTGATCGCTGGTATGGGCGAGTTGCATCTGGAAATTATTGTCGACCGCATGAAGCGTGAATTCGGCGTGGAAGCCAACGTCGGCAAGCCCCAGGTGGCTTACCGCGAAACCATCCGCAAGACGATCGAAGATGCCGAAGGCAAGTTCGTGCGTCAGTCCGGTGGTAAGGGCCAATACGGTCACGTGGTGTTGAAGATTGAACCCAACGAAGCCGGCAAGGGCATTGAGTTCGTCGACGCGATCAAGGGCGGTGTGGTTCCTCGCGAATACATTCCTGCGGTTGAAAAGGGTATCCACGAAGCCGTTACGCAAGGCGTGTTGGCTGGCTATCCTGTGGTGGACGTCAAGGTCACGCTGCACTTCGGTTCGTACCACGATGTGGACTCGAACGAACTCGCGTTCAAGATGGCCGCGATCTTCGGTTTCAAGGAAGGCTGCCGCAAGGCCGGCCCCGTGATTCTGGAGCCGATGATGGCTGTGGAAGTCGAAACTCCTGAAGACTACGCCGGTAGCGTGATGGGCGACTTGTCCAGCCGCCGCGGTATGGTCCAAGGTATGGATGACATGGTTGGTGGCGGCAAGGCCATCAAGGCTGAAGTTCCGCTGTCCGAAATGTTTGGCTACTCCACCACACTGCGTTCGATGTCGCAAGGCCGCGCCACGTACACGATGGAGTTCAAGCACTACAGCGAAGCTCCTCGTAACGTGTCCGAAGCCATTATGGCTTCCCGCGCCAAGTAAGTTGAAGTCAGGCCCGTCGCGTTAAGCGGCTGGGCCTTGAATCCCCTGTCTGCGACAGTGTGCCGCCTTGTTCCCGTGCGAGGCGATCCAGCAACATTGTGCAGACGTTAAACCTCACACGGGAAAAGCTCTTTCTGGAGAATTGAAAAATGGGAAAAGAAAAGTTCACGCGCACCAAGCCCCACGTCAACGTGGGCACGATCGGTCACGTTGACCACGGCA